>CAZAEY010000094.1:0-13400 GCA_964484155.1 uncultured Acidobacteriota bacterium
CACGGGGACGCGGCTTTCGCCGACTACCTGATTCTGATCGGCTACGCCCGAAATTTCTGACGCCTCGGCGGCCGATCGGTGAAACTGTCGCTTGTCGATCCGGCTCTCATTCCTGCAGCAACCCGATGTCCCCGGCGCCTGCGCCTTTTGCGACATCGATGACGGCCACAACGTGTCCAAAGGCCGCGTCGGAGGCTGCACGGACAAACAGGCGGCGATCGGAGCGGCGACTCAGCATCTCGAAGAGGAGGCCGCCGAGCTCCCGCGACTGCACGACTTCGCCATTGACCCGTACTGTCAAGCGCTCGTCCATTGAAACTAGAATCGGCGGGGAGGAGGGCTCCGCAACTTCCTGCCTCAACTGCGGAACGCGGGTTTTCAGATCATACTGCCTCATCGGCTGGATCACCATGAATACGATCAGAAGCACCAGCAAGATGTCGATGTAGGGGGTGACGTTGATGTCGGCTTTCATACCGCCTTTGGACACGCGAAACCGCCGCCCGGTTCCGTTGCGTCGGGCAGTGGAAACGTCGCAGTCCCGGCTCATTCGCTCTCTTCGAGCAACTTCAAGGCCTGGGCTCTTTTGACCAGTTGCAGGAACTCGGCCCGGTATCCCCCAAGGTCGGCCCCAATGGCCTTCTCCGCCAAAGTGTAAGCCAGCGTGAAGTCGGCCGATCCCCGATGCGGGGAATCGCGCAGCGTCATCCCGAATGCCGCAACGGCTGCGGCGAATCGAAAATCGGCGGAGGCGCCCTGAAAATTCCGTTCGGAATCGCGAACCGGCGCCTCGATCAGTCGGCTTTTTTCGCCTTCCGGATCCTTGTAGCGGAGCTTGACAAACAGGAGTTCTTCGCTCTTCGGCCCTGAGGACGGCGACATCGCCTGATAGCGCAACGGATCGGCCGTCGGACCGGGGACTTCGGCCCCAGCGGGGATCAATTCATATAGCGCGGTGACCGTGTGACTGGCGCCAATATCTCCAGCCGCTTTCTCGTCGTCATTGAAATCGCGGTGCGCAAGTACGCGGTTCTCGTAGCCGATCAGTCGATAGGCGGCCACCCGTTCCGGATTGAATTCCAGCTGGATCTTCACATCCTTGGCGATCGTCATCAGCGTCCCGCCCGCCTGCTCAACCAGCACCTTGCGGGCCTCACGGATGTCGTCGATATAGGCGTAGTTGCCGTTACCGTGTCGTGCCAACTTCTCCATCATCGAGTCCTTCAGGTTGCCCATTCCGAAGCCAAGAACCGTAAGAAAGACCCCGCTTCTCGCCTTCTCTTCGATCAGCCGCGTCAGTTCTCCCTGGCTGGTTACGCCGACGTTGAAATCGCCGTCGGTCGCCAGGATCACGCGATTCACGCCGCCGGGAATGAAATTCCGGCGCGCGATCTCGTAAGCGTCCTGGATCCCGGCGCCCGCATTGGTCGAGCCCCCGGCCTGCAGTCGTTCGATGGCCTGCAGGATGAGATCCTTCTCCTCGCAAAGCGTCGAGTCGAGGACTATTCCGGAAGTTCCCGCATAGACCACCAGCGCGACCCTATCCTTTGCCCGCATGGATTCTCGAATCAGCATCTTCATGGCTCGCTTGAGCAGGGGCAGTTTGTTGGACGGTCGCATAGACCCCGACACGTCGATCAAGAAGACGAAATTCCCAGGCGGGCGGGCTTCCGCCGCGATTTCCCTGCCTTTGAGTCCGATTTTGAGAAGCCGGTGAGCCGGGTTCCAGGGCGCGGAGGCGGTTTCCGCGTGCACTGCGAAGGGATGCTCTCCCGCGGGAGGCGAATAGTCGTAGGAGAAGTAATTGATCATCTCCTCGATGCGCACGGCGTCCGGAGGAGGAAGCCGGCGATCGTTCAAGAATCGCCGGACGTTCGAGTAGGAGGCGGTATCGACGTCGATCGAGAAAGTGGAAAGCGGATCTTCGTCGGTCCGTATGAAGGGATTGTCTTCGATTCGGTCGTAAGCCTCGGTGTGAAACTGCGGGATCGCCGGATGCGCAACGTCCGGGTCCAGAACTCCGTAAAAAAACGACATGGGCGGCGCTTCGAAGCGGCCCGCTCCGGCTGCGCCTGGCTGCGCCGGGTGCGGCGCTCCCTCCGATGCGAAGCGGTGGGCGGACACCTCCGAATGAACAGCTGTCGAAAGCGTGCCGATCCTGACTGGCTCGCCAATGACTTCCACGACTTCTCCCACCTCTCCGACTTCCAGCAGCGGGTTCCATTGGGCGATCTGCCCGGCAGCCAACTCGATCGTACGACGATCCTCTTTGAATCCCGGCAGGCTCGCCGCAACCTGATATCTGCCCGGAGGCACTCCGGTCACATTGAATCGTCCCCGATTGTCGGTTGCCGTCGTCTTTTCCAGCTCGCGCCCGGCGGCGCGGACGGTGACGTCGACTCCCGGCAGCGGAATTCCCGTCCCATCGAGGACTCTGCCCGCGATTTCCCCGGCCTCAACTGCGGCGATTTGACCAGCTCCGGCGTCCTGCGGTTCTGTCCCGGCGGGCTCCGGCGTCGGATCCTGCTCCGTCTGGTAGCTGCGGCCTTCTGACGGGCCATCGACGGCTCGCTGTGCAGTCGTCGCTGTTTGAGTCTCCGGAATGGGTTCGACCTGAGCGCTCGACTCCAAGCTCCGCAACGAAGAAAGGCGTTCCGGAGCTTTGCCCGGGGTTTCGGCGGCCTCCCGCAGGCTCTGCCAGTCATGAACCCACACGGCAAACAGCAGGACCGCGGCTGCGGCGGCAGCGGCGGGCGCCATCCAACGGCGGCGCGCTGGAGAGGGCTTTTGAATGCCGCTTCCGTTTCGGGCCGACTCGCCGGCCAGTTCGATCTGCAGCAGTTCGATCGCCCCCCGAATTTCTTGCAGCTCTCGGCGAAGGTCCGGAGACCGCGCCAGCATTTCCTCGACAAATTCATTCTCATTTTCGCTCAGCTCGCCCAGGGCGTACGCGGTGAGCAAACTCTCATCCCAATTCTTCATTTGATCCTCCTGATTTCAGCGGGGCGCGCCTGACTGCGGCAGGCCATCCGCCGACGGATGCTTTTCAGTCCGGTGTGCATCAGAAACCCTACGTTGGACACCGACAAATCCGTTACGTCGGCGATTTCGCGGTAGCTGAGTCCGTGCTCCAGCTTGAGCCGGATCACTTCCTGCTGATTGTCGGGAAGGCGGCCCAGCAGATCCAGCGCCGTCTCCAGTTGCTCGCCCGTTTCATATCGACGGGCGGGCGAAGGACCCGGACTGGCCAGATTTCGTTCAACCTCTGTGCTGAGCGGCTTCATACGCTGTCCTTTCCGTATGGCGTCCAATGCGCAGTTCCTGCAAACTCGATACAACCAGGCGCCCAGATTCTCCTGAACCTTCTCTCTGGGTTGAGCGCACAGTCGCAGGAAGGTGTCCTGCACGATGTCCTGGGCGCGCTCGCGGCTTTTCAAGAGGCGAGTCGCGTAGGAGAAAAGCGGCGCTTGGTACTGCTCCATGGCATCTGATATCCAAGCTCGTTCGCTGATCTTCTTCGGGCTCGTCATTTCCACCTGCTGATCAAAACGTAGAAGGATCTCTTTTCTTAGAGAAATCTCGACAATAAATGGTTCCGCCTCCGGGAAAGGAAGCCGGCTCCCCGCCCAGTCGGAGTCTTTCAGGGATCCGGGAAATAAGGATGACCTGGACGACCCGCAGACTCGTTGAGGCGAGCGGCGGGACGCTGCAAGTGCGGATGCCTAATGGCTTTCCGCCCTATCTTGGGTCGACGGATTGTCTGGGAGCATCGAGCTCCCGCAGCACCGCCCGGACAGGAGAGCCGTCGCCCCCGACGATGGGCAGGGGGAGAGCGATCAGTTCGTATTCCCCCTCCGGAACCCGGCGCAGGTCCAGATTCTCTAGAATCAGCGACCCGCCCGCCCACAATGAGCGATGAGACGGGAGGTCCTTGCTGTCGACCGGATCGACTGAAGGGGCGTCGGTGCCCAGCAGTCGCACGCCCGCCTGCGAGATGCGCGCAGCCGCCGCGGGGGAAAAGCAGACGAAGGATGACGGAAACCGATCGGGATCGCGATCGGGGTTGCAGCAGACCAGCAATCGTTGCGGCGGCGGAGACAGCGCCGTCTCTAAATCCGCCGGCTCGATGAGATTGCCGGAAATCCGCAGCCGCACGACTCGGGCAGGCCCCAGATACGGCTCCAGTGGAATCCGATCGATCGCCGGCCCTTCGTCCTGAAAGTGCCACGGCGCATCGGCGTGAGCTCCGGCGTGCAAGCTCGACGTCAGCCTTCCCAGATTGACCGTGTCGCCGTCCGCCAGCCTGAGAACGGAAGTCAGGGCGACGGGAGCGTCTCCCGGCCAGACCTGCAGACCGGCGTGCAAGGGAGGCGTGATGTCATATAGTTTCATCTGGGATCTCCGTTTGAACGCGCGTCCGGCTCTTGCCAGTTCCGTGGCCATGACTTCGGACTATTCGATCCATCTCCTGAATCACCAGATCGATTTCCTCTTCTGTAGTGTAAAAGTGCGGAGCGATGCGGATGCCGGCCCCCGGGCGAAAGTCGATGATGAAGTCGCGCGCCAGCAGTTCCCGGCTGACCTGCTGCGCGTCCGGCGGGCTGACGGTCACGTGGCCGCCTCGCTCCGAGTCGGCTCGGGGCGAGTGCAAAGGAAACTTCAGCTCGTCGGCCCAGTCGATCAGTCGCTGGGTCAAATGCAGGGACCGCCGCCGAATCGCTTCCACGCCGGCGCGAAGGATGATTTCATATCCGCAACGCGCCGCGTAAAGGGCCGGGATGCCGGGGGTGCCGTGGAGAAAGCGCCGGATAGACGGGGCGTATTCCATCGTTTCTTCGAACTCGAAAGGCCGAGAATGAGCCATCCATCCAGTCAACCGCGGCTCCAGGCGGGCGGCCAGATCAGGACGGACGTACAGAAAGGCGGCCCCGGGACCTCCGCACAGCCACTTGACCGATCCTCCGACGGCGAAATCGACGTCAAGACGGCTCACGTCGAAAGGAACCGAACCGCAGGTCTGGTAAACGTCCAGCAGGACGAGCGCTCCGACGGCATGAGCGCGTTCGATGACCGCTCCAACGTCCTGGATGCAGCCGCTCTTATAGAGTGCGTGCGATATCGGAACCAGCAGGGTCTTTTCATCAATGGCCTCCAGCAACCGCTCAGTCGGTACGCGGATTCCATCAGGCGAGGGAACGACAATCGCTTCGATATCCGATTGCGTCTCATAGAAATAGCGCAGGGAAGGAAAATTCAAAGCGGTGTACACGACTCGCCGGCGCTCTGGGGAAGCCCGGAGAGCGCTCATTGCGATCCACGCCGCCATGGTGACGTTTTGATGCATGGTGACGGAGCCGTTGGGGGCTCCAAGAATGCGGCCGACCAGATCTCCGACGTTGACGGGCATCTCCCACCAGCCTTCCTCCCAGGCCCGCACGCCCCGTTTTCCCCACGTCTCCGCATACTCGGCCAGACTTTCCGATACCGAACGCGGCATGGCCCCGAGCGAGTTGCTGATCAGGTACACGCAGTCGCTCAGAATGGGAAACTCGCGCCTCCAGCGCAGCAATTCGGGCTCTCCGCCAGCGCCCGCAGCATCTCGGGAAGGCCTTTGATCCGGTAGGTCCATGGCGGAGCCCATAGTATCACTGGGCCCGGGTTTGCGTTCGGCGTTCTTCGTTCCGCGTTCCGCTCTAACGGTAGAATCGAACTCCTGCCTGAAACCAAGAATTTTAGCTGCATCTGTACTTTTTTCAGACTTTGCGTTAGACTTCAGCGTCCAAATGACCGAAAAACGAATCTGGTCATTAGTCAACCACGGCCGCGGGGTCAGGAGGAACGAAATGCTACGAGCGAGCTTCATCTCGGTAATTCTCTTTTTTTCAGCGATCAATTCCCTGGCCGCGCAGGGTCCTTCGAACTCCGGCGCGAATCCGGCCGTCGAACGCCTGCAGGAACTCGTTGACACCTTAAACGGCGGAGATCTCGAAAACCTCAATGCGTACATCTCAGACAACTTCGCGCCTTCTTTCCTGGAATTCGCTCCGATGGACCGGCACCTGGAGATCCTGGGAGGATTCGCTGCCAACTCCGGCAGGCTGGAAGCGCGGCAGATCCGCCCTCATTCGGATTTTCGCGTGCAGGCGATCGTCTGGCAGGAAAAGCCGCAGAGCTGGGTTTCGATCATGATGCAAGTCGAATCGACGGATCCCCATCGCATTGAAAGTATCGGAGTTTCGCCTGCAGGCCCGCCCTTGGAAATAGCGCGGCCGATCCGGACAGATCAAGAGCTTGCTGCTCGAGTGAGAGCCGTTGCCCGGCATCTGGCCGAAGCTGAAGCCTTTTCGGGAGCGATCCTGCTGGCTCGAAATGGCGTCCCCTTTTATCGCGAGTCGTTCGGCCCGGCCAGTCGGGAATTCGACGCGCCCAACCGGGCTGACACTCGGTTCAATCTGGGATCGATGAACAAGATGTTTACAGGCGTCGCCATCGCCCAGTTGGCTGAGCGTGGAAAGCTCTCCTTTCAAGATCCCGTCGGGAAGCACCTGAACGACTGGATCGACACGGAAAGCGCCCAGAAGATCACCATCCACCAACTGTTGACGCACACTTCCGGGCTGGGCAGCTACTTCAACGAGCGGTTTCAAGAATCCTCGCGGACCCGCTTCCGCGCTGTTGAGGATTACAAGGCGCTGGTGGCCGACGAAGTCCCGGCCTTCGAACCGGGAACTGGATGGCGCTACAGCAATACCGGGTTCCTCCTGCTGGGCGCCGTCATCGAAAGCGTCACCGGCCAAAGCTATTTCGATTACATCCGGGAAAACATCTACGAACCGGCCGGCATGACCGGCAGCGACAGCTTCGAGATGGACCGGTCGACGCCCAACCTGGCCATCGGGTACTCGAAAGAAACCGGGCCGAGTGGAACTAGTTGGAGAAACAACTTGTTCCAACACGTGATTAAGGGAGGCCCAGCCGGAGGCGGCTTCTCCACCGTAGACGATCTGCTGCAGTTCGACGTGGCCTTGCGATCACACCGGCTCCTCACCCCTGAAATGACGGCCGTGGTCCTCTCGGCGAAACCGGAAAGCGGTTCCGCCAGTTACGGGTACGGATTCCAGGTCGAATCCGGCGGCAGCGTCGTCGGCCACTCGGGAGGATTCCCCGGGATCAGCTCCCGCCTCCTAATGGGGCTGGACGATGAATTCACGCTGGTCGTACTCTCCAACTATAGCGGAGGCAGCTCCCCTATCGAAAATGAAGTGCGGGCGCTGCTTTATGAGATGCGCCGGGATGTTGGAAGGTGAAACAGCGGGTCGCCAGCCTTCCCGATATTAGTGACCGTATCCTGGATGCGGCCGAGTCGCTGCTGGCTCAGTACGGGTATCGAAAGATGACCGTGGAGGACATCGCTCGAAAAGTCGGCATCGGCAAGGGCACGATTTACCTTCACTTTAACGGCAAGCAGGAATTGGCGCTCTCGACGGTCGATCGCATCGTCAAACGGCTGGTCGAACGGCTCCGTGAGATTGCCGCAATGGAGGCGCCGGCGACCGAACGCCTGCAGTCGATGCTGGAAATGAGGGTGCTCTTTCGTTTCGATAGGGTACGGAAATACTCGCAGGGCCTCGACGACCTCCTTCGGTCGATTCGTTCCGCCCTTTTGGAGCGACGCCGGCATCACTTTGAACTGGAGGCCAGCGAGTTTGAACGCGTCCTGCAGGAAGGCTTGAACCGAGGAGAGCTTTCCGTGGAGGACCCCCGACAGACCGCGCACCTGCTGCTCATTGCAACGAACAGTCTGCTCCCCTTCAATCTGTCTCCCCGGGAACTGGGCGATCGCGCCGATCTGCTCAGGCGGGCGAAGCTGGTTTCGGAGCTCTTGATTCAAGGGCTGGAGGCCCAGAGCGCGGATTAGAAATCTCGGGAGCTTGCGCGCAGCGGCTTCGATTTGAAAGTTCGTTTCACATCTTGCCGTGGGAATGGATCTGAAAAGGCAATCATCCAGACCCGGCCCCATCGGGTGCAAATTGCCATCAACTTTCCCGCGGTCTCCGGCGTCAAAATGGGTGAAAAGGAGGAAGGCATGAGTTTGAAACTAATTACCATGATCGCCGGCACGGGAGTCCTCGTCGCTTGGGCGATGTTTGCCCACGACGGACATGCAGCGGGAGCCCTTTCTGAGACTTTTCAGCAAGAAGTCGCCGCGTCGCAGGAGGAACGGGCTCGGGATTCTTCTCAAATCGAGGAAACCGCAGGAAGGATCATGGAAGCCCAAAGTCAGTTGGAGGCACAGTTGCTGATACAGACACGGGATCTCGAAGAGATGGCCCGAAAGCTGGAACAGCAGATGCGCGAAACCTTCATGAGCGAAGAGTGGAAAGAGCGCGTCGACGCCCTGAAGGAGAACTCCCGTCGACTGGAACAGCGGATGCGCCAGAAGATTGCTGATGACGCCGAGTTTCAGCAACGGTTAAAGGAGCTCCAGAACGACGCCGAGAAAATCGGCAAAATCATGCAGGAGCGATTCGAGTCAGACGAGTGGCGTCTGAAACTGCAACATCTGCACGAGCAAAGCGAAAGCATCTCAAAACAGGTCCGGGAGGCGATGGACTCGATCGACTGGGAAGAATTTGCCCGAAGAGTCCGAGACACGCTTGAACGAACGGTGCCCAGCTTCGAACTCGAATCAGAGAATTGAAGCTGAGCGCTCCATAAGAAGCGCCCAGTCGGGACTTTTTTTGAAGACAGGGAGAAGAACTTCCGGAACAAAGCTCCGGAGCCGCGCGTGTAAATAGACCAGTACCAGAAAGGGCAGCTCTGATGAAATCCGATTTTCTCAAGATCATTAGTCTATTTCGTTTGATGCCGGGGCGAACGCTTGCCTTGGCCGGCATCCTCCTTATGGCGGCCGCGTTGACGGGAGCCGTTTCGAACGCGGTCACCGAGCGTTTGATTCAAGAAGCTCTGCACGCATCCATTTCAATGCCGGCGACGGGCGAGAAGGAGACAGCGCCTCCCGGCTTCGACAATTGCCGGTTTTGGAAACGCTCCTGAAGCCCCCGGTGGATTCTGATTGAAAGCAGCGATTCCACACGGATCACTGACTCAAAGCAAACTGACGCAAGGGCGCTTCCGGGAAGGCTCCCGAACATACTTCTCGTCGGCTCTTCGCGTAGGGTTCCCAGGGCGGAATCCAGGGGCTCCGAGAAATTTTCACAAATCATGATCCGACTTTTGAAGGGTGTGCGCATGGTTGGCTATAATGAGAAATCGAGATGCTGATTTCCCTCTTGGGAGAGTCAATAGGCACTGAAAGGAGAAACTCACATGCCCACCTTCGTAATTGAACGAAACATCCCCAACGCCGGCAAACTGAGCCAGGATGAACTCCGCCAAATCTCGCAGAAATCCTGCGACGTCGTGGCTGGATTGAACAAGCCCTACAAGTGGCTGCACAGCTACGTCGTCGACGACAAGTTATACTGCGTGCACGAGGCGGAAAGCGAGGCCGTAATCCGAGAGCATGCCGAAAAAGGGGGATTCCCCGCCGACAAGGTATCGGAAGTTCGCTCCGTCATCGGCCCCGAGACCGCCGCGTAACGGGTTGACTAGCCTGAAATCAGCTCGCGGATGAATTCGATTTCGTCACGGTTGACAGTGTGGCCCATGCCCGGGTAGATCCGCGTGGTGACGTCGGCATCCATGTTCCTGAGGATGGCGGCGCTTTCCTGGACTCGTTCCAGGGGAATGTGTGCATCAACATCGCTACAGCCCAGAAACACCGGCGTTCCTTCCAGGGAACCTGGATATCCGGAGACATCGATCTCGGGTCCGATCAAGGCTCCGCTTAGACCGATTACGCCTCGATAACGTTGCGGATGACGGGCTGCGAACTCCAAAGCCAGGCACGCGCCTTGCGAGAATCCGAGGAGAACGACTTTCGGCCGAGGAATGCCGGATGCCTCCAGAGAGTCCAGCACCCGTCCAATCAGACCGAGGGACGAACTCAGCCACGGCTCGTTTCGCTCCACAGGCGCCAGAAAACTGTTCGGGTACCAAACGTTGCCTGCAGCCGATGGCGCCAGCCATCTCCATTGCGGGTCAAAGAACTCTTCGGCGAAAGAGAGCATACTTTGGCTCGTCGCCCCTCGCCCATGGATCAGGATGACGGCGCCGAGGGCCGATTCGGGGTCGGTGCCCAGGCTCAGGACCGGCCGGTTGCCGTGGGGATCCGGGTCGGGGCGATCAAACCGGCTCATCCCTCAGGCTCCCGCTTTCAGATGTAATTTCGGCAGCCGGCTTTCGATCCGGCCCCGTTCGGGTTCCAACCAAGAGGGGAGCTGCAGGCGGCTTCCCAGTTCCTGCAAGCTCTCATCCACAGTCATCCCGGGTGGATCGGTGGCGATTTCGAAGAGGATCCCGCCCGGCTCGCGAAAATAGACGGAACGAAAATACTTTCGATCCAGTGCGCCGGTGGGCCTGAGGCCCAGTTCGAGCACGCGCTCGCGCAGCGTCTGCTGGCTTTCGTCGTCCGCAACGCGCAGGGCCACGTGGTGGACGCTTCCCCTTCCCAGACGCCCGGCGCTTGAATCTTCCGCTTGGAAAACGTCGATCACGGCGGCTCGCTCACGTCCAGGCAGCCGGAACCGGAGGCGACGTTCTTGCTCTGATTCCTGCTGGAATCCGAACGCATCCTCGAGCACTCGCGCGACTCCATCCATCCTTCGCGCCGACAGCGTCACGGAGTGGAAGCCTCGGATCGCAGCCTCCCGCGGGACGGATCCGCCAGTCCAGGCCGGAGCATCCATGGCGCCGGGAACGGCGATCATTTCCAGAGCCATCCCGTCCGGATCGGCGAATCGAATGATCTGCTCGCCGAAAGGGGATTTCTCGGACTGGAAGTCCCAGTGCCTTTCCGCCAAACGCTCCTCCCAGAATTCCAGCGAATTCTCGGGGACGACAAACGATGCGGCGACGATCCGCCCCGGCCCCCTCGCCCCCCTCGGGCTGTCGGACCACGGGAAAAAAGTGAGCAGGGTCCCGGGACTCCCTCGTTCGTCTCCGTAGTACAGGTGGTACGAGTCGGGATCGTCGAAATTGATTGTCCTTTTCACGAGCCTTAAGCCCAAAAACTCAAGGTAGAATTCGACGTTGACTTGAGGATCGCCCGAAATGGCCGTGACGTGATGGATACCCAGAGCTGTTGCGGACAAAACTTCCCTCCCTCTCACGTTTCAGCATATGCTGAGAGTAGCCGCCGTTCAACGATTTGCAGCCGGAAGCCCGAACGGCTTCTCCTCAGCGGGGGCGGCTTGAGTCCGGCACCGGTCAGATCGCTATAATCAGATCCATGCGGGATTTTCGCGCAGCCGCGGTGCAGATGGAATCCGCTCCGGGGAACAAGCATGCGAACCTGGAAAAAGTTCGCGCATGGACGGCGATAGCTGCCGAGCGCGGCGCCCAACTGGCTCTGTTTCCGGAATGCTGCCTGACCGGGTATTGGTTTCTCCGGAAGCTGGGCCGAGACTCGCTGGAGGCGCTCGCAGAACCGGCGCCTGAGGGGCCGACTTCCCAAGCGCTTCTGGAATTGAGCCGAAAACTGAACATCATCGTCGGAGCCGGATTTCTGGAGCGGGCCGGCGATCGCATCTTCAACGCATACGCGGTGGCGCTGCCTGACGGCGGTTTTCACGTTCACCGTAAGATCCACGCTTTTATCAGCGAGCATATTTCCAGCGGCAGCGCATTTACCGTATTCGACGCCCCAATGGGACGCCTGGCAGTCCTGACCTGTTACGACAACAATCTGATTGAAAACGTCCGCATCGTCGCGCTGATGGGCGCCGACGTTCTACTGGCGCCCCACCAGACAGGAGGCTGCGCCTCCTCGAATCCGCACAAGATGGGGCTGGTGGACCGTCGACTGTGGGACTCCCGGGAAAGCGATCCAGCCGCCATCGAAAAAGAGCTGCGAGGCCCGAAAGGGAGAGGCTGGCTGATGCGATGGCTCCCCAGCCGCGCCCATGACAACGGCCTCTTTTTGGTCTTCAGCAACGGGATCGGAGTGGACGACGATGAGATCCGCACCGGAAACGCCATGATCCTGGACCCTTATGGCCGAATCCTGGCCGAAACCTGCAAGGCCGGCGATGACATGGTCTTAGCCGATCTTCCAGCGGATCTGCTGGAGGACTGTTCGGGGAGGCGCTGGATCCGTGCCCGCCGGCCGGATCTGTATCCGCCCCTCAGCGCTCGAACCGGCAAGGAAAGCGACACGCGAACAGTTCGCTTCGGAAAAACGCCTGCCAAGGGGTGACTTAAAGCGTGCCCTGTGGCGCCGCTGAATTCAAGATTCAAAATTCAAGGCCCTGGGTTTCGGTCGCTTCCGGCCTGAAGCCGACCTGAAACTTCACTTGTCATGGGAAGTTTGTCGCCTGCATGATCCGGTGCCGTCGGTGGCCGAACTCGCCCGCTTTTCTCACACTGCTTCTGCTGCGGCGTCGGAAAACGTCGCGACTGCTTCGGACCGGTGGGAGTAATGCGGGCAAAGAGAAAAGGGAGCCCCGAAATCGGGGCCCCCTTTTCAGAACCGGCTGACGTTGCGATCAGCAGCTGGCGGCGATGTGCTTCAGCTCGGACACGTCGACGCCGTGCTTGACCTTCGCTTTGCCCTCACCATGATGAGGGCCGCTTCCCTCGCGCGCTGCAGGTCCGCTGCCTTCCCGGGCCTTTTCTTTGGCCTCGACCTTTTTGCCGGTCACCGAGACCTTATGCCCTTTGTGAGCGCCCAGATTCACATCTGTAGAGCTCTTGAGCGCGTACAGAGTTCCGTCTTCGGTCTTCAGCACGTAATGTTCAGCCCCTTCCGGCTGCTCCAGGCACCCGGTCAGAGTGACGACGTTTTCGTCGTCGACAGCCGACCCGGCCGCAACCGATCCGGAAGCGGCAAAGAGAAACGCCGTCGCGACGGCGGCGAAGAGAACGTAGGCAAATCGATTCTTCTGATTGGTCATGGTTTCCATCTCCAAATGATTCATTTCGAATGTCTGCAACCTGCGAATTCGCAGCATTGCGTTGAGTAATTACATCATTATGGCGCCGCCGAAGTCTGTCTTCAACCCGACGACGACGCAGGAAAAAAAGGAAGTTATGCGAACTGCGCTGCCCGGCAAGCGACTGAGGCGCCTGGATTTTGACCTGCCGGAAGATTCAGTTGTACAATACAGGCTCCCTACAACCGTGGTGGGTGTAGCTCAATCGGCAGAGCACAGGGTTGTGGTCCCTGGGGTTGTGGGTTCGATTCCCATCACCCACCCCAACATGCGCCCGTAGCTCAGCTGGATAGAGCGCCGGACTTCGAATCCGTAGGTCGCAGGTTCGAATCCTGCCGGGCGCGC
>CAZAEY010000095.1:0-13376 GCA_964484155.1 uncultured Acidobacteriota bacterium
AACCCAGAACCCAGAACCCAGAACCCAGAACCCAGAACCCAGAACCCAGAACCCCGGAAAGCGACCGTCAATACAGCGAGTTCAACTCGATTCCATGGTAGTAATGTCTCAGAATCTGATCGAACGGCCGGCCGTCTCTGGCCTGCTCAACGGCTCCGATCTGGCAAAGACCAACGCCGTGGCCGAACCCTTTCCCGATAACGCGCACTTCCTGCACGTTGCCACGGGAGTCTCGGCGAGCTTGAAGGTCGGTGATCCAGTTGCTGCGCAGTTCGAGGAGGTCTCGGATGTCTCCGTTCAGGAGGGTGAGTGTGGAGCGGTCGGTCTCGAACCGCATGCGAACTGCCCGTCCATGCGGACTACGGCGTTCGATCTGAAGATTCTGGAGTCTCCCTGCAGCCCCCAGAGCGGTCAGTCGCGCCTCGATCGCTTCGGCCGAAATGGTCTCGACCCACGTATGGTACCGGCTGGAGGCGTCGCGGCATTCCACCCCGCCGTTGAGATATTCCAGCGGTCCTCCTGAAAAAAGCGTGTCGAAGGCTTCGGTGGTCCCGCCGCAGGTGGAGGAGTACAGGGCAACGATGGGCTGCCCGCGCCAAGTGGCGCCGACTGAGCGGGTTTCCGACACCGCCTGAGTGGACAGCGGGTGCTCCGCTGTCGGACCTCCGTAAACCTGAGACCGGGTGTCGGCATAGACGTCAAATCCGTAACGAGCGCGCCGCCCGATTCCGGAATAGGCGAAAGTTCGAGCCGCCACGGCCTGCGCTTTCAGGGACTCCAGATAAGGAAACATCGCCGGCCCCAGTTCCAAGGGAACCACCGAGAGCAGATACTCTTCGAGGGAGAGTTCATTAACCGCGACGAGTGCCCCGACCGGGTTGACAAAGACCTCCACTGCGCCTCTGTAGGAGCGCCCATCGAGCTGGAGAAACTCCTGGCCGGCCGATTCGAAGCGAAAGCCGCTCCCGGATTCCACTTCCTGAAGCGGCCGGCCTTCTTGGGCTGCCAGCAGGCGGAGCTGGTTCCCGCTTCTCACCACCTGCGCGATCCGGCCGCGACTGGAATTTCCGATCTCAACCGAGTTGAAGTTTTCCTTGACCAGCACTCGCACCAGAGGATCGGAAGCAATGGAATGCTGCACAGCTTCCCGATCGTCGCGAAGGCCGGCATCGCTCTGAGGAGGGGTGGAAACGCCTTTAGGCGGACCGCCGCAGGCGATCCAAGCCAAAGCGGCGAGCGCACACAAGAACACCCGCCGCCGCAGGCGACAGTTCGCATTTCTGAAGACTCGTTTGACTACTTTCACGCACCAATCGTTTGCAGTATATCAAGAGCCACGGACAGCGCCGCCCGACCCTCCAGTCCGGTGCACGAGATCGGAGCGGCTTGGCCGCGAACGCTCCCCAGGAAAGCCTCCAGCTCCGCTTTGAGCGGCTCCACCTGCGAGACCTCGTGAGCCCGTTCGACAATGGACGGAACTCCCTCGTTTTCAACCAGACTGTACATTTCCACGGCCCGGTTGTGAAAGTCGATCGACACGTAGTCGTGAGCTTGAAAAAACCGCATCTTGCGAATTCTCTCCCGCGAGACTCGGCTGGCGGTGACGTTGGCGACGCAACCGTCGGAGAATTCGATTCGGGCGTTGGCGATGTCGACCCGAGGAGTCAGGACGGGAATTCCAACGGCGCGAATGTCGCTAATCGGCTGGCCCACCATCCAGAGCAGAAGGTCGATGTCGTGGATCATCAGGTCCAGAACGACGTCGACATCCAGACTTCTCGGGGCGAAGACGCCCATCCGGTGCGCCTCAAAGAATCGAGGTGAGGTAATCCGCGGCCGAACGGCAAGCAAGGCCGGATTGAAGCGCTCGCTGTGACCGACGTGCAGGATTCGACCTGTCTGTTGGGCCGTCCGAATCAGTTGATCTGCGCCGGCGAGCTGTGAAGCCAGGGGCTTTTCGACCAACACGTGGCGGCCGCCTTCCAGCAGCAGGGTTCCCACCTCTGCGTGAGTGGCCGTCGGAGTGGCCAGACTGACAGCCTCAACCGATTCCGGTAAATCGTGAACGTCGTTCAGCGCCTGACAGCTGAAGGCCCGTCCGACCTCCTCCGCGCGTTCGGGCCGGATGTCGACGACGGCTTCCAGTTTGCAATCTTCCATCTGAGAATAGATCCGCGCGTGGTGTCGTCCCAGCACGCCTACTCCGACTACCGCTACATGAATCTGCATATCCAATCGACTTTCCGATGCGGGCGTTCCCCGATTGTCAAAACGCGATCGCCACCACGCAAATGCCGCTATCGTCGGCGCCGCGAATGAATTCTTCCCGGTCCACAACGAGCGTTCTGCCCGCGTCGAGAGCCAGCGCGGAAACGGAACACTCCCGCAGAACTTGCAGAGTCGTCAGCCCGATAACGGGCACGTCGAAACGCATATCCTGGTGGGGGCGCGCCGCTTTGACGACCGTCAGCTTCTCATTGGTCGCCAGCCTCGCCGCGCGCCGAATGGTTTCGTCGGTTCCCTCCATGGCTTCAACCGCGACGACGGCCTGGTTTTTCACCACGATGGTCTGACCCAGATCCAGACGGGCGATTTCGCAAGCGATCTGCCGTCCGTACTCGATGTCGCGGGACTCCTCCCTGGTAGGGCCCCTTTTTGTCAGAACTCCTTCCGGCGCCAGAAGCCGGCTCAGGAACGTCGTTGAGTCCAGAAATCGAATCCCTTCCTTCTCCAACTCATCGATGACGGCTGAAATCAACGAACTGGTATCCTTTTTGGGCAGAGAGCGCACCAGATTCAGCATTTTCAGATCCGGAAGCTGGCTCAGAAAAGTCCGAGGCGTCGACGAGTCAGCGGCGAAAATGCGAATGTGGCGAACCTGGCCGACCATCACCGCATGATCGACCCCCTCCTGTTTGAACAATCGAATCAGCTTGCCCAGCCTCCCCACTCCCACTCGATGCAGGGTGACCTGATCTCGATTCCGTTCGGCCAGCCGCGCGACAGCTCCTTCAGCCTCTTCCTGAACCGCCGCAACCGTCACGCCCAGACCGAGAGCGACCGCTTCTTCCAAAGCCAACTCGGGAAGACGGCCGTTTCCTGCAATCAGCCCCAGACGTCGGATCTCAGGAATGTTCACGGTGTCTCCCCGGTGGCGCGCCGCCAGCTACCGTATGAAGCCCCGCCTCGAACTTTCAATATAGTGGAGGAGCTTTTCGATGTCTTCGGTGATTTCCAATTCTCGGCGCACTCGCTCCACCCCCTCCTGCACCGTCTGACCTTTCTCAAAGAGCCGACGATAGGCCTTTTTCAAAGCTTCGATGCGCTCGGGAGAAAATCCCCTTCGCGCCAGCCCGACGGTATTGATCCCGTAATTCTTGGCTTTGGTTCTCGAGCCTACAGTCTTTACGAAGCAGAGAACGTCCTTGGTGATCACGGAATAGCCGCCGATGAAGGCATGCTCGCCCACTCTGCAGAACTGATGCACCCCGGAATGCGCTCCCACGGTGGCGTAGTCTTCGATGGCGACGTGTCCGGCCAGCGTGGCGGCGTTGGCCAGGATGGCGTTGTTTCCAATGTAGCAGTCGTGAGCGATGTGCACGTATGTCATCACGAGATTCCCATTCCCGATGACCGTCTTGCCGCCTCCTCCCTCCGTCCCGCGATTGATCGTGACGTATTCGCGAATCAGATTGCCGTCTCCGATATGAAGCGCGCTGCGTTCGCCACCGTATTTGAGGTCCTGGGGATCGGTACCGATCGACGCCTGACCGAAAAACCGGTTGTCGCGACCGATCGTCGTCGGCCCGATAATCTGGCAGTAGGGACCGACGGACGTGCCCTCGCCGATCTCCACCTCTTCTCCGATCAGGGCCATCGGCCCGATTTGCACTCCGGCAGCAAGCCGAGCGTCGGGAGCAACGACGGCGCTGGGGTGGATCTGTGGCTGCGCACTACTCATTCGACGCCGCGGCATCTCGATCCACCAAAGTAAACATGATGTCGGATTCGGCCACAAGACGCCCCTCTACATAGGCCTTCCCGCGCAGCTTGCCGAATCTGGCCTTGACCTTAACGACCGTCATTTCGATCCTGAGCTGGTCGCCGGGACGGACAGGCCGCCGAAAACGGGCCTTTTCAATGCCGATAAAAAAGACAAGCTTCCGCTCACGGTCGGGCAGTGTCTTAAACACCAGCACCCCTCCCACCTGGGCCATCGCTTCTATAATCAACACGCCGGGCATGATCGGAATCCCGGGGAAATGGCCTTGGAAGAATGGCTCGTTGATGGTGACGTTCTTCAGTCCCACAATCCGCTCGTCGGGTTCGTATTCGATAATCCGGTCGACCAGCAGAAAAGGGTAGCGATGAGGAAGGAAGTCGAGGATGGTCTGAATGTTGAACGGCGGCATCTCGGTCATAAGGCGCTATTCGTTCCTTCTCAATTTTCTGAACAACTGATAAATCTCAGGCAGTCGACGGGTCATCGCCTGGATCCGCAACTGCTCGCGATGGTTCATCGCAGGTTGACCGGACACGGTCTGTCCGCTCTCTACGTCTCGACTGACAGCCGACTTCATGAGCACCCGAACGCCATCGCCGACGACCACATGGTCGCTCACTCCTGAATGTCCGGCGAAAACGCAGTATTTACCGATCCGCACGCTTCCCGACACGCCGACCTGGCCTACGATCACGGTGTGCGCACCGATCCGGCAATTGTGGCCGACATGCACGTGGTTGTCCAGTTTGACGCCTTCTTCAATGCGCGTTTCGCCGAAAGTGGCCCGATCCACGCAACTGTTGGCGCCGATTTCGACGTAATCTTCGATGACCACTTTTCCAATTTGCGGCACCTTGACCTGGCGCGTGCCGTCCGAAACGTAACCAAAGCCGTCGGCGCCGATGACCGTTCCGCTGTGGATGATCACCCGCTCTCCGATCTCGGTCTCGGCGTAGACGGTGACATTTGCGTGCAGGATGGAATCGGCGCCCACTCTGCAGCGATCGCCCACAACCGCTCCCGGACCTACGATGACCCGATTCCCGATAGTCACTCGATCACCCAGAACCGCTCCGGGGCCGATCTCGACTCCGTCTCCCAAGACGCAGTCCGCTCCCACGCTCGCGTCGGGGGAAACTCCCGGATTGGGCGCCATTTGCGGGTGAAAAACCTGCATGACACGCGCAAAAGCCAGTTTCGGGTTTTCCGCGAGCATCAGCGCCTTCTCACTTGTAGGAAACTCCTGGGGAACAATGACTGCGGCAGCCCGCGTCTCCGCAATCCGATGCAAATAAGGCGGTCCGGCCGCCAGCGTAATATCTCCCGGTTCGGCGCTCTCAAACGGCTGCACGCCACGGATCTCCAGGTCCGGGTTTCCGGAGATACGTCCGCCTGCCTGACGAGCGAGTTCTCGAAGCGTCCACACGGCCGTCATTAAATAACAGCCGCATCCGGTCTGGCAACCGAGACGGGGGGCAGGAGTCGGAAAAGCCGGGGTCGGCGTTCGGCGTTCCGAGGGCGCTTTGTGGGTTTCGTGACGCTTGGCCCCAGATCGACGCTGCCGAAGCGGCCGCGTCGCTTCGCCATCCGGCGCTCCGTTTCATCCCTCTTCTGGAACGACCCCGCCCGCGTGCGAAATTTCTGCCGAAAAGGCTTGATTTTTACGAAAATCCCACATCATCAAAAATTGAACCCGGAATTCGGGAGTGGATGTGACACTGCCCCGGTCATTACTGACCGGGCTCCGAGTTGAAACCCGGAATTCGGGAGTGGATGTCACATTGCCCCGGTCATTACTGACCGGGCTCCGAGTTGAGACTCGGAATTCGGGAGTGGATGTCACGTTGTCCCGGTCATTACTGACCGGGCTCTGAGTTGAAACTCGGAACCCCGATTACGGAAAGGGATTGGCTGGAGAGGGGGGGGCTGAGGCGGCCGCCCCATGCTTCTGGTTGTAGAGCTGGATGACGTCGCCGGTGATGTCGAGAGTTTCGGCTACAAAGGGGAGCGACGGATCCAGCGTGAAAACGGCGGAGAACCCGTTTGCTTCCGCATACTCTGCAATAACTTGGAGGATCTTGTCTCTCATGCGGTTCACTAAATCGTTTTGACGACGGTTCACGTCGTATTCCAGATCTTCCTGCATGCGCCTCACGTGCCTTTCCTTCTCCTCGATGCTGCGCTGCATTTCGGCTCGAGTTTCCGGATTGAGAGCTTGCCCCTGGCTGAGGAATCTTTCCCGCAGCTGCTGAAGCTCCGCGGACTGGCTCTGCAGATCCTGCTGTTTCTGGGTCACAAGCTGCTCGATCCTCGCGATTTCCTCTCGTCCTTCCTCCGTCTGTTGCAGGACCCCAAGGGTATCCACAAAGGCTATCCTGACTCCGATTTCAGGAGGGCTCGAAGTCTGCGCTCCGAATGCGAAGCCGATCAGCCAAACACAAACAATCGTCACAGTGATCCAATGCTTCATAGTCTCTTGCCACTCCTAAAAAGAGCGCCAGTCGCCGATGCCGCGCCCCGCTCTACTGCTGCGCCCCTGCGCCGGCCGGAGCCGCAGCCTGAGGCGAATAGGTTTCATTATACAGCCGAATGATTTCCTCGGTGATATTCAGTTCCGGACTCACATAGGCCATTCCCATCTGTTCGTCCATGAAGATGGCCAGGTAATTGTTTTCGCGGGCGTAATCGTCCAGAATGTTCTGAACTTTTTCGCTCATTCGCTGAAGCAGGTCGTCCTGCCGCTGATTGTAGGCAGCCATCGCATCTTCCTGAAATCGCCTCAACTCCAGCTGCTTCTGTTCCAGTCGGGACTGCAATTCCGCTCGGGCCTGAGCGTTCAGAGTCCGCTCCCTGGTCGCGAAATCGCTTTGCAGGCTATTCAACTCCTGGGTTCTCGCGTCGAATTCCTGCTGCTTTTCGCTCAGGAACTCATTCAGAGTCTCCATTCCCTGCTTTCCTTCCGTTGTCCCAAAGAGGACCTGTTCGCTGTTGACGAAACCGATTTTGCCCGCCTGTGCCCAAAGCGGGGATCCCATTGCCAGGACCGCTGCGATCCATATTATTGGAACGAAACGCCTATTCATTTCGACTTCTACTCCTTCTTCAGGATGATCTTAGAAATTGTAACCTACCGTGAACTTCGTATTTGTCCGCGGCTCCCGAAGCGGAAACCGCACGCCGTTCAGCACGACACTCGAGTCGAGCCTGATTGGATTATAAGCGAAAATCAGTCGAAACGGCTGGTTGATGACCGGCAACAGGAACTGCACCTCGGTGCCGGTTGAAGCGCGCAGCACATTGTTGGTGTTTTCGAGCAGGTCTATAAACGTATCTGGCCCAAAGAGTCTCAGGTTCGACTTACGAATCACGGCGTTGGTGCCGACGTCGAAAAAGGTATTGAGCTGGAGCGGTCCGACGATGGGAATGCGATACTCGACATTGGCCACCAGGCTGGTGTCGCCTCCCACCGGAATCATCTGCTCGGAGATCAGAGGGAGTCCGGAGCCCGGATCGATTAGTGGATTGCCTGAACCGTCCAGCCGAGGAGTTCGGGTAAAGGCGAAGGGGCTGACTGAACGGATGTCGAATCCTCTGAGGTTGAATTCGCCGCCTTGGAAAATTCTCTCAAAGAACGGCGGCGACATCGGCTCGCCCGCCGGAGTGCGTCCAAAGGAGAAAATATGCTGGAATTCGGTGCGAAACGCCCAGGTGTTTCGGCCCCCGCTGAAGATGCGGTCCGGAGCGAAAAACTGATGCTCCACGAATGGTCGAACGATGTTGAAACTTCCACCCAGCGGTCCGCCCGCGATGGGCGTTTCAACCGAAAACTGCTGCCCCTGAGTGGCTGAGAAAAAGGCGTTTTTCGAATTGTAAATAAAGGACGGCGTCACCTCGCTTCTGATGATTCCGCGTCTGGCGTCCTCGATGCTGCCGCCCGGCGTAAACCCGATCAGCTGATTGAAAGCGAAATCCTCGAAAAGCTCCGCCACGTCGCTGATCGAGATGTTCTGAAGCGAATAGCGGAGTCCGACTCTTTTCCAGCGCCCCGCAGGCTGGCTGGCCCCGACGGTGAAGCCGGTCGTCTTGCGCGTAAACAAAGCGATGTTCTGGTCGGGAGAAATCAGGCCAAAAAAGGCGGTGAACGTGTCGAATCGGAAGCGCTGGTTAAATACAGACAGGCTGACCGACGTCCGCGTGTCTAGAAAGTACGGCATTGTGTACGAGAACATGTAGTTGGCGGTCCGCGTGCCGGTCAGAAGCTGGACGTCGATTCTTTCGCCCATGCCTCGAAAGTTGTTGGACTGATAATTGATTCCGAAGAAGCTTCCGCTGATCCCGCTGACTCCCCCTGTCAATCCGATCGACTGCTGGCTCCGCTCCTTGACCCGGAGCAGAATGTCCACTTCACTCTCCTGCGGCTTCTTGATCACCTCGTAATCCTTGTCTTCGATGATTTCGAAGAAGCCGAGCTGATTGATTCGGCGGATCGAGATGTCCAGCAACTGCCCGTTGAACTCCTCCTGCTCCTCCAGCACGAATTCCCGTCGCAAGACCTTGTCCCTCGTCTTTGTATTGCCGGCGAAATTGATCCGGTTGACCGTGTAGCGGTTGCCTTCGGTGATGTTGACGCTGATGTCGACGGTTCGCGCCTGGGTGTCGTGGTCCATTTCCGGAAACGCTTCCATGTCCAGAAATCCAAGCGCCGAGTATAGCTCCTTGATATTGTCGGTCGCTTCTTTGAGCTTCGTGAAATTTACGACTTCGCCCGGCTCGATGTTGTAGACGGCCTTGATGAACTCCGGGTTGAAGTTCTCGACGCCCGTGACCTGAAAGCTGCTGACCGTGAATTGCTCGCCTTCCTGAATGGGAATGGTGATGTAATACTGCTGTTTGGTCTTCCGGAACCCGACGAGCAGGCCGCGCGGGGCTTCCACGATCGCCACTTCGGGATCGCCGGCGCGGGCCATGATGTAACCCTCTTCCCGGTACCTCGCCAGCAGGTTGACCTGCACGTCGTATTCGAGCTTTTCGGGAATGAATTTATCGGTCCCTTTAAAGACCGTCATCAGGCCTCGCGGCTTGTTCAATTCCAGAGCGCCCCGCAATTCGCTGTCGCTCAGCACCGTGTTCCCCTCGAAGCTGATGTCGCCGATTCGCACCTTGGGGCCTTCATCAAGGTTGAAGACCAACCGGACTGAGGTCGCCGTAATCGGCTCCACGTCGATCTCAACTCTTCCCAGCGGGCGACCGTTCAGCTCCAGAAGGGTTCGAATCGCGCGCCGCGCCCTGGGGAGACGAGCTTCATCAAAGGGAGTGTCGACGCTCAACCCGACTCGCTGTTCCCGGAACTGCTCGAGCACGTCTGATTCCTTGAACGAACTCATTCCGTTGTATTCGAGGGCTCGGATCAGCGGGCGCTCCTCCACCTCGTAAATAACGACGATTCCGGTTTCGCCCTGCTGCCATTTCACTGTCGCATCTCGAAAGAAATTCGTTCCGAGGAGACTCCGATAGTCTCGCAGAATCTGCTGTTCGTTATACAGGTCGTTCTCTTTGCTCTGGATGTAAAAGCGCACAGTGGACTCGGGAATTCGCCGGTTGCCGATGATCCGAATCTCTTCGATTCGCTGACTGGCCTGCTCCGGCTGCTGCGCCATCCCTTCCGGCAGGACCGTCAGAAACGCCAGAAACAACAGGGCCGGGCGCACCAGGCTGCGCACCTGGCCGCAAAGCGTCTGGCGGCATTGATCTCTCGTCATTCGCTTACGCAAGCATCCACCTTGGTATATCCCAACAAAAAGTCAATTGTCTCAAAAAAAACGAGCTGCGGCTTCGGCCGTTGCGATTTTCGCCGTTGGATTCCTTGACGGCCCGGAAAAACCGAGGGGGTTCAGGCGCTTCTTATGCCAAACCGTATGACAGCAAGGCTCCCTCCGTTTTTGAACCCTTGTTCCGGTAATAGAGCCCGTCATCTTTCAAGTAGATGTTCAGTGTCTGTTTTTCTTTCAATTTGCCCTGAATGATCAAGTCGGAAACCGGATCTTCAATATACCTTTGAATCGCTCTCCGCAGCGGACGCGCTCCATAGGATCGGTCGCCGCATGTCTTATCGATAATCCACCCTTTGGCGTCCGTATCCAGATCGATGGTGATCCGCTTCGACTCCAAGTTGCGGTTGACCTGATGGAGCAGCAGGTCGACGATCTGTTTCAAATCCTCTTCAGTCAGCGATTCGAAGACGATGATCTCGTCCAGTCGGTTGATGAATTCGGGATTGAAGACCCTCTTGACCTCGTTCATGATCACATCCTGCTCGTCGCCCCGCGCGGCTTCCTCTGAGGGCGACCCGAAGCCGAGGCGGGCCTTCTTTAAAAGGTGTCTGGCGCCGATATTGGAGGTCATGATCAGAATTGTGTTCTTAAAATCGATGGTGTTGCCGTGGGAATCTGTAAGTTGTCCGTCCTCGAACACCTGAAGCAGCAGGTTGTAGACATCGAAGTGCGCCTTCTCAATCTCGTCCAGCAGGACGACCGAATAGGGATTCCTCTTGATTTTCTCAGTCAGTTGCCCGCCTTCCTCGTGGCCGACGTAGCCGGGAGGCGAACCGATGAGCTTCGAAACCGAGTGCTTCTCCATATACTCGGACATGTCGAAGCGAATGAGCGACTTTTCGCTGCCGAACAGGAACTCGGCCAGCGATTTGGCAAGCTCGGTCTTTCCAACGCCGGTCGGCCCCAGAAACAGAAAGGAGCCGACGGGGCGGTTGGGATTCTTCATGCCGGCCCGACTACGCCGGATGGCTCGGGCAAGCGCCGAAATCGCCTGATCCTGGCTGATCACCCGCTGGTGGAGATTTTCTTCCATTCGCAGGAGCCTCTCCATTTCCTCCTCCTGCATGGTTTCCACCGGGATGCCCGTCCATCGGGAAATCACTTGTTCGATGTGCCGTTTCTCCACGGCGGGAACGCTGCGATTCTTCAGTCTCCACCTTTCCGTTCGCACCTGCAGGTTCTCCCTTTCGGTCTGCTCCTGCTCCTTCAGCTCCGCGGCCCGATCGAAATCCTTGGCTGAGATGGCCGTGTCCATCTCTCGCACGATGACCTTGATCTTCTTCTGAAGCTCGGTGACCTCTTCCGGGAGGATGGTATTGTCCAGCTTGACTCGAGCGCCCGCTTCGTCGAGCACGTCGATCGCCTTGTCGGGCAGGTAGCGATCGGGGATATAGCGGCTGGATTGAAACACCGCGGAAAAGACCGCCTCGTCGGTATATTCCACCTGGTGGAAGCTTTCGTAGCGGGATTTCACACCGTTGATGATTTCCACGGTTTCGTCTTCCGTGGGGGGCCGCACTCGAACCGTCTGAAAACGCCGTTCCAGAGCTCGATCCTTTTCAATCGAGCGGCGGTACTCATAGGGAGTCGTGGCGCCGATGCACTGGATATCGCCGCGCGAAAGCGCCGGCTTCAGGATGTTGGCAGCATCCAGCGACCCTTCGGCGGAACCCGCTCCCACCAGCGTGTGCAGCTCATCGATGAAGATCACGAAAGAAGGATTCTCCACCAACTCCTTCATGATGGCCTTGAGGCGCTCCTCGAACTGGCCGCGGTACTTGGTTCCGGCGACGATCAACGAAATGTCCAAGGCCAGGAGCCGTTTGTCGGCCAGCATCGAAGGCACTTGCCCGTTGACCACTTTCTGCGCGAGACCCTCGACGATGGCTGTCTTGCCCACGCCCGGCTCTCCGATCAGCACGGGATTGTTCTTGGTGCGACGGCACAGGATCTGCACCACGCGCTCCACCTCTTCCTCCCGGCCGATCAATGGATCTAGGGCGCCGTTGAGGGCGGCTTCGGTCAGATCCCGACTGAACTCGGTCAGAATCAACGAGTCCTTCGTCTTTGTCGCCGCTGGTTTTTCCGGGGCCGAACCTGCAAGCTCCTCCCGGACGCGGGAGAGCCTCAGGCCCTTCTCGAACAGGATTCCTGCAGCGACCGACTTTTCCTCCCTCAACAATCCAAGCAGCAGATGTTCCGTCCCTATATAGCTGCACAGCAGTCTCTCCGCTTCGTCGGAAGCGAAGGTCAGAACCCTCTTGGACTGATCGCTCAGGGGAAGCTCTACCGATGTTGAAACCTTTTCCCGCTGAGTCGTGCGGCCTTCGATTTCCTTGCGGATGTTGTCCAGCGCCGCATCGGCGCGGGGAAAGAAACGGCTGGCCAGAGCTTTGTCCTCGCGAAGCAGGCCCAGCAGGATGTGCTCCGTCTCGATGCAGCGGGAGCCCAGCTGGCTGGCTTCGTAGCGAGCGAAGAAGATGACGCGTCTGGCCTTTTCCGTGTACTTCTCAAACATAAGGTGACAACTGACTCTCTATTTAATCAGAAACATCTGGCGCTCCGCAAACCCGTGCTCGCGCCCATTTTTCAATGATTATAAACTCTTGGCGCAACATTTTCCGCCGCTTCGTCCACCCCGACTCGCTATTGGAACAGAGTGTCTGGGATCCATTTTGTTTCATCAACTTTCGCCGGCAAGTCGCTCAGAAAATGCGGGCTACGCCGGCTCCAACCGGCCGCCGACCATTCGCCATTCCTGCTGGCAGATGGCTGCCAGCGCCCGATTGTGCGTCACGATGACCGAAGTCAGCTGATGCTCTCGGTGAATCTCCACCAGCAACTCGTGGAGCTGCCCGGAGGTCCTGTCGTCGAGATTTCCGCTCGGCTCGTCGGCCAGCAGCAGTTTGGGGCGTCCCGCCAGCGCACGGGCCACGGCGACCCTCTGCTGTTCGCCTCCCGACAGTTCGCCCGGCCGATGATGCGAGCGCGCCTCCAGTCCCACTTGCTTCAGCAGAGCCTCCGCCCGCCCCAGTGACTCCTGTCTGGAAACCCGCCTCAAGAGCAAGGGGAAAGCTACGTTCTCGGCTGCGGTGAATTCGGGAAGCAGATGGTGGAACTGAAAGACGAACCCGATCGCCCGGTTTCGGAACCTGGCTCTGGCCTCGGCATCCAAGAATCCCAGTTCGGTCCCGGCAACTCGAACGGTCCCGCCGTCAGGCCGGTCCATCCCCCCTACCAGATGCAGCAGCGTGCTCTTTCCGGATCCGCTCTCCCCCGTAACGGCCACCATCCGCCCCGAGGCCACCGCCAGATCGAGGTCGCGAAGAACCGTCAAACGCCCCTCGCCCGATGGAAAGCTCTTGGAGAGATTCCGAACCTGAAGCAGGTATTCCCAGTTCATTGAGATCCCGATTATAGCGTTCCTCGTGCTGCGTGCTTCGTTCGGCGTTCCTTTACACCGCTCCATCGCATCAACGGGCGCCGGCGGCGCCCGTCGCTCCGCCATCCGGCGCTCCGTTTCATCCGCCTTCCAAAACACA
>CAZAEY010000096.1:0-7870 GCA_964484155.1 uncultured Acidobacteriota bacterium
GATGGCAGAGCGACGCGGCCGCTTCGGCCGCGTTGATGTGGGGCGCAGCGTCACGAAACCCACAAAGCGCCCTCGAAACGAAGTGCGCGGCACGCCGAACGCCTAATGCCAACGAAACTCAATCCCTCCGATTCCGGCGCGCACCCGGAAGCGGATGGTATGCTCAACGCGATCGTGATTTTCGCTGATATATCGGTCTCCCTTCCGGGTGAACCCTCTCATATCTGCGTTGGATAGAAAATGGCGGGTGACGTCGACCTCTGCGCCGACGTTTCGAGGCAACCGGACCTCGATTCCGCCGATTCCGACGTCGACTTCGACCTCTGCGTCCTGCGTCCATTCGCCGGAAAAGTCCAATTTAGATGCGCCGATGCCGCCCTTGAACACCAGTCGCCTAAAGCGGATGTTGCCCAGGCCGATCAACTCTATCTCACCGACGCCGCTGACCACCTCCAACCGCTCGCATGTGATGGGATTGGGTTCCAGCATGGAGATCCGGGTTTCCCCGACTCCGCTTTCAATGGCAAGCGACTCCAGGGACAGTTTCGAGAGATCGATTCTTCCTTCGCCGACGCCCATGGAAGCCTTCAATCGCAGCGGAAGATCGGGCCCGAGCTGCAGGCTTAGGCGCGTTCTGCTGCCGCCGCGCATTCCCCGGCCGCCTCCGGGCAAACGCACCTCCAGATGCCCGTCGCCGTTGCGCGTCGAGTACTTGACGTCCGGTTCCGAAGCCGACTCCATGTAGTGCAGGTCCAGCGAGTAGACCTGTCCGGGAGCCGCCGCCGAAATCTCCAGGCTTCCCACGCTGAGTTCAACGGTCGCTTCCAGCGTCTCTTCCTGCTGTCGGTCTGCGGATTCGTTTCGAGTCGCAAATCGGCCCTCGTCCAGAAACTGATCGAACGGGTTCAGGCAGGCGGTCCATAGCAGGAGCGGTAGACACAGTAAGACTCTTTTCACTTCAACCTCGTCTTCGAATGGTGATGCGGCCGAAAGTTGTTTCGACCTGAATACGGGGGCCTCCCTCTCCGACGGTGGTATTGAGAGTGGAATAGGGCTCCGGCCCTCCCAGGTCGGATCGAATATCGCCGCCGCTGGCTTCGGCGGCCAGGACGAAGCCGGCATCTTCCGGAACAGTCAGGCTGATGCCAGCGTTCTTGTTAATTACAGTGACCGCTGCAGGCAAACTCCTCCGCTGGTCGATCTCAACGTCGCCGAACTCGTTTTCAACGCGGATCTCCGCGGACAAATTTTCGAGCTTTACTCTGCGAAGCGTCGTCTGCACGAGAATCGGACCGGCGATTTGGACGGCATCGACGCTGGTGCCCCGCCCCTTCACCTCAAGACGTCCCCCTAGCGAGCGGCCCTGAACCTGCGAGTGGGAAGCCTGAATGACCACGTCGCCTCCAATTTCGCGCAAATCGGCACGGCTGTACGATGTTTCCAGAATGAGCCCTGCGCGCAGATTGCGGGCCTGCAGTCGTTTGTGCGAGTGGACGACCCTGGCCTCCATGTCGATCTCCGTCAGTTCGACTTCCGAACCTGGCGCCTCGATTGCGACGCTTCCCTGCACTTTGACAGCCGTCACCTTTCCAAAATGGTTCTGAACGGCGAGGTTTCCGCGCACTTCGCGCGCCGTCACCGTTTCGTAATCAGTCTTGGCCGTAACGTTTCCGGTGACCTCGCGAATCTGGATGGACCCGCGCCGATTCTCAATCGACACGTTTCCCCGGATTTCTTCCACCTGAACCGGCCTGTAGCGGCCAACCACGTGAACCTGTCCGTCGATTTGACGGGCCGTGATGTTGCCGTAGGAATTCTCCGCACGCAAGTCCGCCTTCAACCGAGTGACGGTAACATTTCCGTAGCCGTTCCAGACCCGGACGGGAATCGATTCGGGAACTCGAACCGCGAGATGGGTGTTCAAGCGCGTCCCAGCCTCTCCCAGGTCCTCCCGGTTCGTTCCCAGCAGCAGTACGCCGTCCTGCAATTCCCGTCGAATTTCCACGGCGGATGCCACCTTTCCCGCATCCTCCTCGGACTCTCCTCGAATGACCTTCTGCAACTGCAGTTCAATTTCGTCGTCACCGGGGAACGCTTCGATCCGCACATCGCCATACAGATTGCGGATCTCAACGGAATTGAATGCTTCGTTGGGAATTCGGATCTCCTGAGTGAATTCGAACCTGGGCTCCGTTCTGAATATGGATCCCCATCGAATCCCCGCCCATTCGGAGTCAATCAATGGAAAGTGCGCTTGGCTAAGGCGGTTGGCGGCGATTCCGAAAAAGACGATGAAGACCAGGCCGAAGATCTCGCCCGCATGAATCTGCACTTTTCCCCGGAAGCGGTAATAGTCGAAGATCTTCCCCAGCCCGAACAGGATGAGAGCGATCGGCCAGTACCGTCCGATGAAGCGGAGAGTTTCCAGCGCCCCCAACAGATGCAGCAGCAGGACCAGTCCCAGCCCCGTCCAGAAAATGCCGCCTAAAAGGCTGGCCTTGCCGGGATATTGCAGGACTTTTTCCGTCGGCCAGAAAAAGTGTCTGGCTAGTTTCCAGATTCCAACATAGATAAACAGGACCGGGAGCGAGATCTTGGCCAGCCACCACCAATCGACCGTCCAGCCGGTCAGATTTGCGATCAGGAAAAGCCCGCCCAGGCCGACCAGAATGATCCCCGCCACGAATGCGGTCAGGTTCGTCTGATTGGACATTATTTCCGCTCCACTGAGCCCGAAGTTGATTCCATCCGACGGGCGCGTCCGCTGGAAGAAGTGTCATCAAATGGGTCGCGACGCCGCGGATTCGTCTGCCCGCCCATCGCCGCCTGAAGGATCAGATATAGTCCGATCCCGATAAAAATCAGCGGCCAGAAAGCGACGATCGACTGAAGTCGGATGGCTCCCAGATTGTCCAGAAGAAATAACACTCCCATCAGAACCAGAATGCCGCCCCAAAGGGGGAAATTGATCTCGGCCGGTCCGTTTTGCGCCTCCGGCGCCTGCAGCCGCATGCGGCTGAGGTGTTCAGCCGAGCGGTAGGCGTCGATGATGGTGAAGATATAAAAGGCGAAAGCGGCCAGTCCGAAAACGAAGCCGACTTCCTTGGCGATGATGATCAATCCTGCAAAGATGGAAAAGTGCACCACGCCCTTGACGTAGTCCCGATTGTAAACGGCTCCAATCCCGGGAATGACGGCGCAAAATGCGGCCCGTCCAGCCGACTGAACGCTTTCGCCTCGGGGAGGCGGCGGAACGGCGTCCTGCGCCTGAAACGACTGCTGCTCGTGACCTTCGCTATTCATTTTGCTCTCCTGTCGTCGCGTCCTTCTCGGACTCCTCGCCCGTGTCGGAATCCTGCTGGAGCGACTCGTCGTAACTCTGAAACAACATTGTGATCAAGTGGTAATCGATTCGGCCGAACAGGTCCTCCCGAAGCAAACGAAACTCCTCGGCGGCGCGACTCTTGAACTCATTGAACTCCATCCACTTCCGATAGATCTGGCCGGAAATCTGATCGGCTTTCTGCGCGATGTTGGAAGGGCGTAAACTGCTGGCGCTGGAAGCGGTAAACTCCGGTCCGGCCAGATTGGCCGCCAAGGACAGGAAGACGAACATGATCAGAGTCGCAAAGGCGTAGCGTTGCGTACAAAACGGCTGCAGCGTCGGCAAAATCAGATCCCGCCAGATGGATACCTGCTTGGGTCTGCCGCTGGTTCGATCCAGAATCGAATCGACCAGTTCCTGGCGCACCTGCAGTTTCGGAAGCCGGCTCAACTCGTGCCGCACCTGCCCGATTCCCGCCGCCAGTTCGGAGCAGGCGGCGCACTGACGGAGATGGTCGGATATGGCGGCTCGCACCGGCGCCTCCAGACCTCCATCCAAATATTCCGTCAGCAGCGTTTCCGCGTTGGCGCAATTCATCTCGATTCCTCGCCGGAGAGAGCTTTGGCCAGTTCAATTCGGCCCCGGTTGATGCGAGACTTGACTGTCCCTTCCGGAATCTCAAGCATCTCCGCCATTTCCCGGTAACTGTACCCTTCGATGTCTCTCAGCACGACCGCTTCCTTCAGTTCAATGGAGAGGGTGCCCAGGCTTTTGTAGATCCGCTCGGCATCTCGATTCGCCCGCAAGGCCTCATCAGGGGTCGGCATTCCAGAACGCTCCTGAAAATCCAGCGCTTCCAGCTCTTCGCTCCCGGCGACATGTTTTTCCTTCTTGTGAGCCCGATAATGATCGATAATCAGATTCCGGCCAACCCGCATCATCCAGTTTCGAAAAGTGCCGCCGGAGGATCGGAAACTGGACAGGTTCTGATAGACCTTCAAGAAGACTTCCTGGGTCAGCTCTTCGGAAACCGAGTAGTTGCCCGTGTATCTGTACGCCATATTCAAGATGTTTCCGCTGTACGCGCGCACGATGTTCTCCCAGGCTTTCTGGTCGCCCTGAAGACACTTTCGAACCTGCTTTTCTTCGCTTCCTTCCAACGGCGCGTTCCTGTCATTTCAGTCCCGTCTTTAATGCTGAACGAGTTTCGGGTCTGAAAAGTTCGAGAGACGGTGGGAACTTGACTCCAGCCACTCCTGCCCGTCCGCTCTTGCGGGAAAATCCAAGACAGCTTGGCCGCCTCTTTCGGTCGAGCGCTTCGGTCCGCTATATGCCCTGATTTCAGGCGAAGTGCAACCGAGGTTCGACCGGCCTGAATGCGAGCGGCCCGATTCCTCTGGGAAAAGATTCTGAGCCGGAGAGGACCCGATTGCAAGGGGCCGCCCCCGGCTGCGCGGACGAAGCGCCTCCATTGCAGAGACGTCGCCCATGCCTCCTGCTGATCTGCGCAGCGCGTTGATTTTTTGGCGAAGCGACCCCTGAACCCACGAAATCGCCCGTTGAACGCCTTCCAGTCAGCTGGCTCCGGGGCGGGTCCCGTCGCTCCGACATCCGGCGGTCAAGCCGTTTCGCTTATCGAAATTTGAGCAAGTAAACCTGAAGCCTGAAATTCAATCGTAAACGCCCTCCAGGAACCATTGTTTTCGCTGTCGATCCCAGAAGACGCGACAGATCGAGCCATTGCTGAATTCGATGTCCCACTCTTCGCGGTCCCAGGGTGAGGCCTTGTCGTTTCCCCCCCACCAGTCTCCGGAGGACTTCCAGGGACCGGCGCACGAGAGCGTTTCTTCTCCTTTGACGGAGACGGCGACTGGCGGGCGCAGCCGGCGCAGGGAAAGCTGGCGCGCGGATGCGGGAAGCCGGACGCTTTGCGCCGCCGGTTCGACGCGGGGATGAGCGTCGTCAGGAGAAATCTCGAAAAGCTGCATTCGGACGGCATCCGGCCGGTGGGTGTCTTCCAGCACCGGCGTTCCGAGGTTTCCTGCCCCCACCACCGATTCCAGGCGAACCAGCAGATGCGAAAGTTTTTCCGGACTGATCTGATCTCTTTGCAGCAAGGAATGTTGAAAGAATCTGGGTTTTACCGGTTTCAGCTGAAGAGCGACCCCGCGAATTCCTGCTGCGGCTGAGATTTCCTGCAGTTTCAGCCGTATCAGAGAAAGCAGAGTTCGAGGATCCTGCAGCGGGACAGCCATCCCGATCCTCTTCTCCAGCTTGCGCCCTCCCTCCAGGTGCAGCGTGAGATCCGCCTGTTCGGCCGCCAGTCCCCGCTGCTGGAGTTCTCCGCACAGGCTTTCCAGCATTCCTCCCAGCACGAAAGTCAGAGGTTCGGCCGAATCGAGCGTCCAGTCGAACATTTCTTCGACCTGAAACGTCTCATCCACCTGATACGGGCGAAACAGGGAGACGTCTTCTCCTCTGGCCAGTTTCTGCAGCCGGTCCGCCTGCTGTCCCAGGCGGGCGACCAGTGAAGCGGCGGGCAAGCGCTGCAATTCTCCCAGTGTCCGGATCCCCCAGCGCTCCAGCGCCGCCAGCGTTTCCCGCTCCAGAAAGGCGCAGGTGGAAAGAGCTTGCACCGGCAGAGACTCCAGGAAAGCCTGCTCCCGGCCGTAGGAGAGAATCGTCCCGGGAGCGAAGCGCGCCGCCAGAATCGCCGCCGTTCTGGTTCCGGCGCCTCCAATTGCCGCGTCCCGGCGGACGAAGTGAGAAATCCGATGCAGCGTCTCCTGTTCGTAGCGGGGAGAGACCTCCAGCAGCAGGCCGCCGGGAGGACAGACTTCGATCCGCGGCCCCAAGCTGGGGGCCGCCTCATAAAGTTGTTGCGGCTGGGAGCTAAAAATGGCAATAAACCGTGACGCGGCCATGTCTCTTGCCCTTCATCAACTGCGCTTCGCTCTCCATCCCTTCGAAAAGAGGCCGTCGCTTTTCCGCCACGGAGAAAAGTCTGCGGCTCCACAGACTGCGCCGTCTCTGCAGCGACAGGCGGACGGCCGCCGCCCCCCCGATCGACTCCTCTCCCGAGAGGACCAGAAGCGCCGTTTCAGTTCCCTGCAAGCTCCGCTGCAACCTGAACCAGCTCTGAGTAGAAAAGCGGATGGGTCGCTGCGCGGGAAGGGGCGCCGCATCCAGGACCACCACGCCGAAACAGCCGGCGCGACAGAGGATGTCGGTGCAGAGCAGCGCCTGATCCCGCGTCTTCCTACTGTCGCAGCGCACCCAGAGCAGGCGGGAAAGAGAAACCCCGGCGCGCCGGGCGAATCCGGGATCCAGCGTGTCGAACGCATCCACGAAAGCCGCCCGGTCTCCCCCGCAGACGGCCTGCTGCAGAATGGAAAACAGCAGGCTGGTCTTCCCGCTGGAGGGAGAGCCGGAAATTGTCGTAATCCTGCCTCGAGGAATCCCGCCCCCCAACAGCTCGTTCAGCTCCGGAATCCCCGTGCCGAGACAACGGCCGGGATCCTCAGTTAACGCCGATGCCGGCAGTACGTCGGGAAGAGAAGAAGAGCGCGCAACCATCTGATATTCACCTTTTCTTCACCATCTTAATCCGAGCGCCCCATGGGTGTCAATGGGAAATGAGAAACCATTTGCAGACCAGTCCGAAGATGCAACCCCTCCTTCGCTACACACGACCGCATTGAACATGTGGAGAACATGAAAGTATAATAAACGCATGTCGAAGATGATCCAGATTCGAAATGTGCCAGACGCCATTCACCGTCGACTGAAGGCCCGGGCGGCGATGTCAGGTCTCTCCATGTCCGATTTCGTACTTCGAGAAATCAAAAAGGCGCTGGCACGACCGAGCCGCCAAGAGCTTTTGGATCGGATTTCCCAATTGCCCGAATCCAGGCCGGAGCCGCCGCCCGAAGACGTGGTCCGCCAGGAGCGGGACTCCCGCTGATGGTGCTGGATGCGTCCGTTGCGATCGAGCTCCTTCTTGGAACGGATGCCGGTCGTCGAATCGCTGGCCGGATTCGGTCTCCGGAATTCGTTCTATCCGCACCGCACCTGATAGACTTGGAGGTCGCGCAGGCGTTGCGTCGGTACGCCATGAGCGAAGAAATCTCGTTCAATCGAGCGAGGATGGCGCTGGAACACCTTTCTCAGCTTGACCTCCACCGCTACGGCCACCAGGTCTTGCTGCCTCGCATCTGGGAATTGCGACACAACCTGACGGCTTATGACGCCGCGTACGTGGCTCTGGCGGAAGGACTGGAGGTTCCGCTATGGACCCGGGACCGAAAACTGGCGGCATTTGAGGCCGCCACGATCCCTATCGAACTCGTATAGACGCCGGAGAGCGTGCTGCGTGCCAATTTTATTTGTGGAGGTTTTTTGCGAAAGTAAAGACTTTTCGATGGGAATTTTACGCACCGGCGGGGGTGTCCTGGAAGACTGATGAAATGGAGTGCCGGATGGCGGGGCGACGCGGCCGCTTCGGCCGCGTTGATGTGGGGCGCAGCGTCACGAAACCCACGAAGC
>CAZAEY010000096.1:7970-13371 GCA_964484155.1 uncultured Acidobacteriota bacterium
ACGCGGCACGCAGCCTCCCCAATTCGACTAAAATGATTCATCGATGCAGATTTCGGACCTTCCGACCCTGAACGCGATCTTAAACTCGACCAGCGCGATGCTTCTGCTGGCAGGGTTTTATTTCGTCCGACAGGGCCAGGTGGAGCGCCACCGCCTCTGCATGCTGGGGGCCGTGTCGGTGTCGATTCTTTTCCTGACCTCGTACCTGATTTATCACTACCACATCGGGTCGAGGCCGTTTGAGGGGGAAGGGGGGATTCGAACCGTCTACTTTACGGTTCTAATTTCCCACACAATTCTGGCGATGGCGATCGTCCCCATGGTCGCCATCACGCTGTTGCGAGCCTTTCAGGGACGTTTCGACCGACATCGGCGGATCGCCCGATGGACCTTGCCCATCTGGCTTTACGTGTCGGTGACTGGCGTAGTCGTCTACTGGATGCTGTATCGGATGTAAAGGAGAGCGCTGCGTCCGAACAGGAGGACGGTGCGGCGCGGTTACGCCACCTCGGACACCTTTTCGGAATCCTCGAATTCGCCCAGATCCCGCTTCGAGACCTTCACTTTTCGGGACGAATTCTTATAGAAGTGCGGGTGCGTCGCCTTGGTCGCGTTGTAGACTTCCTCCCAACAAGCCACGCAGTTGTCCAGGTGGAAGAGGAAATCAAGTTTTTCTTCTTCACCCAGGTGGTTCGTGAGGAATCCTCTTAAAAGCGTTCGATTGCAGGTGCGTGTATTCGACATGGCGTTATTCTTCTTCAGTTATTCAAAGTTGTCAGGAATCCAAATCACAAATGCCGGGCTTTAGAAAAGCCCTTATTTCAGTCAGTTTCTGTGACTATAGACAGAAGAAGCGCTTGGAAAGTTTCAAAAATTCTTGAGTTCCTTCTAAACGAATGCCACTGTTCGCCCGCTCGGCCTGCAGATGCTTGGCTGTCCGCCGGATAGCGGAATCTGAAAATCTCGGTCCGTTTTCCGGGAATTTGAAGCTCCCGGGTGACCGGCGCTGCGTATAATTGGGCCATGCAACGAGATCGAATGGACGTCGACGTCCTCCTTGTCGGCGCCGGACCGGCGACTCTTGCCGCGGCGCTTCATTTAAAAAAGTTGTTCAACCGGCACAATCAGCTGTTGGAGGATGGAAAGGGGAGCGGCCGGCGGTTGGAGGATCCGGTCATTCTAGTTGTCGAAAAGGGGAAGGAAGTCGGCGCTCACGCTCTCAGCGGCGCCGTCGTCGATCCGCAAGCCATTGAAGAACTCATCGACGGCATCGACACGGAAGCGCCTCCATACGAATCGCCGGTGGTTGAAGACGCGCTGTACATCCTGACGAAGCGGCAGGCGTTCCGGTCTCCGATCACTCCTCCTCCTCTGCAGAATCACGGCTGCTTCGTAGCGTCCCTGGGCAAGCTGGTTCGTTGGCTGGCGGGGCTCTGCGAAGCTCATGGGGTTGACGTGCTTCCAGAATTCCCCGCGGCCGAGTTGTTGCTGGAAGGAAATAGAGTCCGGGGCGTGCGGATAGGCGACAAGGGCCGAGATCGTGAAGGCAAGCCGAAGGCCAATTTCGAGCCTGGCATTGAGGTTTTCGCAAGAGCGACGGTTTTGGGTGAAGGGCCCAGAGGCACATTGAGCGAGATCGCGATCCGCCGGTTGGGGCTGGCAGATGGGAAGCAGCCCCAGTTGTACGCCGTGGGCGTAAAGGAAATCTGGCAGGTTCCGGGCGACCTTGAACCGGGAGTCGTCTATCACACCATGGGATTTCCGCTGGGAACCGAAGAATTCGGAGGAGGCTTCATCTATTCGATGCGAGACAACCTGCTGGATATCGGGATGGTGGTCGGCCTGGACCACGAAGACCCGCAGATGGACTGCCATCGGCTGTTGCAGCAGTTCAAGACGCATCCCTGGGTCCGCGAAATGCTGGAAGGCGGCAAGCCCGTCTCCTACGGGGCGAAGGCAATCCCGGAAGGCGGGTACTATGCCATGCCGAGGCTGTATGCCGACGGCCTGTTAATCGTGGGGGATTCGGCCGGATTCCTCAACTCTCAGCGGTTAAAGGGAATCCACTTGGCGGTCTGGTCGGGAATGATGGCTGCAGAGACGATTTTTGAAGCGTTTTTGAAGGATGACTTTGCAGCTTCGACGCTGCGCGGGTACCAGGACCGTTTCGAGGCCAGCGGCGCGCGCCGGGAGCTTTGGCGGGTCAGAAACTTCCGGCAGTCCTTTCAGAGCGGATTCTGGCGCGGCATGTTTCACGCAGGCCTGCAGTATGTGACCGGGGGGCGGGGGCTGAAAGATCCGTTTCCCATCCAGCCCGGACATGCCCGGATGAAATCGTTGCGCGAGCGTTTCGGCGAAGCGGCTGTTCGGGAGCCCCGGATGAATTTCGATGGTGAACTGACGCTTGACAAACTGAGCGCGCTGTACCTGTCGGACACGGCGCATGAAGAGGATCAGCCGGCGCATTTGAAGGTCCTGGATCCCGACATCTGCGACAACCGGTGCACGATCGAATACGGCAACCCGTGCCGACACTTCTGCCCCGCCAACGTATACGAAATCCTCCACGAAAAGTCGGCGGGCAAGCTCCAGGTCAATTTCAGCAACTGCGTTCACTGTAAGACCTGCGAAATCATGGATCCTTACCAGATCATCCGCTGGACCACGCCGGAAGGGGGCGGAGGTCCCGACTGGAAGCTGATGTAAGGGCCCTGATAGAGGAGATTGTTTCGTGGAAGTGACCTTTCAAGGAGTGCTGGACGCCCGCCGTCGGATCGCCGGCTTTCTTCGCCCCACGCCGCTGGTGCATCATCCTGTGCTGTCGCGGCGGCTGGGCTGCGAACTCTTCGTCAAACACGAAAACTGCAACCCTACCGGTTCCTTCAAGATCCGGGGCGGCATTAACCTGATCGGCCGACTTTCCGAGGGAGAACGAAAACGGGGAGTCGTCACGGCCACCCGCGGGAACCACGGGCAGTCAATCGCTCTGGCCTGTCGCATCTTCGGCGTTCCCTGCGTCATCGCGGTCCCGCACGGAAACAATCCCGAGAAGAATGAAGCCATGGAGGCCTACGGGGCCGAGTTGATCGTTCACGGACGGGACTTCGACGAGGCCCGCCTCCGGGTGGAGGAGTTGCAGCAGGAGCGAGACCTGCGATACGTCCATTCGGCCAACGAGGCGCACCTGATTCACGGCGTCGGAACGTACGCCCTCGAGATCCTGGAGGACCTGCCCGATCCGGACTGCATCCTGGTTCCAGTTGGCGGAGGCAGCGGCATCAGCGGCGTCCTGACGGTTTTCGGCGCGGCGGCTCCCGGAGTCTGCGTCATCGGAGTCCAGGCCGAAAATGCCCCCGCCGTCACCCGTTCCTGGAGAGAGGGAAAGCGGGTCGAGACCGATTCCGCCGAAACGATCGCCGACGGACTGGCCACGCGGGTGACGTTCGACTTGCCTTTCGGAATCCTGAGCCGGATGGTGGATGATATGACGACGGTGTCGGAGACCGATCTGGCGGCGGCCGTCTACGAGTACTTCCGTTACGCGCACACTGTAGCCGAGCCCGCCGCCGCAGCCCCGCTGGCCGCCGTTCGCCAGCTCAGGGATCAACTGGCCGGAAAGAAAGTCGTTCTCGTTCTGACCGGCGCCAACATTTCCACGGGGCTCTTTCGGGAGATCTTGTCCGGTAGTGGCAGGGGGCAGGAGGGAGGAGTCAGGGGTCAGGAGTCGGGAACGTAGAACGCGAAACGCGGAACGCGGAACGCAGAAAAAGCTATAATTCCGCCTCATGACTCCGGCGGTTGCTGCGCTGCTTTGTTTCGTCTGCTACCTGCTCGGCTACCACCTGTACGCGAAATATCTCGGGCGAAGAGTGTTTCAGCTCGATCCCAAAAGGCGCACGCCGGCTCACGAGCAGTTCGACGCGGTCGATTACGTGCCGTCGAACCGATACGTGCTGTTCGGGCATCATTACGCGTCGATCGCCGGGCTGTCCCCCATGCTGGGACCGGCCATCGCCGTGATCTGGGGGTGGCTTCCGGCGCTGCTCTGGGTGGTGTTTGGCTCTCTGTTGGTGGGTGCGGTCCACGACTTCGGCGCGCTGGTGGTGTCGATGCGGGCCCGCGGCATGTCGATCGGGAAAGTGGCCGAAGATATCATCGGCAAGCGCGCCAAGACGCTATTCCACATCATTATTTTCTTTCTGATCACGCTGGCTATGGGCGTGTTCGTCAACATCTGCTCGATTCTTCTTTCGAGAGCCTATTTTCCGGAAGCCGTTTATCCTACCTCGGTCCTGATGGTAGTGGCCGTCGGAGTGGGCTGGCTGGTTTACAAGCGGAACCTGAGACTAGGACCGGTGACTGCTCTGGCTTTCGCCATCACCTTGGGCGGCGTCTTCGTGGGCCTGCAGTTGCCGCATCTCGACTGGTCGACCGATCGCTGGAGCGTCTTGCTGCTCGGATACAGCTTTGTCGCTTCCGTCCTGCCGGTCTGGCTGCTGCTGCAACCGCGGGACTACATCAACTCGCTGTTGCTGTACCTTGGCCTTGCGGCCATCTTCGGAGGATTTTTCTATCTTCGCCCCGATTTCGCCGCTCCGGCTCTGCAGACGCATCCGGAAGGAGCCCCGCCGATCTTTCCCTTCGTTTTCATCGTGATCGCCTGCGGAGCCATTTCCGGCTTTCACGGGCTCGTGAGTTCGGGGACAACGGCCAAGCAAATCAACCAGGAAACCGACGCGGTCATGATCGGATACGGCGGAATGATCGGAGAATCGCTGCTGGGACTGGCTTCCGTGTTGGCTTGCACCGCGGGGTTTCTGACCAGAGACCTCTGGATGGCTCATTACCAGAGCTGGGATCTGGCCGCCGGCCTGGGGCCCAACATGAAAGCATTCATCGACGGCTCGGGACTGTTCATCAGCCAACTCGGAGTGCCGTTGGCTCTGGCCCAGGCTTTTGTGGCTCTAGTCGCCATCTCGTTCGCCCTGACCACGCTGGATTCAGCCACCCGCCTGCTCCGATTCAACATTTCCGAGATCGGCGAAAGCATCGGTTGGACTCCGCTTTCGAATCGCTACCTGTCCTCGCTGCTGGCCGTCCTGTCCATCGGATTCTTCGCTTTCTACAAAGTCGAAGGCCAGACCGCCGGACTCGCCCTCTGGCAACTGTTCGGAACCACCAACCAGATCATGGGCGGACTCACTCTGCTTGCTGTCACCATATACCTGCTGCAGCGAAAGCGCCCCGTCCTCTATACCGCGATTCCGATGGCGTTTATGCTCGTGACCACGCTGACGGCCATGGTGATCAAACTGAAAGATTTCTGGGAACTCGGCGCCCTGTTGCTGCTAGTCCTGGGCGGAACGATCCTGGCGCTCTCCGTGTGGCTCGCCATTGAAGC
>CAZAEY010000097.1:0-12953 GCA_964484155.1 uncultured Acidobacteriota bacterium
CCGCTAAGCGGCTGGAAGGCGATCGCCGGCCATTTGGGCATGTCCGTGCGGGGGGCCCAGCGTCTGGAGGAAAACGGGCTGCCCGTGCATCGGCCGGCCGGGGGCGGTCGCGGCGCCAAGGGGACGGTCTTCGCTTTTCCCAGCCAGTTGAACGAATGGGTGCGCCGGCAGCATCGGGCAGCCTCGGCCGAGGCCAAAGGGAGCCCGCTTTTACAGAAGCTTCCGCCCAGCCTGCGGCGACTCCTGAGTCGGCTGGGCCCTCATCCGGCATACGTGTTGGCCTGGAGCCTGCTGTACAGCCTCTTTTACAGTTCGGCCGTAATTCTGGAGCTGACGTTCGAGCTGTCCGCATTCGCGAGGCTGGCGGCGGTCGGCTCGCTGCTGGCCGGCGCCTGGATCTTTGTTTCTACGATCGCGATTTTCGCGTGGAGCGAACGGCTGATCCGCCGCGGATCTTCGCTTTCGCTGGCTCTGCCTCTGCTGGCTCTGATCGGCGCCGGCTTCGCTCAGGCGCTCGCATTGAGCTACTTTCTGCCCGACCGGCCGATCACGCCGGCCCGCTTTCAGACCTACGCCGCCTCGGCGGCGTACTTCAAGGACACGATTTACGCCCTCTACATCGGCGCGCTGTTCATGCTCCCGGCCTACGCGCTGGCGCGGACGCTGGAGTGCGCGTCGGCCGAAGGCCTCAGCGATTTTTCGGGTAGTTCTCGAAAAACCGGCCGCATCGCCTCCTTGCGAGGCGCCGTGTATTTTCGCCCCTGGGCTCTGGCCGGCCTTCTAATCGTGACGTTGTTGACGGCCCTTTCGTTGATGACGAATCTTCTGAACAATCTCGCCGATCATCCCAGCGCCTGGCTGTTTCAGAAAATCCTGTGGGCGCGGCTGTTTTTATTTTTCGCGCTGGGAAGCGGCACGGTCCTTTGGCTTTCCAGCCGCCTCTCCCGGCTGGAGGGCCTCGGCTCCTCCGCTCCGAAGGCCGGGAGAGATTCGGCACGCCTGGAAGCCGCCCTTCCAATCTGGAGATTCCTGTTCGGCCGGTTCTCGATGCGGTGGGCCGCGGCCGGGCTGTTGCTGGCGCTTGCAGCGCTTCTGCTGCTTTCGCAGAAGCCGCGTTCGGATCCCCACTTTACGGTCGAAGTGCACGGCCGGCGACTCCTGGCCGTGGACCGGGCGGGAGAGATCCTGTGGAGCTATGAGTGGGACCACGAGATGATGCCGTCCTTGCGTGAACACTTCCCCGCGGCCCGAACGGTCGATCTGACGGGCGACAGCCGGCAAGAGGTCGTGGCGGTCCTGAAGGGCGCGGAGTTCGATCCCGCCGCTCGATCCAAAATCGTCTGCCTGGACTCACGGGGTTCCCTGCTCTGGGAGTATTTTCCCGGCGGGAAGATGACGTTCGGTTCTGTTGAATACGACGACCAGTACCGAATTCATGATTTTTCGATTTCGCCGGCTTCTCCCGATTCGCCCCGCCGCTTTGTGGTGGTTGTAGCCAATCACGTTCCCGACTTCCCTTCGCAGGTTTCGATCTTGAACGCCGCCGGGGAGCGGGTCGGGGAGTATTGGCACACCGGTTACATTTTCAGCCATGCGGTCGGCGATTTGAACGGCGACGGCAAGCCCGAGCTGCTCCTGGGCGGCATCAACAATCTGGCCCGCAAGCCGTCGCTGGCGGTCGTCGACCTGGAGGTTCGCGACGCGATCTCGCCCTCGCCCCCTTTGTACGCTCCCGAACTCGAGAGTGGCAAAGAAAGCGCGTATTTCTTGATTCCGCAGACCGACGTCGCGGGAGAGTTAGGCCTGGACAGTAGAGTCGTCCGGGTGAGAATTTCGCCTGAGCGGGAGGTGTATTTGGAGGTGCAGCTGCGCTGCGAACCTTTTGCGCCTGAAAGGATCGAGGAACGCGTCTACCTGTTGGCGCCCGACTTCAGCGTGCGGAGGCTGATCTTTCCCCGCCCGTTTATCGCCTTTCACGACGACCAGTACCGGGAGGGGCGGCTGGACCACACGTTTGACGAATGCCCAGTGGAGGATCTGCATCGGCTCGAACCGTCCCCAGAGCGGGCTGAATTGGCGGCGGAGGCGGATGGGCTGCGCTGGGGAGCCGGCCGGGCGCATTAGCGCGGCGCAATTCCGTCGCTTCCCGCACCGGGTTCCGTAGTTGTAGGGGACGGGGGTTAAGCGATGCTGCCGGATTCAACTCACGCCGGAAAGGCGACTGCCGGGCGTTTCAGCTCGATGCGCACGGCCTGGTCCGGCCGGATTTCCTGCGGGCCTTCCAGGCGGACCGCCAGGGTTTTTCCCGAGGGCAGGACGAGTCGGGCCAGCCGGTAGGCGCCGAAATATTCGACCGAGGCGACGCGTCCGGGACCGCTGGGGTCCGGCAGCAGCGAGATGCGGTCCTTTTTCAGAAGGACGATGGTTTCGCCTCGATGCTCTTCCGTAATGGGAAACCGACCCGCTTCGCATTCGACCGAAAGTCCGGAAGCCGTTCCGGATAGAAAGTTCGATTCCCCCAGAAAGGCGGCGACCGCGACGCTCGCCGGCCGCTCGTACAGCTCTTCCGGCACGGCCTGCTGAGCGATTCTGCCGTCCAGCATCACGGCAGCCTCGTCGGCGACGCACAGGGCTTCCTCCTGATCGTGGGTCACAAAGATCGTCGTCGCTCCGGCCTCCTTCAGGATGCGCCGGACTTCGGAGCGGAGCTGACTGCGCAGGCCCGCGTCCAGGTTGGAGAAGGGCTCGTCCAGAAGGAGCACTTCGGGCTCCGGCGCCAGGGCGCGGGCCAGAGCCACTCGTTGCTGCTCGCCTCCCGAAAGCTCCGACGGCATTCGCCGGCGCAGGCTTTCGAGCCCCACCAGCCTCAGCGTCTCAATGACGCGCTCTTTTCTCCGGCGGCGGTCTCGCACACCGTACCCGACGTTCTGCTCCACGGTCAGGTGCGGAAACAGGGCGTATTCCTGGAACACCAGTCCGGTGGAACGTTTTTCGGGCGCCACGAAGACTTCGGGGCCGACCATGGGCCGACCGCTCACCGTCACCGTCCCCCGATCCGGAACTTCCAGTCCGGCGATCAGCCGCAGAACCGTCGTCTTGCCCCCGCCGCTGGGGCCCAGAAGGACCATGCAGTTCCCTTCTTCGACGGCGAAGGTGGCTCCGCGCACGGCGGCCACCCCCCCGTAGAACTTGACCAGATCCTGACAGGCGATGGCCGGCTGCGTCACAGCGCCCTCTCGGCCTTTTCGCGCAGGATCAAGGCGACCGAGCCTCCGGACAGCAGCAGCAGAAACAAGGAAGGCAGCGCCGCTCGCGCGAAGAAGGCCTCTGAGGTGGCCGACCAGATGTGAGTGGCCAGGGTTTCAAATCCAGTCGGCGCCAGAAGCAGCGTCATGGGGAGTTCCTTGACGGCGGTCAGAAACACCAGCGCGAGACCGGCCAGGGCTCCGGGACGAATTAATGGCGCGGTCACGCTGAAAAACACCTGCCACCGACTGCGCCCCAGCGTAAGCCCCGCCTCCTCCACACGCGGGCTGACCGCCCGGTACGATGCGGACGCAGCGGCCACGGCCTGGGGAAGAAACCGAACCACGTAGGCGAAGATCAGCAGCAGCAAGGTCTGGTACAGAAAGGGAGCATGTCTGGCGCCCAGGAAGACCAGAGCCAGGCCGATGACGATCCCGGGAAGCCCGTACCCAAGGTATGCGAGGCGCTCTACGGAGCGCTCCAACATTCCCCGGCCGCGAACGGCGACGACGGCGACGGGAATGGCCAAGGCGACCGTAGCGACCGCGCCCAGCGAAGAAGCCAGCAGCGAATTCCAGGCGGCCCTTGCGAACTCGAAGGCTCCCCAGTGGGAGAGAGCGCCCAGACCGATCCAGTAAAAAATGACGGCCAGCGGGAGGCCGAGAGCGGTCAGCACGAGCAGGCTGCACAGAGCCAGCAGCGGCCAGCGCCAGCTTCCCAGTTGGACGGGCGCCGTCCGTCGAGTCGCGCTGGCGCTGAAAGCCGGCCGCTTGCGCAACCGGGATTCCCCCCACAGCAGCGCCAGCGTCAGAGCCACCAGGGCCAGCGCAAGAAGCGCCGCCATGCTGCGATCGAAAGCGCCCCGGTACTGGCTGTATATGGCCCAGGTGAAGGATTCGAAACGCAGCAGCGAAACGGCTCCGAAATCGCTCAAAGCATACAGAGCGGCCAGCAGGGCGCCCGCACCGATGGCCGGAGTCAGCAGCGGCAGCACGATCTTGAAGAAGGTCTGGCGGCGGTTTTTTCCCAGCGTGCTGGAAGCTTCTTCCAGAGCCGGGTCCATTCTCAGAAAGGCGCCCCGAACGCTTAAGAATACGTACGGATACGTCAACAGGCTCAGCAGGATCCAGGCGCCGGCGAATCCATAGATGTTGGGCAGGAAGGAGGCCGACCAGGGGCCTAGCGCCCTCGCCGCCAGACCGCCCGGACCCAAAGCGGAAATCCAGACGAAGGCGGCCACGTAGGATGGGACGGCCAGGGGCAGGCAGGCCAGCACGGTCCAGATCCTGCGTCCCGGAAGATCGCTGCGCGTCAAGAGCCAGGCAAGGGGAGTCCCCACGAGGGCGGCGGAGCCGGCCACCGATACGGCCAGCAGCAGACTGTTGGAAAGGATTCCGAGCGTGCGCGCCCGCCAGAAGACCGCCCAGGCTTCAGCCTCGACTCCGGAGGCTCGAATCACCAGATACACGGCCGGCAGCAGGGCTCCGGCGGCCGCCAGCGTCGCCAGAATCCCAAACGCCGCGGGGTAGGAAGCCCTGGCCGAACGAAAGAATGGGAGGCTTTCCAATATTGAAGAATTCCCGGCCACTTCGAAAGTCTAACCCAACGGCTAATCGCTCACAGGGCCCCGGCCGCAGCGAGCATCCTCAACGTGCCCTGCAGATCCCCCAGCCGGGAAAGATCGAAATCTGGAGGCGCGACCTCGGCCAGGGGCTTCATCCCGTGCGGAACCGGCGCGTGGTTGGCCAGCGGGTACTCGAAGGTCGACTCCACCAGAAAGCGCTGAGCCTCTTCGGACAACAGAAACGCGATGAAATCCAGAGCGGCGCCTTCCCTCTTCGTTCCGGCCAGCACCGCGGCCCCGGCCACGTTGACCAGCGTCTCCACGCCTCCGGCTCTGGGGTAGTAGTTGCGGGCCGAAAAGCTTTCTCCGCGCTCGGCCAGGAAACGATGCAGATAGTAATGATTTGTGAATCCGACGTCGATCTCGCCGCGCCCCGCCGCCTCGACGATAGCGGTGTTTCCGGCGTAGACCTTAGGCTGGTTGGCCTGGATCCCGCGGATCCATTTTAAGGCCGCGTCATCTCCGGCGGAAAGGCGCAAAGCCGTCACGAAAGCCTGAAAGGAGGCGTTGGCCGGCGCCCATCCGATGCGGCCTTTCCATTTCGGATCCGTAAAGCCTGAGAGCGAATCGGGCATCTCCGCCTCGGACAAGCGGCCGGAGTTGAAGACGACCACGCGAACTCGGCCGGACGTCCCCACCCAGAAGGCATCGGGACAGCGGAAGGGGCGAGGCACGCGCGCCAGAAGCTCTTCCGGCAGCTTCTTCAGTCGATTCTCTCCCCGCAAGGCGCCCAGGGCTCCGGCGTCCTGCGAAAAGAAGAGGTCCGCCGGACTGTTTCGTCCTTCTTCCAGAATCGTGGACGCCATTTCGGCTGAGTCTCCGTAGCGCACCTGGACTCGAATGCCGCTGGACTGTTGAAAGCGCTCGATCAGGGGGCCCACCAGTTGCTGATTCCGCCCGGAATAGATTGTCAGGACCTCGGCGTCCGCCTTCGGATTCGAGGAGCAGGAGAGAACGACCGGCGACAGCAACAGCGCCAACAGGATGCAGTGGAATGTCCGGCGTGCGTTCATGAAATTCAAAGCCCCAGGTTGAAGCGGATTCCGGCCGACAGCGTTCTGGGCAGATTGGGCCGGGCCCCGGCGGGCTGGCGAGCCGTGATGGAATGGTCGTCAGTCAGATTCTGCAGACTCAAGAAAAGACGCGTGCCGCCTTCGGTTAGTTTGTATTGTCCGGTCAGATTCAACACCAGATGGGAGTCGGTGGCCAGAAACGGATCGATCGGCCCCTGCCCGGCTTCCGTTCTCATGGGACTCAGATAAACGCTCTCCAGATCGACGCTCCAGAGGTTGCGCTCCACGCCGATTGCGGCGAACAATTGATGACGGGCCAGATAGGGGAGTTCGTCGCCGATGATGACGTCGCCCCAGGGGCCGAAGCTGCTTTCAAAGCTGTTGCGGAATTCTCCATGACTCATCGTGTAGGCTACCCGGACCGGAAGTCCGAACCCGAGTTGCAGCGATTCGCGCAGGTCCCAGAGCAGCGACGCCTCCATACCCCGAACCAGCGCGCGCCCGCCGTTAAACAGCCTCCCGGTGCCCGCGCCGCCTGCGGAAAGCGTATCTCTGCCCAGCAGATTGCCGTAACGATTCAGGAATCCTACCGCCTCCAGTCGGAATGCGTTCCCCGCGAACCGAGTTCCGAATTCGAAGTTGACGCTGCGTTCGGCATCGGTGTCCTCGGTCGATCCCGGACCCGGAGGAGAAAAGCCCTTGTGGACGCCTCCGAAGAAGCTAAGTTTCGGCGCGGCGTCCACCTGAATTCCGACGCCCGGTATCACGACGTCCAGCCGATTGGTTCGAATCGCGCTGGGAGCGCTGCGCTGCGGATCGGATGTCAAAAAGTCCGTACGAACCAGCTTGATGTTTTCGTAGCGCAGTCCGGGTACGATCTTCAGGCGATTCCAGCGGATCGTGTCCTGCACGAACAACGCCCATGCCGAAGCGTCGTTGAGCCGATTCGAATGGCTGCCGGGCGCTCCTCGCGAGGTCAGCGCCATGCGCCCGCCGGACATTTGAAAGCCATCCTCGTGCTGGAAGCGGTCCTCCTGATCTTCGTGATACCGAAATCCGAATTCCAGGAGGTTGCGAGCCCGCCCGGCGTCCCAGGCCAGCCCCAGAACCGACTGGACTCCCTGAGAGTAGTAGGAGCGGTTGTTGGCGCGGACTTTCAAAGCGTCAACTTCGCTGTCCGCTCCTTTGAAAATGGAGATTTCATCGGCGAATTGATCCGGATTCCGGAACACTCCGGAAATGCCGCGTCCTCTTACGCTTTCGAGCTTGTACCAGTTGCGAGTGAAATTGTTGCGGTAGATCGTCGTCGTCACATCCATTCTTGCGGAAACCAGCATGAAGTGACGAACCTGGAACTGCTCGTGGCCGGAACGAAAAACGTCCTCCTGGGAAGCGGCGTAGCGCCTCAAAGGAGTCCTTCTGAAATCTTCGTCGGTCAGGCCTAGATAGGTTTCATTTGAGACCTGATCGTTTTTTCCTACCTTGAACTCCAGTTGCTGGAATCTCCGGGACCTGGGATCGGTGTTGAGGCGAAACTTGAATAAATAGTCCTCCACCCGAAAGCCCGTATTTCCGCCCCCGTCCAGCTCCTTGAATCCATCGTTGCCGATCTGGTAGGTTTCGGCCAGCCACCCGAAATGACGGTAGGAATCCCCCACGTTTACGTACAGATTTCGCGTGTCGTAGGATCCGAAAGCCAAATCGCCTTGGACCTGAAAGTCGTCGGGGATGGGCGTTGAGATCAGGTTGAGCGCCCCGCCGTGCGTGTGGGGTCCGTACTTGATCTGACTGGAGCCCTTTCGGACCTCGATCCCCTTCATGCGGGCCGCCACCGGGAAGAAATAGGCCGCCGGCGCGGCGTACGGCGCCGGGGCGATCAGGACGCCGTCTTCCATCAAAGTGATGTTGGCGCTGCGGTCGACTCCGGCGCCTCGCATGCCGATGTTGGGCCTTAAACCAAAGCCGTCCTCCTCTTGGATGTTGATGCCCGGAATCTGGCGCAGGCGACGATGGATGTCGCCGAAAGCGACGAACTGCCGATTCATTTCCGCTTGGCCCAGGTAGTGAGCGGAACCGGGAATCTGATCCACGCCGCTGGGATCGGCCACCACCATGACGCGTTCGTGAATCTTGACCTGCGGATCGAGAGGAAGGACGATCTCGATTTCAAAAGTCTGGCCGCCCTCCAATCGGATGTCCCTTTCCACCGAGCGGAACCCCAGTTTGTAGGCGGCAATGCGATACAGACCCGGAACGAGGTTCGAGAATCGAAAGGCGCCGTCGCTGTCGGCCACGGACGTCTCGTTAAAGTCGCTATCCAGACCCGTCGCCACAACGATTGAATCGTCGGAGGCGGCTCGGGCCGTCACAACGATTTTCCCAAGGATGGTCGCCGTCTCCGGCCCCGTCGTCGTGGCCGCAAGCAGCACAGGGCCGAAAACTGTAAAAAGCTGTATACTGACGGCAGCGCTGACGAGTGGCCTCCAAAATCTGATCCGCATCCGAACAGTGTCTCCCTAAATGAAAATGAATATCAATTTCAACTGGAAGCCACAATATACCCGCCCAGCGACTTAAGTCAACCGCTTTTCGTACTAAATTGGTCCTATTTATTTGCGGCCCGTTTTCCTGACAGAATCCGGGGCGCCGGAATCGCCGCCTGAGGCGGCTTCTATGAGAAGGCCTTGTCAAGCGGCGACGTGGCGCCGGCACACTTCGGCCTACGGGACTCCCGCTTTAAAGACATGACGAGGCTTTACACGAAGCCCCGAGCCTGAGTAAGGGATTGCACCGGCCAGACGGCGCTCCCGAAGCGGGGCGCAGGAGCGAAATGTTTCCCGGTCCCTCGACTTCCGTCGAGCGCTCCCCGGTCGCTGGAAAGATCGCCGTCTCTATGAAACGGAACGCAAAAAACGCAGCACAAAGGACCCAGCACCTTGCACCCCGGAACCTCGCAACCCGAATCAGACGTCCGGAGACTGACTCTTCAGGCTAGGCGCCGGCGTTTCTGGTAGCCAGCTCCCGGTCCAGGATGTACATTCCGCTGGGGGAATCAGCCACCATTTTGATTTTATGCACGACGCTGCCGACCAGGTCTTCTTCCTCCACCTGTTCGACGACGAACCACTGGAGAAACTGGTGGGTGGCGTGATCCCGCTCTTTAGAAGCCAGATCGACCAGATCGTTGATCAGTCGGGTGATCTTCTTTTCGTGCTCCCAGGCTGCTTCGAAGGCGGCTTCGGGCGATGCCCATTCGGTCGGCGGGGCATCGATCTTGGCCAGAGTCACCCGGCCGGCGCGGTCATTGATGTAATCGTAGAACTTCATCGCGTGCTCGACCTCTTCCTGGGCTTGAGCGCGCATCCATCCGCCGAATCCATCGTAGTTGCCGTCCCTAAAATAAGCCGCAAGCGACAGGTACATGTAGGCGGAATACAACTCCTCATTCAATTGATCGTTCAGGGCTCGTTCCACTTTCTTCTTCAGCATCTCAATTTCGCTCCTTTCGCATCGACGACTATTCTACCGGCATCTGCAGACGGGTGGAAACCCGCTCGACTTCCTCCCAGACGCGAAAGACATTTGTCGAAGCGATCTTTTCGATTTCGTTTTTCGAGTAACCCAGCTTGAGCAGTTCGTAAAAGAGATTGGGGTATTCGGAGACGTCTTTCAGCCCGTAAGGAAGCGAATCCCCCACCCCGTCGAAGTCCGAACCCAGGCAGACGTGGTCGATTCCAACCAACTGGACGACGTGGTCGATGTGCGCCGCCGCTTCGGCGACGTCCGCGAATGCGGGCGGATGCTCCTGGCGGAGCCGCTCCAATTGTTCGAGGGCCTGCGGAGAATCCTCGCCGTGGCCGGTTTCATTGAGAAACTGGGCGAATTTCTGCCGCACGACAGGAGCGTTCCGGCGGTAGTCGTCGTTGAGAAAAGAGGATCCGAAACTGATGCAGACGGCCCCGCCGTTCTGAGCCAGGCGCTGGATCATTTCGTCGCTGACATTCCGTTCCCAGCCCGGAGTGAATGTGCGGCAGGAGGAATGGGAGGCGATCGCCGGCGCTTCGCTCAGGTCCATCACCTGATTAAACGCTTCATCTGAAATATGGGATACGTCGATCATCATTCCGAGCCGATTCATCTCGGCCACGACTTCCCGGCCGAACGGACTCAGCCCGTTCCAGCGTCGCTCCGGATCGTAAGAGGAATCCGAGATCAGGTTGGGGCGCGAGTGGGCCAGTGTAATGTAGCGGATTCCACGGTCGTAGAAATGACGCAGCAGGCTCAGATCGTCCTCGATGCCGGCGCCGTTCTCCATTCCCATCGGCATCGAGATCAAGCCCTTCTCGGCATGTTGGCGAATCTCGTCTACGGAGCGGGCGACGGCGCATTGATCCGGCCATCTCCGCTCAAAATCCTCCACCATGTCGATGAGCTGATCGGCCATTTTGCGGGCTCCGCCCGTCTCCTGAAAGGACGCCGGAATGTAGATCGCCATAAAGGCGGCGTTCAGGCCTCCGGCCCGGGCCCGGGGAAAGTCGAAGTCTCCGCCCGGAGTCCGCTTCGAAATGTCCTCCCAGCCTTCATTCAACCGATAGGGGATGTCAATGTGGGTGTCGACCACTATGAGTTCCTGAGCCAGCCCTTCCGCTTTTTCTCGGAGTTCCTGGTCGGTCAATTCGACGTCCTCCGAGGCGCTTTCAGCATTCCTCTGCTGGCAGGCGGCCAACCAGAAAACCAGCAAGACCAGCAGCAGGACCTTCCGCGCCCATCCGCTGCGCGCTGCCCTTCCCGGTCGATGGCCCCGCTTCGGCGCGCATGAATCACGACTCAAGGCCGGTTCTCCGTTCCCGCATGCCACGTCCAAATCCCCTCCTCTGAAGACGTCGCACATTGAGCGCTGTCGAATCTTTGCGGACATGGATGGATGATACTATCGGAGACGTTCGATGGAATCAAGACGCTGACCGAGAGTCCAAGGCATGCCGCTTTTATTCGCAAGCATCGGGGCCCTTCTGGCGGGCCCCGTCATTTATCGCTTCGCGCTCTCTCGGCGCTGGATGCTGTCGCTTCTGGACGGATTCATCTTCGTCACGATCACCGGTCTGGTGGTCCTCTACATCCTTCCCGGAAACATAGAGGCGGCCGGCTGGTGGGCGATCCCGGCGGCTGCCATAGGAATGTTCGGCCCGTCTCTTTCCGAGCGGCTCTTCCACCGAAAGGCGGAGGAGGCCCACCTGGCGGCTCTGGTGCTGGGTTTAAGCGGGATCGTACTGCATTCGTTTGTGGATGGCGCCGCATTGGTGGAATCCGGCGGCGGCCATGGGCACGCGCACGGCCACGACAGCCTTTTGCCCACCGCCATCATCCTGCACCAGCTGCCGGTGGCTTTGGCGATCTGGTGGTTGCTGCGTCCCATATACGGATTTGCTACCGCCATGAGCGTCCTAGCCCTGGCCGGAGGCGCCATCGCTGCCGGGTACGGCTTCGGCCCCTACTTTCTGTCGTCTCTCTCCGGAAGCGGACTGGGACTGTTTGAGGCATTCGTGGCCGGCAGCCTGCTGCACGTGGTTTTCCATCAGCCGCACGCCGATCACAGCCGCTCGGACGAAGTCCTGACCGTCACGACTGCGTCCCGCGGAAAGGGTTATTGGCATGAAGGGGCCGGCGCTCTGATCGGGATCCTGCTGCTGACGGTATTTCTGGGGGGATTTGGGCACGAAGAGTCGATCCGGACCCCTGGAACGACGGGAGTCGGGGCCACGTTCATCACGTTGGCATTGGAAAGCGCGCCGGCGCTGCTGATCGCATACCTGCTGGCCGGTCTGCTGAACTCGTTTCTCCCCGCATCCTCCATCGGATGGATCCGGAAGGGGGCGGGCTGGCAACAGTCGCTGCGGGGAATGGCCGTGGGGCTTCCTTTTCCAATCTGTTCCTGCGGAGTGGTGCCATTGTACCGGACGCTGATCCGCCGGGGGGCTCCGCCGGCGGCCGCCATGGCATTCCTGGTCTCCACTCCGGAACTCGGGCTGGATGCGATTCTGATCTCGATTCCGCTTCTGGGGAGTGAAATGACGTTGATTCGAATCGCCGCCGCGGCGCTCACCGCTTTTCTGGTCGGCTGGGTTGTAGGCGGGATGATGAAAGTCTCCGGCGACAAGACAGCTCCGTCCCCGGAGCCGGCGGCTGAGTCCGAGCCTTCATTCGCAACGAAATTGCGCTCGGCGATGCAAGTCGGATTCGGCGAGGTGGTCGACCATACGGCGCCTTGGATTCTGGCCGGTTTGGCGTTCGCCGCCGTCCTGCACCCTTTCCTCGACGAAAGCTGGCTGACGACGCTGCCTTCCGGACTGGAAATTCCGTTGTTCGCCTTGCTCGGATTGCCGATGTACGTCTGCGCCTCCGGGGCCACGCCGCTGGTTGCCGTGCTGATGGCCGCCGGCGTCTCTCCGGGAGCCGCTTTGGCTTTTCTGTTGACGGGACCGGCCACCAACGTGACGACCTTCGGTCTGTTGGGCCAGTTGCACGGGAGGTCGGCCGCTCTGTTGTTCAGCGGCGCCATCATCGTCGTATCGGTATCCCTCGGTTTCGCAGTCAATGCGCTCTTTCCAGGAGCCGGGGAAGTTCCCTTCGCGTCCGCCGCCCCGGAAGAATACGCCTACTGGCAAATCGCGTCGGCCCTGCTCCTGGGGGCCGTCTACGCGCTTTCCCTGCTCCGCCGCGGCGCCCGCCGGTTCTGCGCCGAACTCCTGTTCGAAAACCGGCGCGCTATTCAGTCGCATCCACATAGCGGATGAGGGGCGTGCGGCGTGCGGCGTGCTGGGTGCTTTGTGCTGCGTTCTTCGTTCTTTGTTCGAAGGACGTGGGGGGCGGCTCCGCCATCCGGCGCTCCGAGTTCTTTGTTCTGCGTGCTGGGTTCCGTGTGCTGCGTGCTCCGAAATTATCGATCAGCCTGCCTGGTGCGGATGCAGAATTTTACAGGTTTTGACCGAGCATGTCCCGGCGGCACTTGACAATGCGAAAAATTGCGGAAAATTGATTCAGCACGAAGCACGAAGCACGAAGCACGAAGC
>CAZAEY010000098.1:0-12953 GCA_964484155.1 uncultured Acidobacteriota bacterium
GCACCGGTCCGACCCTTGGTGTCGGACCGGTGCGCGGCGGGTTTTGGCGTCGGAGCTGGCGGGGCCCGTGAAAACGCTTCGATCCGCCAGGGCTCTAGCCCGCATTTTGCCCACGGGTACGGCGCCGCAGCAGGACCCGGGTGCAAGATCCAGGCCAGGCGGGAATACTTGCCGCCATCGATCGAAGGCGGTACCGCTCCGCTGCTCGGCCGCCATGGGTGGGCGCAAAGCTGCTTTGGCTCGTCCCTCGCCTCCTTTGGGATTTTCGCGGACTCCTATGGAGCTCGATGAAAGCCGTCGCCGCGCCGGAGCGCGCGTATCGAGCCTATCGCCGAACGGTCGAGAAGGTCGAACGGGCGCTGCGCGATTTAGGCTGTGAGGATCTGCCGCTAGACGAGCTCCAGCGCCGTTGCGACGGGCATTTCATCGATGCGTTCAATGTACCTCAGCCTCCTCGGCAACTACGCGGTGCGGCAGCGCGCGCTGGCGGACGGACGATGGCTTGTGAACGCTGGCAGTTTGGACGAGGCCTCGCATGTCTTCGATCTGACGTTCGACGAGCTGAGGCGGGCGCTCTCAAATGGTTTCTAGCGCCAGCAACCCCGCCCTCGAAGACTCGGACGGGGCTAAAACCCAACGGGTCCTGGCGGACCCTCGGAATCGCAGGCGCGGCAAAGTCCGTGCGGCGATGCTACTCTACGGATGCGTAACATTCTTTGAATGCTGCGAATCGTCTCGACTCATCAACAAAAAACGGATGGCAATAAAGTCTTTGCTCCGCAAGCGATTTCAGGATTGGTTTCAGCGCCTGGAATGGATCCGGACCGCGCGATTCTGGGGGCGTCAACATCGCGGTCAGAGCCAGGAATATGCATTCTGGCTGGGCATTGACCAAGTCATGCACTGGGTGAATCGAAAGGTCTCGGGTCAAGATTCAATCTGGCCCCTTTCATGGTTCCTCCTGTCCCTTCCCAAGGACCAGGTTCCGGTGCGCCACGCTCTTTCGATCGGCTGCGGCACGGGCAGTGTGGAGCGAGAAGTTATTCGCCTTGAGTCAGCCTTGCACGTGACTGGAATCGATATCAGCAAGGCGTCCTTGACTATGGCCGGCAAATTCGCTCAAGAGGCTGGATACAGCGACAAGATTACCTATCGGTTATCGGATGCCCAAACCTGGCTCTCGAATCGCGACAAAACCGCGGTCCTCGACCTGATCTTATTCCACGCCAGCCTTCATCACGTCAAAAGACTCGAGACGGTCCTCGGACTGTGCGCCGAGGCGCTTCGACAAGGCAAGCCGGGACTGCTGTATGTCGATGAATACATCGGACCCTCCCGGCACGAATGGAGCCAGGGCGATCTTGGCCACGCGGCCGCCTTGTTTCAAAACGTCCCTTTAGCGCTGCGCCAGACCAAAACGCTAAGGCCGCCGGTTGCATACAAAGATCCAACCGAAATGGTCCGTTCCTCAGAGATCGAAAGAGCCCTGGAAAGCACATTCGAAGTCGTTGAATATAAGCCCTACTACGGGAACGTCGTCATGCCGCTGGTTTCCGGGATTCGCCCGAGCGGCCTTGCAGACCGCCGGGTTCAAGCTGTCTTGACTGAAGCGATGCAGCTTGAAGACTATCTGATCGAGCGGGGCCTGCTGAAACCCATGCATGCGGTTTTTGTGGGTCGGCCCCTGTAAGCCGGGGCTGCTTTCTCTTGAGAATAGGAGGTTGAGAGGTCCCCAATTCGGCTGACTCTGGAGTTTGGCGGCCAAATAGCGTAAATTCGACGAACATTCTTTAAGATCGAGTCAAAGTGACTGGCGACAAGAGGCAGCCGACCTCCCCCCTTTGCGCTTCACCCGGGGCAAAGCGAGAGTTCACCAAGAAGGGCGCACTCTATTATCGCTTCGCGTCATGCGGCCACTCCTTCGTCTTCCCTCCTCCTTCTCCCGCACGCAACATCGAGCATTATAAAAGCAGCTATACGGAGAGTTATCTGACCCAGACGGGTTAACAGGTATAAGCTTGACGCCGGGACAAACCGTTCGTCGACGACTACCTGGGTTCGAAGCGGAACTCGGGGCTGGCGAGCTCCGTTCCTGCTGCAAGGGACTGAAGCGCCGCAGTCACTTCTCCGAAGTCCAGGCTCCAGAGTCCGTCGTCGGTCGCGATTTCATAGAGCGCCAGCAGCACCCTTTGATCGGCTTGCAGGTCGATCGATTCCGCGAACGTCTCGCTTACGCCGATGTCTTGAATCTTCTTGAAACCAGTAGCCTTTTTGAGTTCTCCCTGATCGTTTACAACCGCCGTGACGATTCCGTAAGCCCGAATCGGCTCCTGGGTTTCGTTTTGAATGGAAAAGACCACTTGGCCACGGTCGGAGGTCACCATAGCAGACTGCACGGCGGCAGGAGAATTGGATGGAACGAGGATTTCGACGGAGGAGCCTGCATCTATCCGCGTCTGCTGGGGTTCTTGCGCTTGTGCGCCTGCGATCAGCGCAGAGGTCAGAAGCAGCGCCGCGGCAGTGGATATGATTTTTTGTTTGGCCATCGTCAGCTCCTTCTCAGAGATTGGGTGTGTGAAGTTGTTTCAGATCTTACTCTCTTTGCGAGCCATCTTGCAAATTTCAGGGAGTTCTCACGTAGTTAAGACCGGCCCCGGCTTTGAAGGACGCGGGGCCGACGGAGCGGCGGAGGGCGGAGCGACGCGGCCTTCTGGGCCCGTTGAGCTGAGACGGACGATTGCGGAACGGACCAATCTCCCTGACGACGGGTCGGACGATTAACGCGCCGAAGCGAACGCGTCGCTCCGCCATCCGGCTTTGCGCGTGCTTTGTGCTGCGTTTGGAGGGCGCTTCGAAACCTTCATGACGCTTCGCCCCAGATCAACGCGGCCGAGGCGGCCGCGTCGCTCTGCCATCCGGCGCTCCGTTTCACCCGTGTTTCGGGATACCCCCGCCGGTGCGTAAAATTTCCGCCGAAAAGTCTTGACTTTTACAAACAAATCTCCGCAAACGAAATGGGCACGCAGCACGCAGCACGAAGGCCTCCCTTTGCACTCTCGACCCCCTTTCCGGATAATATCGCGGTATGCGAAAGAAGCGACTGTTTACGCCGGGGCCGACCCCGCTGATTCCGGAAGCTCAACTGGCGATGGCCGGTGAGGCGATGCACCATCGGACTCCCGAGTTTCAGGCGTTGCTGCACGAAACCCGCGGGATGCTCCAGACGATTTACAAAACTAAAAGCGACGTTGTGATTCTGGCCTCTTCGGGCACCGGGGCCATGGAGGCGGCGGTTTCCAACCTGCTTTCGCCGGGCGATGCGGCGCTGGCGGTGGTCGCCGGGAAATTCGGCGAACGTTGGGCTGATCTGTGCGAGAGCTATCAAGTCGACTGCCGTTCACTGGTCAAGGAGTACGGAGAGGCGGCTTCGGCTGAAGAGATCGTTTCCGCCTTGGAGGAGATCTCCGACCCGCAGGCGCTGTTGATTCAGGGTTGTGAGACTTCAACGGCCACGTCGCACGACCTGGAGGCGATCGCTCGGGCAGTTCGCGAGCGATTTCCGGATTTGCTGATCGTCGTCGACGCCATCACGGCGCTGGGTAGTCAGCCGTTGGAGACCGACGCCTGGGATCTGGATGTGGTGATCAGCGGCTCGCAGAAATCTTTCTCGGTATCTCCGGGGCTGGCTTTTCTGTCGTTGAGCGCCCGGGCCCGCCGGCGTCTGGACCAGTCGCCCGGCGGAAGCCGCTATTACTTCGATTTGAGGAAGGAGCTGAAGGGGCAGGCCAAGGGGTCGACCGCTTACACGCCGGCGGTTTCGCTGATCGCTTCATTGCATGCCGCCTGCCGCAAGATCACAGAGCAAGGGGTCGACGAAATCGTCGAGGAGGCTCAGCAGATGGCCCGAGCCGCCCGCGCCGGCCTGCGGGCTCTCGGATTCCGAATCCTGTCCCAGCGGCCCGCGGGCGCCGTCACGGCCGCATTCCCGCCGGAAGGAGTGGATGCCGAAGCGCTCCGAAAGACGTTGGAGAGCCGATTCGGCGTCAAGGCGGCCGGCGGTCAGGGGCATCTCAAGGGCCGAATCATCCGGATCGCCCATCTCGGCTACTTCGACCTGCTCGATGTCTGCGCCGTTCTTTCAGCCCTGGAGCTTTGCCTGCTGGTGTCGGGCAGGAGCTTCGCACTCGGTTCGGGAGTCGCCGCGGCTTTGGAAGCGGCTGCCGGCCGAACGTCCGTGACCCGTTGAGGCGGCTTTCCTGGACAGGACCAGCGAAAAAGTCAAAAAGATGAAAGTTCTCGTCAGCGACGCGCTATCGGAGGAGGGAGTTCGATTCCTGGAACAACAGGAGGGATTGAACGTCGTCAACAAGCCCGGCCTGAGCTCGGAAGCCCTCTTGGAGGAAATTGTGGATGCGGCGGCTCTGATCGTTCGCAGCAAAACGAAGGTGACCTCCCAGGTGATCGCCGCCGGCGCCGCGCTGCGCGTCATCGGGCGCGCGGGCGCCGGGGTGGACAACATCGACCTGGAAGCCGCCACCCGGCGCGGCATCGTGGTGATGAACACTCCCGGCGGAAACAGCGTCAGCGCCGCCGAGCATTCGCTGGCTCTGCTGCTGTCGCTGGCCAGAATGATCCCGTTCGCTCACCTGTCTCTATGCGAAGGCGAGTGGAATAAATCGGCCTTCACGGGTCTTGAGCTTCAGGGAAAGACTCTGGCAGTGCTGGGCTTGGGAAAGATCGGATCGGTGGTGGCCCGCCGCGCGCTCGGTTTCGAGATGAAGGTGCTGGCCTACGACCCCTTCGTCACGAAGTCCTACGCTTCCGATTTGGGAGTCGAACTGGCCGAACTGGACAAAGTTCTGGCCGAAGCCGACTTTCTGAGCCTGCACCTGCCGATGAACGATCAGACCCGAAGCCTGTTCAATCGCCAGACCTTTCAAAAGCTGAAAAAGGGCGCCCTGCTGGTCAATGCGGCCCGGGGGGGACTGGTAGACGAGGACGCTTTGATCGAGGCGCTCGAATCGGGGCGACTGGGGGGCGCTGCGCTGGATGTGTTCCAGAGCGAACCGAAGGTGAGCGAACGGCTGCGAAAAATGAAAGGCGTGATTCTGACCCCGCACATCGCCGGCGCCACTGTGGAGGCCCAGACAAAGGTCGGAGTCGATATCGCTCGACAGGTGGCAGCGTACCTACTGCAGGACGTCATCTCCAACGCCGTCAACTTTCCTTCGTTGAGCACCAAGGAACTGGCCAGCCTGATGCCCTACGTCCGGCTCGGCGAGCGTTTGGGCGCCTTCGCCGGAGGCATCTCGCAGATTCGGGTTTCCGAAATCGGCATTCGCTACTACGGCGACCTGGCCCAGCTCAACTACAAGCCATTGAGCAATTACATCCTCAAATCGATTTTCCGTTCGATGGCCTCCGAAGAGGTCAACGAAATCAACGTTCGAAGCTACGCCCGGGAGCGCGGCATTTCGGTAGTGGAAACCGTCAGCAGCCGTGAGAGAAGCTATTCGAATCTAATCAGCATCCAACTGCGCTCCGACGAGGGGACTGAATGGGTGGAAGGCGCCATTTTACGGCAGGGCGCGATCCGCTTGGTGTCGGTTGACGGCATCCCGCTGGAGACGCAGCTAGGGGGCGCCCTGCTGTTCATCCGCAACAACGACAAGCCGGGAGTCATCGGCCAGGTGGGCACGATTCTGGGAGAAGAGGGCATCAACATCGGGTCTTTCGTTCTGGGCAGAAGCGACCAGAAACCGCACGCCGTCGGAATCGTCAGCGCCGACACTAGGATCCCCTCGACGGTGCTGGAACGGATACTGTCCATTCCGGCCGTCGAGTTCGCTCGCGTCATCGAATTGGACCAGTGAGCCCCGCATGATTCCGTTTCGCGACGACGTGCCAGCTCGCCGCTATCCGATCGTCACGGTCGGAATCATTCTGTGCAATCTACTCGCCTTCGGCTACGAGTTGACGTTGCCCCCGGTCGAACTGCAGGGCCTCATCGATCGCTTGGGAGTTGTACCGGTTCGGTTTGAAGACGCTACAGCCTCCTCGCTTCCCGCACTGCTGCCCTCGCTGATCGGCTCGATGTTTCTCCATGGAGGCTGGTTCCACCTGCTCGGCAACATGTGGTTTCTATGGATCTTCGGAGACAATGTCGAGGACCGCATGGGGCATTTGCGGTTTTCGATCTTCTACCTGCTGTGCGGCCTGTTCGGGAGCTTCGCTCATATTCTGTTCACGCCCGGCAGTGCGGTGCCCGCCATCGGCGCCAGCGGCGCGGTCGCCGGCGTGCTGGGCGCCTATCTGGTCAGTTACCCATTCGCGAGAGTTTTGACTCTCGTGCCGCTGTTTCTGTTCTGGCCGATTATCGAACTGCCCGCCATCGTCGTGCTTGGCTCCTGGTTCTTCATTCAATTGCTGAACGGGATTGCGGCCGTAGCCGTCACTTCAGAAACGGCGGCGGGCGTCGCGTGGTGGGCGCATGTCGGAGGCTTTCTGTGCGGAATCGCACTGATTTCAGCGTTTGCCCGGAAGCCCGGGACCCGAAAGCGGAAGCCATCATGGTAGCGCGGACGCACTATGCTCGAATCCGACCGGCAGTATGGTGGCGGGGGCCCCTTGCCCGCGATTTTCAGCAGTCATCGCCGTCGGGCGCGAGTCGGCTACAGTACAAGCCGGCGAAAACGAGGAGAAATGAAATGGAACCAAAGGTCAGTGTTGTGACGCTCGGTGTCGAGGATGCCTCCTTTTGCGGCAGGCGGCGCCACTCCGCGGATCGTCGCCCAGCGGAAGAGCCCCAGCGCCGCCGCTTCGGGCTGGAATCGGGAAGGTTTGAACCAAATCTGTCCGGATCGTGGCCGGGCTATGGGAAGCTCCTATCGGTCAATAAATGCATGAAAATGCCGGGCGGCGGTTCTCGAGTCAGTTGTGATTTCGTCCGGCCCGCAGAATCGAATCGCGGGATGCCTGGACATGATGTTTTGACCCAAACTTGCTCGAACTTCAATCGTCGGGACTTGCACTTCTCATCCAACTTTCGTCAGGCAGGTTCAAGGGATGCGTCAGCCCCATTCGAATCCGGCGGCTAGAAACGATTTAGACGAATCGAATCCGGAAAGATCCCCTTCAAGCGCCATTCTCATGAGTCGGCGCTGCGGCGTCAGACCATTGTCCTGCAAAACTTTGGACCGATCGTGGTCGATCAGACAGTCGGCCAAAACCGATTCTCCCTTCAGCGTAACAGCCGCCGCCCGCAAGAGCGCCTCGAAATGCGCCTGGCTGTCAGCCACCAAGGGGCCAAGATGCCAGAACTGTCGCCCGGGACGCAGGATGACGTACCCTCGCAACTGAGATCGCTCGTCGATCAGCCATGCTCGGTTCGGGGGCTCGGAAAGGAGCCGGCGCAGGAAGCGAGACCGATCGAAACGAGAGGAGTTCCGATCGTATTCGACGAGGCTTGGAATGTCGCGCGGGTCGACCGGCCGAGTCTCGAAGTCCCGGCCGGAGTGCTGCAAGCTGCCGGTCCAGCGCTCGATGGGGCGGATGTCCTGAAATCCGAATTTCCGGTAGATCCGCCTTCCATCCTCAGTGGCGTCCAGACCGATGCGATCGATCCCCAGCTCGCGAGCCAGCTCCATGACGTGTTCCAAGACCGCGCTTCCGTAACCCCGGTTGCGGTGGAGTTGGTCGACGATCACCATCCCGACCCACGCGACCTTGTCGTAGCAGGATAGTGTAGCGGTTGCCGCGAGTCTCCCGTCTAAGAAGCCACCGAAGCAACTGGCGGGATTCAGTTCGATCAGACGCCGCCAGTCACCCACAGTCTGATTCCATCCCACCTGGGCGCTAAGCTGATAGGCCTCCTCCAAATGCTCTCTCACGAGCCTGTCGATGTTGAACCGCATGGCTGGGATATGATCCTATTTCGGTAGCATTGTAAGGGAAGCCTGCTGCCTGGGCCACTTCGGACCCGTCCGCAGGCGGACGCGAGCCTATGAGTCATGCTTGTCCTTAGTCGTCGCGAAGTAGAGGAACTGCTCGACCAAGACGCGCTCGTTGATGCGCTGGCCGTTGCCATGGGGGATTTGAGCGCGGGGCGCGCCTCCGTGCCACGGCGGAACTTTGCGATGGTCAGCGACTTGGGCCTGCTGGCTGCCATGCCGGCTTATCTCCCCACCGAGGAAGTGCTGGCGGCCAAGCTCGTCCTTGTTTTCTCCGGAAACGCTTCGAAAGGACTCGAGACTCACCAGGCCGTCGTCGCGATGTTCGATCCTGAAACGGGCGTGCCGGTCGCCCTCATGGACGGCGCGTCGATCACGGCAATGCGTACTGCTGCCGGATCCGCACTGGCGACGCGTCTCTGCGCCCGCCAGGATGCGAGGGTGCTCGCCATTATTGGGACTGGAGTGCAGGCGCGGTCGCATGTGCGAGCGATTCCTCGCGTGCGTCGGATCAACGAGATCCTTTTGGCCGGACGAACGCCTCAGAAGGTGGAGGCCTTGGCGGCGGAGATAGGCGCGAAGGTTGCCTCAACATATCCGGAGGCGGTCGAAAATGCCGACATTGTCTGCTGCTGCACGGATGCGACGGAACCGGTCGTCCGCCGAGAGTGGCTGCGGCCCGGTGTCCACGTAAACTCGGTGGGGTTTGCCGCAGGCCCGGAACTCGAACCTTCGGTCTTCGCCAACGCGATGGTCGTGGTCGAGTCGCGGGAAGTTGCGATCGGGAGGTTTCCGAACGGCGCCGTCGACCTCACCATGGCCGTCAAGCAAGAGCTCTTGCGGGTAAAGGACATCCGAGAGGTGGGCGAACTCGTACGCGAGCTGCGCCCCGGGCGGACGGACCGGGATCAGATCACCATCTATCGCTCGGTCGGGATTGCGGCCCAAGATGCGGCTGCCGCCCGTCTAGTGTTTGAGGCGGCGCGTAACCGGGGTGCGGGGACTAATATCGACATTTGAGCCCGGCTGGCTCCCCGATGCAGCCTTATACGAATTTCTCACCCCTTCCTGGTCCGGCCGCCGCATAGCGGCGCCAGTTGACCTGCAGCGTCGAATTGGAGGGGTTCCGGCGGACTGATCAATTCGAGGCGCGCCGAATCGGTCAGCGCGTGCAGCAGGGGCTCTGAGACTTGGAGAAACTCGAGTTCCAGGGTGTTTTTCGCGCGGATGATGTGCAGCTCTTCCGGCTTTCCCGCGGCCTCGAGTGAAGCCAGCGCAAACTCCAGCGTTTCCCTGTCTGTTTCCGACGTAATCGGGATCTTGGCGGGGACGAGGTGGCCGGCGGTGACGGCATTGAGCGCCGTCGCCTGCGGGTCCATTTTTTCGACGGCTCTGCGGGAGCAGAAATCGGCCAAGCCGATTCCAACCGCGTTTCCCCCCGACGCATCAGTGACGTCCAAAACGGCGATGCGCGTGATGTCGGGCTTCTCCTGCCAGCAGGTTCCCAGGCGATACCATCGGCCCGTCACATTGGGATCCATTCCAACACCGCTGATGTTTTTTCCGATTTCATCCAAAACCAGCAGATCGGCCCGCTGGACCGGAAGGGAGGGCATGAGGCTGCTGGCCCGCTGGAAAAGAGTCAATTCGCGGTCGCTCATCTTCTCGGCCGGCAACAGATGCATCTCTTCCGTCTGGTGGCCGGCATTTTCGATCACGGCCAGTCCCGCCAGAATTTTTCCGGTGGCCGCAACCGCGTCTCCGAATTCCTGCAGCACCTCGACGGAATCACGAAAAGTCGACAGCCGATGAAACTGCCGCGCTCCGTCCAGGTTTCCGAGTCCGACGGTCATCATCTTCAAGAGGCCGCTGCCCAGGTTTCCCCGAAAGTCGGTGTGCGGCTTGATCCGGTTGATCAGGAAGACTCCGTCCGATTCCCACGCGCGGCGGTCCATAAAGAAAGGCAGGCCGGAACGCGTCGTTCCGGGTTGAACGGTTTCCAGACAGGTCAGAACCGGCACGCCGACCGATTCTTCGTCGATGCCCAGATGGTGCAGGATTTCGCGTTGACCCTGCTCGGTTCCGCCGCCGTGGGAGCCCATGGCGCCCACCACAAACGGCTCGGCGCCGGCACGTTGCAGCTGTTCCGCCAGCTCCCGGACGATTGAAGAGATGTTGGAGATTCCGCGACTCCCGACGGCGACTGCGATCTTCTTGTCTTTGAGGCTTCTAAAAAGGGGGCGGTTTTGACTGACGGCCGAGTCGATCGCCGATTCGACCTCGATCGAGCGAGTCGGAAAGCGTTGCCGAATCAACGCCAAAGGCGGAAATGCACTGTGCAAGCGTCCTCCTTCAGAAGCTAGCCGCGGCCGGAGTCCTCGCCATTTTCGGGCGGTTCCGGTCGAAAACGCCATGATAGCAAAAGCGATTCGGATTAGAATCGTAAAATACAGGGAGCGTCGGTTGGCAATTTCTGTAGTACCCGGCGCTTCCTGCGTCTCCCGGCGAAATGGCGCCGGGCCATCATGGAGAGCTTATGAAAACTCGACGACACTGCCACGAAGAAGTCTTTCCAGTTTCCACGGATCGGCTGTTCGCGCTGCTGCACACGCCCAGCGCCATCCGTCAATGGTGGGGGGCCGCACGCGCCCTCGTGCTCGCGGAACCCGACGGGGTCTGGGCCGCGGCATGGGGGGATTCCGAAGACGACCCTGACTACGTCACCGTGGCCACGATTCGGGAATTTGACCCTCCGGTGCGCATGGTGCTGTCCGAGTATCGGTATCGATCGCGGTCCGGACCGCTCCCATTTCAAGCTGACTTCGTGACGGAGTTTACGGTGGAGCCTCGTGCCGGCGGCGCCGCGCTTCGGGTGTCCCAGGACGGCTTTCCGACGGGTCCCGAAGCGGACGAGTTTTATGCAGCGTGCGAGACGGGATGGAAGAACACGTTTGCAGGAATTCACAGGTTTCTGTCCTTCGAGGCGGCGGAAGCATAAACCGAATCGCGCCAAGCGCTTCCGGCTCCTGAAAGGCTCCCGCCGGAAGCAGCCCTGGCCGTCGATCCAGCAGATTTTGGAGGGAAGGTGGAAACATGAACAGACTTCGATGGCCGTTCTTTTCGGCGCTTTTCTGGGCATTGGCTCAACCCGTGGCGGCGGAACTGCCGGAATTGTACCGATCCGTGGACCGTTTGACTTGGGTTGTGCAGGACCTGGAGTCCGCCCTCAAGGGATGGCGGGCGCTGGGGCTGAACGACATTCAGGAGCATGGAGAAATCGAAATCGCCGCGACGAAAAACGGCGACCGCCCGACGCTCCTTCGGCTAAGAGCTGCGACGGCTCGCATCGGCTCGGTCGAAATCGACTGGGTGCAACCGACGAATGGAGAGAATCCCCTTTCCGATTTCATGGGAAGGAAAGGTTCAGGCGTATTCAGCCTCCTGTACCGGACTTCCAGCCTTGAGGAAATGAACGTGGAGTTGGAGCGCATGCGGGATTTGGGGGTCGGTGTGCTGCTGGATGCCACGATTGGAACGGAGACTGAATTTACTCGTTTCGCATACCTCGATACGGAAACAGAAGGCAAATACGTCCTGGGTCTTGTGCACTCGACGGAGCCGTCATCCCAACGGACAGCGAGGGGGAATCTGCCGCCGTTTGACGCCGGGATCTCTCAGTTCGCCTTCGTAATCCGAGACCCGGAACCGGTGTCTCGATACTGGAGGAAACTCGGATTCCCGGAGATTGACGTGACCCATGGTCCGGTCCGTGACCGTCGCTACCGGGGCGAACCCGGACAATTCGACCACAAGCTGGGTTGGCAAAGGCACACTGGGATCGATTTCGAGTGGTGCATTCCACTGGAGGGTCCGAACGCTTACGACGATCACCTCGAGAAGTACGGGGAGGGATTTCACCACCTGGCCTTCTTTGTCGACGACATGGACGCCGCCGTGGCCGCCTGGGAAACCAAGGGGATCGCCGAGCTCCAATCGGGGGCGTGGGGCGAGGAGGACCGGCCCGGCTCCGGCAGGTTCGCGTATATGGACACTTACTCCCTCGGCGGAATCACCATCGAATTTCTATGGAGCTTTCGCTGAGGGAAGACGGGAAGTGGAATGGAATAGGCTCGCGTGAGAAGATTGAACTACAAGAGTCTGTTTGCCCATCCATTAGGGAATGGAAGCCATGAGATCTTACATTCCAATATTCCTGACTGCCGTGCTGTTGTCGGGAGCCTCACCTGGGGCTCAGTCGCTGGACGACGTGATCCTTCCGTCGAGGACGGAGGTCTTCATTCAACTCCAGAGGAGCATCAACAGTAAGACGGCCTCCCCCGGGGACAAGTTTTCCGCGCTGGTGGAGGTTCCTGTGACCCACGAGGACAAGATTCTGATTCCGGTCGGCAGCTTCGTCATCGGTCATGTCGTAGAGAGAGCCGGCGCAGGGCGGCTCAAGGGAAAGGCCGAGCTTTTGTTGGCGTTTGACACGGTCATTCTGCCCGACGGCACGACGCGTAAGATGCGAGCCGCGGTGCAGGCGGCTGAAGGGTACCGCACCGACGCGGCCGATGAGGAGGGGCGCATCGAAGCATCCGGGAGCCAGGTTGGCGAGGTGCTGGGCGCGGCTGCCGAGACGGCGGTCACCGGCGCCATTACCGGCGCTTCGATTGGAGTGTTTCGCGGGCAGACGCTGCGCGGGGCCGGCATCGGCGCCGCCATCGGCGCGGCCGGCGGCGGCCTGTTGGGCCTGCTCCAAAGAGGCGAGGACGTTGAGCTGCCTCGTGGGAGCTCGCTCACGATTCAGCTGCAGGACCCGGTCGTGTTCGTCAAGCCGATCCCGCCGACTGAGGGCCGACGTCTGGAGCCTTAGCAGGGCTCGAACGACCTCCGGGCTTCCTCGGCCCGATTCGGGGCCCTGATAACGCACCCAGTGATGCGGGGGATCTATTGCAGGACCCCATCCGACAAGGGGACATCTCATTCTCCACAGGCAAGAAAAAA
>CAZAEY010000099.1:0-12917 GCA_964484155.1 uncultured Acidobacteriota bacterium
TACGTTCAGACCCCGCGCGAGATGGTGGAAAGCGGCGACTGGCTGGCGCCGACGTTCAACTCCCAGCCCCGCCTCAACAAACCGCCGCTGAGCTACTGGCTGGTGGCCCTTCCCTACGCCTGGTTCGGCGTCGACCTCTTCTGGCAGCGTCTGCTTCTGGCGCTGCTCGCGCTGGGCTGCATCGGTTGGGTGCTGGCAGTCGGTCGTCTCCACCAGAAAGGCTCCGCGCCCCTGCTGGCCTGCCTGATCCTGGCCGCAACGTTTCGGTTTCAAATGGCGGCTCGAAGGCTCTTGATCGACGTTCTCCTGCTGTTCCTGCTGCTGGGCGGAATATTTTTCTTCCTGCGCTGGGTGGAGAAGGACCGGCCCGCCGATCTTGCTGCGGCGGCGCTCTGTTTCGGACTGGCGTTTCTCGCCAAGGGACCGGTGGCCCTGCTGCCTCTTCTGTTTCTGCTGCCATGGTATCTGTACCGTCGCCGGAGGCGCACAGTTCCGCCTGCAGCGGTTTTTACAGCGGTTCTGATCTTTTCAGCGACAGGCTTCGGCTGGTTTGTGCTGCTCGGGCTGCAGGTCGGCTGGGAGCCGGTTTGGGATTTCTTTCTGCGCGAGAACCTCGGTCGATACGCCACGATGGATTACGGGCCGCGAAGGGGCCCGCTGTACTATGCCGCAGTCTTCGCCGGGGACTTCTTTCCCTGGTCCCTCCTGTTTCCCGCTGCTGCGATCTGGGCCATCCGGGGACTGCGGCGCAACGGCGATCCCTTCCATCTCTTGCTGCTGGGTTGGTGTGCGGTCGTCTTTGTGCTGTTTTCGCTTTCCCGCAACAAACAGGAGTACTACATTCTGCCCCTCTATCCCGCGGCGGCCCTGCTGCTGGCCGACTACCTGCAGAGCGTACGCGTCCCCTCCTGGCTTCGTTTCGGCGCGGCTGTTTCGCTTGCTGTTGCGGCGCTTGCGGCAGCCTACCTGGGTTCGCAGCTCTTTGCCGATGCAGCGTATTGGATTCCGCCGCTGTTGCTGGCAGCGGCGGCGGGCTCACTGGCCGCCGCCCGTTACCAAACCGCGGCGCTGCTGGCGGTCAGCTTCTTTCTGTCCGGCTATCTGTTTTTTCTGGACCCGTTTGAGCGCTACAAACCGGTTCGCCCACTGGCGGAGGAAATGAAAAGGACCGCACTGCGCAAGGGAGAAAGCGACTTTATTCCCGGCTACTATCGCTTCACGGCGCCGAGCCTGCGCTTCTATCTGGACAGGGACATCCTCGAGTTGTACGAAACTGAGGAGGCTGTCCGGGCCCTGGAGTCCGGCAGCCCGGTATACCTGTTGATGGAGGAGGGCGATTTCGCTCAACTGCAGGCCGAGCTGCCGGGAAGGCTTGAAATTGTGGCGCAGCGGCCGAAACTGTATACTACGGCCCGGACTTTCTTCCAGGGGATTTTCAGTGGCCGAATCGATCGCATCCAGCAACGTTGGACCCGACCCGTCTACCTCGTCTCAAACCGGCCGGAAAACGAAGCCTCCGGACATCTCTCTGATCGTTCCCGTTTACAATGAAAGGGAATGCCTCCGGCCCTTTTTCGAAAGGCTTTCCGGCGTTCTCGATTCCCTTCCCCAGGCATGCGAAGTGCTTTTCATCGACGACGGGAGCGTTGATGGAAGCGGCGCACTGCTTCGAGAGTTCGAAGAATCGGACCGCCGCGTGCGGGTCCTTGAATTCGTTCGAAACTTCGGACAGACTGCGGCCATCGCCGCCGGCTTCGAGCACGCGCGCGGCGACATTATCATTACCCTGGACGCCGATCTGCAAAACGATCCGGAAGACCTTCCTAAAATCCTGGAAAAGCTCGAAGAAGGCTACGATGTGGTCAGCTGCTGGAGGAAAAAGCGGCAAGACCCTTGGCTGACTCGCGTCCTTCCATCCCGACTGGCCAACAGCATAATCAGCCGGATCAGCGGCGTTTACTTGCACGATTTCGGTTGCACGCTCAAGGGTTACCGGCGCGAGGTGGTGAGCCATATTCGCCTGTACGGCGAAATGCATCGCTTCATTCCGATCTTCGCCGCCTGGGCGGGAGCCCGGGTGGCCGAGATCGAAGTGCGCCACCACCCGCGAGTCGCCGGAGAGTCGAAATACGGTCTGCTGCGCACCTTCAAGGTCCTTCTGGATCTGATCACGATCAAGTTCCTGGGCAGCTATTCGACCAAACCGATGTACCTGTTCGGCGGCCTGGGCTTCCTTTCCTTTTGCGCCGGCGGAGTCATGGCTCTGGCCACTCTGTACCAAAGGTTTTTCGAAGCCGTCCGGGCCCACCGAAACCCTCTGCTGCTGCTGTCCGTCTTTTTTCTGCTGGTGGGGCTGCAGTTCATCCTTTTCGGCTTGATAGGCGAATTGATCGTTCGCACCTACCATGAGTCTCAGGGAAAGCCGACGTACCTTCTCAAGCAAGCCCGCCGCAACGAGACGCAACCGCCGCGATAGGCCCTAGCCCGCCCTTGCCGAAATGGGCTCCGGCGACAATTGCAACGTGCGACTATCAGCAGTCTTCGACCTCAATGCAGGCGCATCCGCTCGAGACTTGCCAGCGGACCGCGATTCAGATATCTTCCTAGCGTTCCGCCGGAGGGGAGTCGTATGCGCTCGGCTCCCGTAGAACCTGACTGCAAACGGAGGCCGGAGGATTCGCTGTCGAGTGCAATCCATCCGGGAAGCGAGGATTGATGGCAACCTTTCTCGATTTCATCTTGGACGCCAGCACCGGAATTTCCGGATTCATCTGGGGTCTTCCCATGGTGGTTCTACTGTTTGGAACCGGTCTCCTGCTGACGATCATGACTGGGTTCGTGCAGATCCGGAACTTTTACAAATCGGTCCGACTGGTATTCCTGGGCGCGATCCGGAAGGAAGGCAAGGAGGGCGCGCCCGGCGGCCCCGGCGCCGAAGGCGACATCAGCCCCTTCCAGGCGCTCATGACTGCGATGTCGGCAACCGTCGGAAACGGAAACATCGCAGGGGTTGCCACCGCTATTGCCGCCGGCGGGCCGGGCGCCGCGTTCTGGATGTGGATTACGGCAATCTTCGGAATGGCTACAAAGTATTCGGAGGCGGTGCTGGCCATTCTGTATCGCCAGAAGATGCCGGATGGAACGATGGCCGGCGGCCCCATGTACTACTGTCGCTACGGAATCAAGTTCAAGAGCCTGGGCGCATTTCTGGGGGGCCTCTTCGCACTGTGCGGCGGCATCGCCACGCTGATGGGGACCGGCAACATGTTCCAGTCGCAGTCGATGGCTTCGGCGGCGCGTCAGCAGTTCGACGTCCCGGAGTGGGTCACCGGATTTCTGATCAGCTTTTTTGTCGGTCTGGTCATCATTGGGGGAATCAAAAGGATCGCGGTTGTGGCCGAGAGAATGGTGCCGGCAATGATTCTGTTCTATTTCGGCGGAACGCTGCTGGTGATCCTGAACAACATCGGCCAGATCCCGTCGGCCCTGCAGTTGATCGTGCACTCGGCCTTCAGCCCCCAGGCCGCCATGGGAGCGGCCGTCGGAATCGGCGTCCAGCAGGCGATGCGCTTCGGAGTGGCCCGCGGAATCCTTTCGAACGAATCGGGCCTGGGCAGCGCCGCCATCGCCCACGGCGCCGCCCGCACCAAGTACCCCGTCGTGCAAGGCGGAATCGCCATGATGGGCACCTTTATCGACACCATCGTCGTGTGCACGCTGACGGCCCTGACCATCGTCGTATCCGGGGCCTATTTGAATGCGACGTTTATGGTCGAAGGAATCGGGCTGTCCGGGGCCGACCTGACCGTTTTCGCCTTCAACACGGGCATGCCCGAGGCGATCGCCGGATATGGCGGGGTCATCGTGGTCTTGAGCTCGCTGATTTTCGGTTTTACGACGCTTCTGGGATGGAGCTACTACGGACAAATCTGCTTCGAGTACCTGTTCGGCCTCAAGATCGTCAAGCCCTATCGGGTGGCCTTTATCGTCCTTCTGTTCGTCGGAGCCCAACTGACCGGAACCTACGCGCCGATCATCACCAACGTGGGAGACATCTGCAACGCCCTGATGGCCTTCCCCAATCTGGTGGGACTCATCTTCCTGAGCGGCGTAGTATCGAAGGTGACCTACGACTCTTATCGCGCGGGCAGGATGCGGGTTCATGAAGCCAAGCCCATGGAGCCCCCAGAAGAGGATCTTCCCTGACCTGAAACTGGCCGCAATGGCGCCAGGTTCCAGCGGGCGATTGGGGAATGACCCGCAAGGATGCCGGTTCCACCTCCCCCCTTGCACCGGCGGCGGCGCTTCGGCAAAATGAATGGCCGTGGACCTTTATCGTCGTATCGTTCAAATCCGGGAAGAGGGCCGGCGGGCGGCTCTGGCCACCATCGTCCGCCGGGTCGGCAGCACTCCGCGCAAAGACCACGCGAAAATGCTGATCGAAGAAGACGGAACTTCATGGGGTTCGGTGGGGGGAGGTTGCGTCGAGGCGGAGGTCTGGCAAAAGGCTTTCGACGTGATCGAAAGCGGAAAATCGGTTCTGATCGGCTATGAGATGAAGGACGAGGAAGCCCGGGAAGAAGGGCTGATTTGCGGCGGAACCGTGGAGGTGTTCGTAGAACCTGTCCTTCCCGACCCGAAAGTCGTGCTGCTGGGCGCGGGCCATCTCGGTTGCTCCATCGCCCGTCTGGCCCACGATCTAGGGTTTCAGGTGACGGTTGCCGACGACCGGGAGGCGTTCGCCAACCGGGAGCGCTTCCCGATGGCCGACCGGATTGTTGTCGACCGCTTCCAAGCCTGCCTGCTTGACGTGCCGGTCGACAGCAACACTTACATTCTCGTTGTCACTCGCGGGCACAGTCACGATCAGGAGGCGTTGCGGGCGGCCGTGGCAACTGACGCGCGTTACGTGGGGCTGGTGGGCAGCCGTCGCAAGATCAAGATCATTGTGGAAGCTCTGCTGGATCAGGGCGTGCCCGAGGCGGCGTTTGAAAAGCTGTACGCTCCGATCGGGCTGGACATCGGTTCGGAGACTCCCCAAGAAATCGCCGTTAGCGTGATGGCCGAATTGATCGCTCTGCGCAAAGGAAGGCATCGCCTCAGCGAGAAGCAGGAGTTCGTGAAGGCGCTTCTGAAAGATCGGGTCCGTCATCCCCTGGCGGACAAGGCTGAAATCTGACGACCTGTCGACCGGCTTCGAGATCGCGCGCGCCGGACCGTCATTCCAAGTCATTCCCGAACCCGCTCCGTCTCCAGCAGAAACTTCTCTAACTCTTGCGCCAGCCGCCCCCTTCGCAGGATTTTGGGCGGAACGCAGGTCAGATCCAGAACTGTTGAAGGCGGCCCGGGGCGAAGCGGTCCGGCGTCGATTATCAGGTCCACCAGAGGGCCGAAAGTCTCCTCCAGACCCTTCACCGTCTCCGGCGCCGGGAAACCGGAACGATTGGCGCTTGTGGAGACGACCGGACCGGGAATCCGTTTCAACCAGTCCTTGAGGAACCGGCCCGCCGGCTCGCGAATTCCGATTTTCCGCTCGTTTCCGGTCAGAAGCGGAGACAGCTCGGACCGCGCCGGCAACAGGATCGTCAACGGCCCGGGCCAGAAGCGCTCCAGTGTCGGCGCCGTCAAGAACGGGCATTCCCGGGCCAACTTCCCCACCCAGTCCCGATCGGGAATCAAAACCAGCAACCCTTTTTCCTGCCGGCGCCCTTTGATTTGCAGCAACCGCTCCAGCGCTGCGGGGTCGAACGGGCTGCATCCCAGACCGTAAACCGTGTCGCTGGGATGCAATACAATTCCGCCCTTCCGGATGACCCGAGCCGCCTGTTCGGCTTGCTCGGTGGAAAAATCCTCCAACTGAAGCTCCATTCGCCTCCCGTTAACCAATTTTTAAGGCCTCCTTCCGAGTATAGAATACATGCTGAAGCATGCTTCCCAATCGCGTTCGAATCGACAGCCCTTCCAATCCGAGACTGAAGCGTTGGACCCGTATTCTCGAAGATGGAGGGCGTAAAGACTTCGCGTGGTTGGGAATCGAGGGGCTTAAGCAGATTCTTGAGCTGTCGAAGCGCTTTCCGATTCGGGAGCTGCTTGTCGATGCGGACGCGACCGAGATTCCGTCACTGCTGGAGGCTCGCAGCGAGCGGGTCTTCGAGTTGAAGGGATCGCTTTTTCAACGGATCTCCGGAGTCGAGAGCCCGCAGGGACTGCTGGCCTTTTTCGACAGCCCCCGCTGGAGCTGGGATGAAATGACCAGCCGCGTTCTCTATCTGGACGGCATTCAGGACCCAGGGAATTTGGGCACGCTGATTCGGACTGCAGCGGCCGTCGGGACGTTCAGCCTGGCGGCGTCTCCCGGGACCGTCTCTTTTTTCAATCGCAAGGTGGTTCGGTCATCGGCCGGTCTGCTGTTTCAGGTGCCTTTTCTCAACGACGTCGAGCCGCTGCAACTAATCTCTCGCAATTACCGAATCTGGCTGCTGGAACCTTCGGCCAGGCAATCGCTGTTTGAAACCGAGCTGAAGCCGCCGTATGCCGTAGCACTCGGCAGCGAAGGGACGGGCCTGGATCGCCGAAGATATGCGGGTGCAGGTGCGGAAAGTTTGAAGATTCCAATGGCCACGGGCGTCGAAAGCCTCAATGCTGCGGTGGCCGCGTCGTTGATCATGTATGAGGAGGCTCGCAGAAATCCAGACTTATGATTCCTGGATCTTTTTGCGCATGCCAGCGAACGGGACCCAATGAGGCGGGCCTAACGTGAAGGCTTCGTGCCGCCGACAAGCGCCGGCTCTCTGGCAGTTCTCAGCGCCCTCAGGTATGCTTTTGCGATGATTGAACAGTCTCTGATGCTGAGGTGGCAGGTCCATGGTCAGACGATGACCCGGCCTGTCTCCGAGGAGGAAGTAATCATCGGACGCCGGTCCGATTCGGACATCGTCTTGCTGGACCCCTACATCTCCCGACAGCATGCCAGAATCGGGCTCAAAGACGGGCACTTTGTCCTTTCGGATTTGAACAGCTCCCATGGAACATTCGTCAACGGGCAAAAGGTTTCCGAAAGACAGCTGGAGCCCGGCGATCGGATCGAGTTGGGTCAGGGTCGAATTGAAATCGAGTTCGTCCGAAGCGACGACAGCGGCCCGGGATCCACCACCATCGGAGACGAAGAATTGAAACAGTCGATTCTGGACCTCTCTTCGGTGATCCCTCCCGACTCCGGCCATTCAGAGATTGAGAAGATATCTCATCTCTTGAATTTTAAATATCACCTGGAAAAGACTTTCTCAGCGGAAAAGACATTCCAGCAGCTGTTGAATTCAGCTTTGGAGATCAGCGGCGCAGAACGAGGATTCATTTTGATCCGAAAGGATCGCGAATTTGAGTACGTGGTCGGGTTGAACGGCAAGGGGCAGCATCTTTCCGAGTCGGAGTTTCAAACCAGCCGAAGCGTTGTGGAGCAGGTCAGCCAGCGGGGGGAGGCGCTGTTTATGACCGAAGGAATAGATCAGAAGTTCGCCGGTCAGGAGAGCATTCTGGCCATGCATTTGCGGGCTGTCGCCTGCATGCCCCTCCTGTGGATGTCGGCGACCGCAGAGGCCCGGACGGTGCGGGGCATCCTTTATCTGGACAGCACCAAGACGATGCATGCTTTAAGCGGGCTGGACGAACAGATTCTGAGCAAGTTGGCGGACGAAGCCGCCAACGTTTTCGAAAAGCTGGAAATGATCAAATCCTTCGAAGAGCGAAAAGCGGTGGAAAAGGAACTGGCGCTGGCTCAGGAAACGCAACGCACGCTTCTGCCTCAGGAGCTTCCGACTTTCGAATCGTTTGGACTGCAGGCCTTCAGCCAGGCCACTCGCTATGTGGGAGGGGATTTCTACGATGTGTTTCCGACCGCTTCGGGCGATTTGGCGGCGGTGCTGGCCGACGTATCCGGAAAAGGGGTGTCGGCTGCCCTGCTGTCCTCCTTCGTGCAGGGCGCCCTGGAAGCCGCATTCCGAACCAGCAGCGACCTGGAGGAAGTTCTCAACGACTTGAATCGGTTCCTGTGCCAGCGAACTCAAAGCAACCGCTTCGTGACGCTGTTTCTTGTCTCGATGGACGCCGAAGGCCGGGGGGCTTATGTCAGCGCCGGGCACAATCCAGTTTACCTGTATCGCGCCAAGGGCGGGATCATCGAGGAATTGACTTCCGACGATCTGATCCTGGGCGCATTTGAATTCGCCCGATATCGGAGCATGCCGCTTTCGCTCAATCCGGGCGATTTGGTGCTCATTTACAGCGACGGCGTGACGGAGGCGATGAATCCGGACGGAGAGATGTTTGGAGAAGAGCGATTGCAGAAGACGCTGATCGAGAACGCGCAATTGGGAGTCGACGGGCTCCACCAGCGTTTATTGGACGCGTTGGACGAATTCACGGAGGGGACGCCTCAGACAGACGACCTCACCGTCCTGCTGGTCGAGCGACATTGACAGCCTTCCCATAAGCGCTCCTTGCGGCAGCGGCCGCAAGACGACAACCGCTGATCAGGAACGGATATGTTTCGAAACGTATTTCAACTGCCATTCAAGATTCTGGGAATCCCAATCCAGCTCGACGTGACTTTTCTGATCATCTTGCCGCTTCTGGCCTGGATGATTGGAAGCGACATCGAGGGGCTGATCGCTGCATTTCAGCTCGATATCGATCCGGCGCCGCTGGTGAGCGGATGGATGCCTTACCTGCTGGGGCTGACGGCAGCGATCGGCCTGTTTGTCAGCGTCCTGATCCACGAATTGGGCCATTCCATCGTAGGACAGCGATTCGGACTGCGCATCAAAAGCATCACGCTCTGGATTCTGGGCGGAATGGCCCAGTTTGAGGAGATACCGCGGGACCGTGGAAAAGAGGCGATCATGGCCATCGCTGGTCCGATCACCAGCTTTCTGCTGGCCGGACTGGCCTATCTTCTTTTGCAGAGCACGCCGGCCGAATTTCAAGGAACGCGCTTTATCTGGACCTACCTGATGTATATGAATCTCGTTCTGGCGATTTTCAATATGGTCCCAGCCCTTCCGCTGGACGGAGGACGGGTCTTCCGCTCGCTGCTGGCCTTGCGCATGCCGTATTTGCAGGCCACTCAGATCGCCACTTCGCTGAGTAAATTCCTGGCGGTGATGCTGGGCCTGCTGGGGTTTATCTCCTTCAATCTCTGGATGATGCTCATCGCATTCTTCATCTACATCGCCGTGAGCGGCGAGTCCCAGTTCGCAACCGTTTCCGCCATGCTGCGGGGAATCCGGGTCAAGGACCTGATGACGGAAAAGGTGCAGACCGTATATGGGAACAGCAGCGTCGCGGAGTTGATCCAGAAAATGTTTCAGCAGCGTCATCTTGCCTATCCCGTACTGGACGGCGGAGGGCGCTTGTCGGGAATCGTCACGTTGCAGCACGTGCGTCGCATGAAGGCCTCCGGAGGCAAAGAGGAGGAGACGCGAGTGGAGGAAATCATGTCCAAGGAAATCGGAAGAATCCGCCAGGATGAAAGCGCCCTGGAAGCCTTTCAAAAGATCTCCGCCAATGCGGCGGAACGCCTGGTTGTCGTCGATGCAGAGGACCGACTCCTTGGAATTATCAGCAAGTCGGACCTGATTCGGGCCATCCAGGTTCGTATGGTCGGGATGTCGCTCGATGAGCTCCGGGATTTTGATGAATCGCCGGAAGCCCGCTAGAATGAATCATGCGCGCCTGCGCTGATCCCCCGCCATGATTTTGCAGCCGGGCTTGAACAATCACCAGGTGGAGGGGTTCTTCAAACGGCTGGCAGCGGCTCGCTCCAGTGCGCTGCTGCTGGATTATGACGGAACCTTGGCGCCTTTTCGCCGGGATCCCGCCGATGCGGTCCCATACCCTGCCGTCCCGCCCTTGCTAGAGAACTTGACGGCAGCCTCCAGCTCCCGACTGGTCATAGTCAGCGGTCGCCGAGCCAAAGATCTTCCGCCCTTGCTCGGCCTGGATGGCTGCCCTGAAATCTGGGGAAGCCACGGCAAAGAGCGGCTGTTTCCCGACGGACGATACGAGTTGGTTGAAATCGCCCCCGATTCCCAGCGGGCGCTGGACAGGGCTCGGCAGCAAGCGATTGCCGCCGGTCTCCGGGATTGGCTCGAGGCGAAACCGGGATGTCTGGCCGTCCATTTCCGCGGCCGGAATCCGGAAAAAGTCAAGTCGGTCGAAAACGAATTGGTGGAACTCTGGAAAGCAACCGCTGAAGAAAATTCGCTTTCCCTCCATGCCTTCGACGGCGGGTATGAGTTGCGGACGCGGGATCGCGACAAGGGAGACGCCGTGGTCGTCATTTTGCGGGAAATGCAGGAGGACGTCCTGGCCGCCTATCTCGGGGACGATTTGACCGACGAGGATGCATTTGAAAAGATTCCTGAAGGGGGTCTGCCCGTGCTGGTGCGATCGGAACCGCGCCCGACGGCCGCTCGTGCGTGGCTGCGGCCTCCCGATGAACTGGTTGATTTTTTGGAGAAATGGATAGAGGTGACATGTCCCCGATGAACGATTTGCTCGAATGGACGTTTTATTCCAACAGCCTGATTCAGTGGCTGGTCGCTCTTCTGGTCTTTCTAATTTCTCTGACAGTGCTGATCTTTCTGAGAAATCAGCTTGCGTCACGCTTGAAAGCGTTCTCGCAAAGAACCGAAAACCGTCTGGACGATCTTCTCGCAGACGTATTGGGAAAGACCCGCATCCTGCCGCTCGCGGCGGTGGCGATCTGGTTTTCCAGCCAGTTCCTGGCTCTGGGCCCGACGCTGCAGACATGGATCGAGGGGGTTGCTATCGTGGCCGTCCTGCTTCAGATGGCAATCTGGGGGAACACCCTGATCGGATCGGTCGTTGAGCAGTACATCCGGCTGGAAGTTGACGACGACGCGACGCGCGTGGCTTCCACCATCGCCATCACGTTTCTGGCCCGTGTCGTCCTCTGGAGTTTGATTCTGCTGGTAGGGCTGCAGAATCTTGGAGTTGAGCTGACCCCGGTGATCACCGGAATGGGTGTGGGAGGCATCGCGGTCGCCCTGGCAGTGCAGAACATTCTGGGAGACCTGTTCGGATCGCTTTCAATCCTGCTGGACAAGCCCTTTGTGATCGGCGACTTCATCATCGTGGGAGACCAGTTGGGAACCGTCGAACGCATCGGTTTGAAGACGACGCGGGTGCGCAGCCTGCACGGAGAGCAGTTGGTTTTCTCCAACAGCGATCTCCTCAACAGCCGGATTCGCAATTTCAAAAGAATGTTCGAACGCCGTATCGTCTTCTCAATCGGGGTCGTTTACGGAACCCCATATGCCAAGCTGGAAAAGATTCCACAGTTGATCAGAGAAATTATCCAAAGGGAGGAGGTAGTTCGCTTCGACCGCTCCCATTTCAGGGATTACGGCGACTTTTCCCTGAATTTCGAGACGGTCTATTGGGTCATGAGTCCCGATTTCAACGTTTACATGGACGTTCAGCAGCGGATCAATCTCGAAATCTACCGGGTCTTTGAGGCTGAAGAGATCAATTTCGCATTTCCCACGCGAACGGTGCACCTGGAGACGAAGGAAGGGATCGTGCCGGAACCGGCCCGCAAAGCGTGAGTTCCTAAAAGGAAGGGGTATGGCGGAAGAAAGGAAAGCGAAGCCCGGCGGCAGGCTGATTACGGTTTCAAACCGGCTGCCGGTCGTATTCAAGCCGGACCCAAGCGGCGGGTGGCTCATCACTGGCGGCTCAGGAGGACTGGTGACCGCGCTGGTTCCGGTTCTGCGCGATCGGGGCGGGCTATGGATCGGCTGGCCGGGAGTTGCTGAGGAGTCAGCGGACGGGCTTGAGGCAGCGGTGGAGCGGGCAGGCCTGGAATCCGGATACCGACTTCACTCGGTAATGCTGACGGCCGAGGAGGAAAGCGGTTTTTATCTGGGATTCTCAAACGAAGTGGCCTGGCCCATCTTTCACGACCTTCACACTCTGTGCAACTTCGACCCGGAGTACTGGAGGACCTATCAGAAAGTCAACCGAAAGTTCGCCGACGTGGCGGCGCATCACGCCCGGCCGGACGATTACATCTGGGTCCACGACTATCATCTGATGCTGATGGCGGCCGAGCTGCATCGCAAGGGAGTCAAGTCCAGAATCGGATTTTTCCTCCACATCCCCTTTCCTCCGCAAGACATCTTCCTGCTCCTCCCTTGGCGCCTTGAGATTCTGGAGGGTCTGCTTCGCTACGACTTCATCGGGTTTCAAACGCAGCGCGACAGCCGGAACTTTCTGCGCTGCGTCGAAGGCGTGGTTCCCGACGCCGAAATCGAAGAGAAAGGCAGGATCGCATCGGTGCGCCTGGGAGACCGGACGATTCGGGTCGGGTACTTCCCCATCAGCATCGACTTTGAGGATTTCGCTTCGGCGGCCTCCAGCAGCGAAGTGGCCGACCTGGCCTGGTACATCCACGAGCAGCTTCCCGATCGAAAGCTGGTGCTGGGAATTGACCGGCTGGACTATACCAAAGGCATTCCCTACCGGCTGGCCGCCTTTCGAGAGGCTCTCGTGCGGTACCCGGAGCTGCAGGAGAGGTTGAGTCTGGTGCAAGTGGTGGTGCCCAGTCGCGAGGACATCCCGGAATACGCGCAGCTGCGGGAGGAAATCGAAGGGTTGGTGGGCCGGATTAACGGAGAGTTGACGCGCTCCGGTTGGGTTCCCGTGCACTATATTTATCGAAGTCTGGACCGAAATGAACTGCTGGCCTATTACCGGACGGCGGAAATGGCCCTTGTAACTCCCATCAAGGACGGAATGAACCTGGTCTCGAAGGAATACTGCGCCTGCAACGTAGAGGAGAACGGCGTGTTAATCTTAAGTGAATTCGCCGGTTCGGCGGATCAGCTTCAGGGAGG
>CAZAEY010000100.1:0-12899 GCA_964484155.1 uncultured Acidobacteriota bacterium
CTCCCGCCTCCAATTCCCCCCGTTCCGCCTTCCCATCCTGCGACCGCAGCTATCCGCCGGAATCGGGGTGCTGAGTCTCTGCGATTAGCACCTTCGCCGGTTCGGCGAAATCATTCCAAAGGCGCTCCAGCAGTTCGACATCCGGAGGGCCGTCGAAGACCACGAAACGAAAACGGCTCCGATAGGGGCGGCCCGGCTGGATCGCCGTAGCGCCCAGCCGCTGAGGCGCGAATGCGAAATAGCGATACTCTGTGTGGATTCGCAGCGGCTGGGGCGCGCGAAAGTTCTGCGGGTGTCCGAGTATCGCAAGCCCTGAGGCCCCGACTTCAGCTTCCCCCCAGACTGCGCACCAGCGCGCCCGCGTGCCGTCCGCCTCCAAATCCGTCAGCCACTCCGAGGTGAGAAAACGGGCGCCCTTTTCGGCCCATTTCATCCGTCCGCGGAAGGCCATCCCTCCGTAATGGTACTCGGGCAAGTTCAAGGGATGGGCGGATGCCGGCCTCTGCAGGGAATCGATTTCGAAGACGAAGAAGGAATCGTAAGGGAAGACGGTCACGTCCCAGGATTCGTGGAGAACGGGCTCGGGACCATCCGGAGCGGATAGGTCCGCATGTTCGTGTTCGACGCGAAAGCCTGCCAGAACGCTTCCCGAATAAACCTCAGACGCCGCCTGAAAGCGGACTGCGCCGGAGCCTTCATGCAGATTCCAGAAGTCCGGAAAGCGGCCTTGAAACTCTGTTCGCGTCCAGGCGTGCCAGATCCCGCGTTGATGGGGTCCGTGCGCCTCGAAGTCCCCCGTCACAATCGCGCCCGCCGGAGAGCGGACCGGGTGGATGTATGCGTTTCGAGCCAGCAGCGGAGAGAGCTCGACGGGCGGACCGACTGTTTCGTAGCGATAATCGAACACGGCAGCCTCTCCAACCTGCGCCTGGAGAGAGCGTCCGGTGTCGACTATGCGCACCCGCTCTGCCCGGGACGCTTCCTGCGCCCCGGCGTGAAGCGCATAGCGGGCGCGGGTCTCCGCCGGAAACGATTCCGGCAGCCGCCAGTAGATTCGCGGAGGCTTCCCGGCCACGACCTGAGAGGGAACCAACCGGCCGGCTTCGTCCAGCATTTGCACGGGTCCGGCTGCGAAGCGATCCGGCAGGTCGATGCCCGCGACCAGCCCGGACCGATCCATCGAACCGCCTTCCACTTCGATCGTCGCCTCTACAACCGCCCCGGTTTCTCCAACGCCTGGCGAGCAGCCGATCACGCCGGGCAGCAATCCGGCCAGAAGAGTCAGTAGTTTGCATGCGGGCCCAGAGAGCTTGCGCATAGCGGACAGATTATTCTCCAGCTGAATTTGCGATGCAAACCGCGCGATCGCCAGGGTAGCCGAATTGAAGTTTTCAGCCCTTCCGATTAAGCTGAAGGTCAGAGCGAGGTGTAGCGCTTGGGGGAGCTGGAGACCCGGCTGAGAGGATGACCTGTTTCATCGACCCCTGGCTGTTAGGGCCGCCGCCCGACCGACTCGGGCGGAACCTGATCCGGGTAATGCCGGCGAAGGGAAAGCGAGATGTCCATCGGCGTCATCCGCATTCGCCGCCAGCCGCAAGCGAAGCCCTCCGGAAAGGACGCAGCGTGAGTTCAAAGAGCCTGAAGCAAGAACGGATCCCTGAGGCGAAAATTACCTGTCGGCCGTTTCCCGGGTCTCGCAAAACGTATATCGAAAGTGGGAACGTGCGCGTTCCGATGCGGGAGATCGTTTTGCAGGAGGAAGTCGAGGGCCGTAGCGACGCCAGGGCGCGCTTCTTCGCTTACGATACTTCGGGGCCGTATACCGATTCTGCGGCCGAAGTCGACATCCACCGCGGCCTGACTCGCCTTCGGGAAGACTGGATCGAAAGGCGCGGGGACACCATGCGCATGGAGCAGGCCTCCTCGGTCTTCGGTCGGATGCGGAACGGGGACGCTGATCTGGATCTTATTCGGTTTCCGACGCTCCCGGGCGTTCGAAGGGCGGCTCCAGGCAAAAACGTTACACAGATGCATTATGCGAGACAGGGAATCATCACCCCGGAAATGGAGTTCATCGCGCATCGCGAAAATCAGGCCCGGGAGGAGTCCAAAAGGCAGGGAAGCGGCGACGCCAGGATCTGGCAGCAGCATCCGGGCCATCCAATGGGCGCCGAGATTCCGTCCGAAATCACACCGGAGTTCGTACGCAGCGAAGTGGCTCGGGGCCGAGCCATCATTCCGGCCAACATCAACCACCCCGAACTGGAGCCGATGATCATCGGCCGCAATTTTCTGGTCAAGATCAACGCAAACATCGGCAACTCCGCCGTCGTCTCCTCCATTGAAGAGGAAGTGGAGAAGATGGTCTGGGCCACCCGCTGGGGCGCCGACACCGTGATGGATCTGTCCACCGGCGCCAACATTCATGAAACCAGGGAGTGGATCCTTCGGAATTCTCCGGTTCCCATCGGGACCGTGCCGATCTATCAGGCTCTGGAAAAAGCGGGGGGCCGGCCGGAGGAGCTGACATGGGAGATTTTTCGCGACACATTGATCGAGCAGGCGGAACAGGGCGTCGATTACTTTACGATTCACGCCGGCGTACTGCTCCGATACATTCCGCTGACGGCGAACCGGTTGACCGGAATCGTGTCGCGAGGAGGGTCGATCATCGCAAAATGGTGTCTGTCTCATCATCAGGAGAACTTTCTGTACACCCGCTTCGAAGAAATCTGCGAAATCATGAAGGCTTACGACGTCTCCTTCAGCCTGGGAGACGGTCTGCGCCCGGGTTCGATCGCCGACGCCAATGACGAAGCTCAATTCGCCGAGCTTCGGACGCTGGGGGAATTGACCGGCATCGCCTGGAATCACGACGTGCAGGTGATGATCGAGGGCCCTGGGCACGTACCGATGCACCTGATTCGGGTCAATATGGAGAAGGAGCTGCAGGAGTGCATGGAAGCGCCGTTCTATACGCTGGGACCGCTGACAACCGACGTCGCTCCCGGCTACGATCACATCACTTCGGCGATCGGTGCGGCAATGATCGGCTGGTTCGGTTGCGCCATGCTCTGTTACGTCACCCCGAAGGAGCACCTCGGACTTCCCGACAAAGAGGATGTCCGGCAGGGCGTCATCGCGTATCGGATCGCGGCTCACGCAGCCGATCTGGCCAAAGGGCATCCGGGAGCGCAGTTGAGAGACAACGTCTTATCGAAGGCGCGCTTTGAATTTCGCTGGGAGGATCAGTTCAATCTGTCGCTCGATCCGGAACGGGCCCGGGAGTACCACGACGAAACTCTCCCGGCGCCGGGCGCTAAGTCGGCCCATTTCTGCTCGATGTGCGGTCCGAAATTCTGCTCGATGCAGATCACGCAGGAGGTGCGCGAATTCGCCGCCGCATCCGGTTTGAACCCGCACGACGCGATCCAAAAGGGTCTGAGCGAAAAGGCGGAGGAGTTTCAGAAAAAAGGCGGGCGGATTTAATGATCAGCGCGGAAGGAGGGGCTCCCTCCGCGGCAGCGCGGGCATCCGGCCCGCGATTTGGAAAATGACCGGCAGGATGCCGGTCCCCTCTGAATAGGAACCTGGAAGCGGCTCAGACCTGCAGATGAAAGAAGCAAGTCCACGGCGCTGCGGGTGGTGCGGGAGCGATCCCCTCTACGTCCGCTATCACGATCGGGAATGGGGAGTTCCCGAGTGGGACGAAAAACGATTGTTCGCCAAGCTCATTCTGGACGGAGCCCAGGCTGGGCTGAGCTGGATTACGATTTTGCGCAAGCAGCCGAACTACGAGCGAGCCTTCGACGGGCTGGACCCGGAAAAGATGGCGCGGTACGACGACGAGAAAATCGAGCGGTTGCTTCAAGATCCCGGGATCGTGCGCAATCGTCTGAAGGTGGAATCCGCAGTGGCCAACGCCCGCGCTTTCGTGGAGTTGAAAGAGCGGGGAATCGACTTTTCCGATTGGCTCTGGCGGTTCGCCGGCGGTCGGCCGATTCAGAACCGGTGGCGGGAGCATTCAAAGCTTCCCGCCAAAACCCCCGAGTCGGAAGCGATGAGCCGCGAGCTGCGGGCCTGCGGGTTCCGATTCGTCGGCCCCACCATCTGCTACGCATTCATGCAGGCGGTCGGAATGGTCAACGATCACTTGATCGAATGCTTCCGGCATCGCGAAGTGGCGCTGCTGGGAAGCGGGGAGCCGGGAGTGAGGAGCCAGTAGGGACGAATACAGGAATACAGAATTCAGAATTCAGAATACAGAATCCAGAATCCAGAATTCAGTGTTCAAATCTCGGGAACCCAGAACCCAGAACCCAGAACGCGGAACCCAGAACGCGGAACCCAGAACGCCGAACGCCGAACGCCGAACCCGGGACCGCAGCACCCAGCACGCTACATCCTGCTTGCGACCTGAAAGACGCGGCGGTCCTCGAGTCGAATGGCCGCCAGCGTTTTGCCGTAGACGCAGCCGTCGTCGAGGGCGCTGAAATGGTCGTCCATCCGCATTCCCATCGAAGCCCAGTGGCCGAAAACGTAGTGGACGCCCTCCTCGGGCGGTCGAAGGGCGAACCAGGGCCGCGCTCCCGGCGGCGCCTCTTCTGGAGGGCCGGTAAATCCCTGCAGCATCCGGCCCGCACGATCGCAGAGCCGAATCCGCGTAAAGACGCTGAGCGCGTTTCGTTCTTCGGCATTCGACGCCCGCTCCGGGTCCGTTGTCTTGCGGTTGCGGTTAAAGGCTGCCTTCAGGAATTCGGAGAAATCATCTCGAGCCATCCGGCGTTCCACCCGCCGGGCCAGCTTCTCCGCGTCGTCCAGACTCCAGAGAGGAAGAATGCCGGCGTGGATGAGGCAGTCGGAATTGCGGCGAACCAGCAGCGGCCGCCGGCGAATCCAGTCGCAGAGCTGCGGGGCGTCGGGTGCAGCCAAGACATCCTGAAAGGTGTCTCCAGGTTCCGGAGCCCGGACTCCGTAGCAGGTGGCCAGTAACGCCAAATCGTGATTTCCCAGAACGGCCGTCAATCGGCCCTGACGCTCGAGGCTTGCCGCCCATCGGAGAGCCTCGACGGAGTTCGGGCCGCGATTGACCAGGTCTCCGACCATCCAGAGATGATCCCTCTCGGGACTCCAGGGGAGCGCGGACAGCAGATCCTCCAGAGTCCGCATGCAGCCATGAACGTCGCCAATCGCGTAAATCGACACGTGCAGACCGGATCGGGCAGCTAAGCGTAATAACTCGCCACCGCCTCCTCCTCGTTGTCGAACACGTCGAAAACCGTCAACAGCTTGGTCATCGCGAGCAGCTTCAAGAGCCGGTGATTCAAATGCTCCAGCTTGAGCTGCCCTCCTTTCCGGGAAACTGTGGCGTGAGCGCTGGCCAGTTCTCCGATTCCGGAACTGTCGATGTCGGAGATCGATTTCAAATTCAGCAGGATTCGCTGAACGCCGGCCTGCGTCAGCGAATTGATCTGAGTTCGCAAGACCTGCGTTTCGTCGCCGATGCGGATCTTTCCCGACAAATCCAAAATGACTACGCCCTCCTTGACGCGACTTTCGATTCGCATTGGCCCTCCTGCGTCGCGCGTGCGACAATTCAGGTTTCTCTTGTACCATGAATCAGGCAGGGCGGGGGAATCGACGAGCCGGTCTGGGTGGCGGTATCGTTCCGGCCCGGGCCGAGATCGCGAGCTCGCCGGAAGCGCGCTTGCGGCGGCGTTCCGGCAAACGACTCCGAAAGGCGAGTCTGAATTGTTTCAGTTGGAAGGCACCTTGAAACTGGGCATTGCAGGGAATACTCGAGGAAAGATCGCGTGGGCGCTCCTGTTCTCGATTCTGGTCGGGCAGCCCTTGTCTGCGCAGCAGGAGGAGCCGGAAGAACCGGAACTCGAGTCGGAATCACTTGTCCGCCACCGTGCCGAGTCGGATGAAGCGGCTCAGGAGCGGCTGCAGGCCATCTTCGATGTGATTCCCGAATTCCAGGGGCTCCAGGTCGAGGTCCGGGAGGGAGTAGCTTTCCTCAACGGAGAAGTCACTTTCTGGGAAACCAGCGAGCGCGCCGAGCAACTGGCGGCGGGATTTTCGGAAATCCTCTGGGTCGACAACCGAATCAAGGCGACGCGGCAGATCGAAAGTCGATTGGCGCCGGCCGTGGAGAAAGCGCAGGAGTATCTGCTGGACTTTCTCGGATTTCTTCCGGTCCTGCTCGTAGCGCTGCTGGTCGTCTTGGCCTTCTGGATTCTGGCGCGAATCGTGGGTCGCTGGGACCGGCTGCCGGTGGGGACAGCCCAGCATCATTTCATACGCACCCGCGTCCGGCAGGGCGCGCAAGCGCTGATCTTCCTTCTGGGCCTGGCGCTGGCCTCCGAGATCCTGGGTGTGACGGCTCTGATCGGCGCGCTGCTGGGAACGGCGGGGATCGCCGGCATCGTCCTGGGCTTCGCTTTCAAAGACATCATTGAAAATTATCTGGCGGGCGTGATCCTTACCATCCGACAGCCGTTCGCCCCCAACGACCTGATCCGGTTGGGAGAGCACCAAGGGAAGGTCGTGCGATTGACCTCCAGAGACACGGTTCTGATGACGCTGGACGGGAATCACCTGCGCATCCCAAACGCCGCGGTCTTTACCGGTACGATCGTCAACTTCACGCGCAACCCGCTGCGACGATTCGAATTCACCGTGGGAGTCGGTGTTCAGGAAAATCTGTCCAGAGTGATTCAAGAAGGGATGGGCGTTTTGAAGGCCACCGAAGGCGTGCTGCCCGATCCGGCGCCGCGCGTGCTGGTAGACGCCCTGGGAGACTCCAGCGTGACGATTCGCTGCTTCGGATGGGTCGATCAGCGACGCGCCGACTTCGGAAAGGCCCGAAGCGAAGCAATCCGAAGGCTGAAAGAGGCCTTCGACGCGGCCGGAATCGAGATGCCCGAACCCGCCTACCTGGTGCGCACTGAGGAGGTCCCCAAAAAGCGGAAGACCCCCGAAAAAAAACCGACGCGGAAGCCATCCCTCCCGCACGAGGCGGACGTCTCGGTCGACACCCACCTCGAGGAGCAGATCGAGGCCGAAAGAGAGATCTCGGACGAAGAGGATCTATTGAAGTAGGGAGCCTGAGTTTCTACCCCGCATTTCTCAAACCCCGCCGTCAGGAGGCGTCGGAGAGGGGCGTGGATGCAAGGCGCGCGACGCACCCGCTAGAATCCGAGCGCCTGGAGGCGGGCGACGAGGTCCTGGCCGGCTGTCGCGGGGGAGACTTCGCGGTCGATGTGGCGGATGAATCCGTCTTTATCGATGTAAAAGGTCCAGCGCATCGCGAAATTGCCGGATTCGTGAAGCACTCCGTAGGCCTCGGCGACGGACTTGTCGGGGTCGCTCAGGATCGGATAGTTGGCCTCCAGAGACTCGGCGAATTTCCGGTTGGTTTCCTCGTCGTCGACACTGACGGCGAAATATGCGACATCGAACTGGGAGATGGCTTCACCGCTGTCCCGCAGCGATATGCATTCCAACGTTCAGCCGCCGGTAAAGGCTTTGGGGAACCAGGCCAGCACGACGTTTTTCTTTCCGCGAAACTGTTCTAGAGAGTATCGTTCGCCGTTCGATCCGGTCAGCCTGAAATCGGGCGCCGGGTCTCCGACGTCGACGTTCGAGCCGTTGGCGAGCAGTGCGGCGGCAAAAAAAGCGAAAAAGAAGGCGGAAAACATTTTCACGGGCGTTTCTCCTGAACCGGACAACGAGTCATTCCACGTCGAGTGTACGTCTTTGCAACGCACCAATTCAAGGCCCCGAATCGCCTCATCATAAGAGGGCCCGAAAGGGGATCGTAGCGTCACGAGAAAAATTGCCCGAAATCGGAGAGAAAAGGAGACGATGGCCGCCTGGAAGAAAGGGGCGGTCAATGAAGTTGACGATGAGGGAAAAGCGGGCGGTCATTATAGTGCCCCCCTCAAGGAGCGAGACACCTGATAGGGTGGAATTAAAAACGGGCCGGGGCCGGCGGAGGCCGTCGGCCGGAGCCGGTCCCGGCCCCACAACACGGAGGAAGCCATGCCAAAGGTGTCGAAGTTTACGAAGGAGCAGAAACTGGAGATCGCGCTGGAATTGCTGTCGGGAAAGCTGTCGCACGGGGAGGTGTGCCGCAGACATGGTATCAGCGCCACCTACGCCTACAAGCTGAAGGATCGGAGAACAGCTGCAGAAGCTGAAAAAGGAAAATCGAAAGCATTTTCATCGGCGAGATCCCGAGGCCCGGATCATGCGCACAGAGAAAGGAAAAAGACTGGGCTATAACACCGAGCCGGTGGTGGATGACAAGCAAGGCATCGTTGTGCAGGCCGAGATGATGTCCGATCCATGCGACTCTCATTTGCTGGAGTCGATGTTGCGGAAGGTGCAGGAGAATCCAGGAGAGGCAGCCAAAGAAACGGTGGCCGATAAAGGGTATCGCAATCACCGGCAGCTGGGAAAAGCGGCTGAGAGAGGCTACCAGGTGCTGGTGCCTTTACTCAAGGACGAAGGAGAGTAGGCCGGCCCTTACCATGTGTCCCGATTCCGCGTCGTCAGCAACCGAAAGGAGGTGATCTTTCCTCGAGGGGAGCCCGCGGCGGGAAGTCGCGGGATTGGTGAGACCGCTACTCCTCGATCCGAAACATGCTTCGGACTTTTGCTTCTTCTCTGGTATCGAGGTCCCGAACTTGGACATCCACGAGATACGTCCCGGCCTCCAGACCATCCAACTGCGCGAAGCGAGCAAAGGGTATGGTTGTCAATCCAGCCTGCAACTCTTTTTTCACGGTGGCGCGGGTCAGCCTGATCGGTTGGCTGCGGCCCGTGTGCCGAGCCTCCACGATCACTTCGAATTCCGCCTCCCTGGGCTCTTCCGCAGTCACGTAAACTTTAAAGAGATAGACCAGCTTCTCTCCGGATCGAAATGTCGGTTCGGGGGTCGGAATAACCGAAACATCGTCGACGGTCAGGAAACCGTCCCCTGTGCCCGCGGCCGTTACCGTGTCGCTGATGACCACCGAACTGAGCGCCAGAGGCTCGCTAAACTCCGAAAGCCGAAACGGCCGCTGGACGAATCCCGCCGCTCCTCCGATTCGATCCCTGAGAACAACCTGAACCGTGTACGCTCCCGGCGCAAGCTCCAGTGCCATGTGGGTGCGAAAGCCGCCCGCCTTCCCGGACGCGTCGGGCCGCGGCCCGTCAATGATTGGATATTCAAGCGAGCCGAATTTCTGCATCGGAAACCCCAGTTCGTCCCGCACCAAGCCCATCAGATCGACAAGGCAATTTCCAGCGGCTTCAGGATCGATCGCCACCGTTTCAGAATCCGCGCACAGCAGATGATCCGGCGTCATCTGAAGGCTCAGCACTAGCACGCCAGTCTCCCGGCTCACATGGAACCAGCCGCCCTGCATCGACGCTTCGATTAGCGAAGCTGTTTCGCCTCTCTCAAGAGAATTCAGAACCTGAAACTCCTCCTGCGAAAGAATCTCCATGCCGGGCGGAAGGGCGACGTAACCGGTTCGATGGTGAAGAGTGTAGTCGTCTCGAATCCCGGCCGTTCGAACTTCGATCGTCCGATAGCTTCCGTCCATCTGTGGTCGAGAGGGCTGATAGGCCAATAGGTAATACGATCTCAGATTTTCGTCGATTCGCGACAGCGCCCTGGTGAAATCGTTGGTTCGATGAACTGAGAATCCGCCCGTCGAGGCGGTCAGATGGCGCAATGCGCTTTCCTTGGCGTCCGATCCTGCGCTTCTCGCACGGTCAAACAGGGAGTCCCCGCCCCGCGCGTCGATTCGGCTTCCTCCGATCGTCCTGGACAGAGGACTTGAAGCGTCATGAGTCGGGCTAGACTCGGACAGTTCCGTTCTCGGGCGGCTGTCTTCCCGAAGCTCTCCGGTCGTAAGGCCTTGCGAGTCTATAGCATAAATGGAGACGCCGGAATTGTTGGCTCGATTGATCGCCCTTTCGAAAGCCTCTTCCAGCGGACTTCCCACGGTGAAACCTTGGGAAAAGAGAACGATATTCTTCCGTCCCGGCACTTCGGCCAAGCCCCGAGCGAGCGCCTCAATCGCACCCAGAAGCGACCGACCCTCTCTTTCGTCAATATGGGAAAGCATTCGTCGGTAACTGTCGACCGTTCTCCCTGCCGCAAGCGTGGCAAGCAGCTCAGGACCGTATCCCGCCAGTGGATTCTCGCCATGAAGTTCATCCACCTGAGCGGTCCTCTCAGCAAGGTCGCTTTGCGACAAATGACGCGGGACGGCCGCCTCGGGTTGCACCGAAGTCGCGGCTCTCTGCGAATCCATGGGAGCCATTCCGGAGACTGCTTCTGACAAACGTTGGGCGCTGTTGGTGAAATTGTGGACCATATGGAAAGTTCTTCCCACTGCAAATACAGCTCTCCGGTCGCATTGCTGAACCCGATCCTTCAGATGCTGAGCAACGGAATCGATCACGCGTTGCTGGTTGTGGAAAGGCGTGCCAGCCAAGTCGATTAAAAAAACGACAAAGTTCAGTCTTAAGCATTCCGATTTGGCAGCCGAATCCGCCTGATCCTCCGTCGGGGCAGTTTCGAAGATCGCGTCGGCCGCTACTTCCTCCTGAACAGGCGGCCTCGCCTTAAACGTTACAAACTGAAATGAATCAATTTCCTGGGGAACGCCGTCTTCGAATACCCGAAAATTCTCCTTTGTCAGGTTCGCAACGATTCGACCTCTCCGGTCCGTCACAACGACCTCGACGGGCACGGAAAAGTGCGAAGCTTCAAAACGCGGCTCTTCTTCCTGATGAGCGCTGGCCGGATTGGCGGAAACGGTCAGGGAAAAGGCCAGAAATAAAAATAATGGCGCGCCCGACCTTTGCAGGAGACGCCTCCCATTCTTTGCAAATTGCCATCTCCAACCGGCGTGTTTAAGGCGAACTGTGAAAATCATGTTCGGCACCCATCTAATCAATTGACTGAAAAATGAATCCAAAAGCGCCTCAACCTCTTGGAAGACGTCCGCAAACGGCATTCACCTCACGGCTGAGCGGAGATGCAGCTTCAGCAAAGATAACCGTTGGGCCAGCGCCTCTACGTCTGACATGGTCCCAGCCAACATTCGTTGTGGCATGCACCTTTTTGCTGGCCGCATTGTTGTTCACATTGTGGATCGCCGCCGCATCCTGAGATGCAGTTGTCATAGGCCTGCTGGCATTGAGCGTGGCACTGGTCGCACGCGGTATGACCGTGCCCGAGAATCAATGCAGCTGCGACGATGATGAACAGTGTGGCAAGCAATTGAAAGATGATGGACTTTCTCATTCCACACCTCGTTCTTGAACTAGAAACAGGACACTAAAGTAAAATAGTGAGGCTCTTATAGTCAGTCATGCTATCGACAAATTCCCAGGTTGTCAACAGGCAGGGCGCGTCGAACAAATCGGCGCCGGGCATTCTCGAAGTCGAGCCTGTTACCGCGAAGCTCCCGCGATTTGCGCGAGGCGCTCGTCGATTTCAGCCCGGGAAAGCCATGCCCCGCGCACCATCACGCCGGCCGGATTCTCCAATGCGGAAAGATCTTCCAGAGGGTTTCCTTCCGTCAGGATCAGGTCGGCGCGATGGCCCGGTTGAACGAGGCCGAACGTGTCGCTCTCGGCGAAATAGACGCCGATGGCGGCGGTTCCCGACTTCAGAATCTCGTAGGGACTCAAACCGGCTTCTCGCATGACGGCGATTTCCCGATGGATCGAAAAGCCGGGAACGCTGAAGAACTGCGGCGCATCGGTCCCAAACAGAATCTCCACGCCGGCCTTCTGCATCTCCTTGAGAAGGTGGTTGCGGCCTTCCACGATCCGCTCGGCCGATTCCAGCGGCACTGGCGGATTTTCACGGCGTCGTTGGTAGCCTTCCTTCCAGTTGTTGAGAATCCGTTCCGGCATGTACTGGAGCTCCGGATACTCGACCAGCTTCTCCAGCGTGGGAACTCCCAGAATCGTTTCCCAGAGAGCCATGGTTGGCACGACGCCGGCTCCGGCCTCCAGCGTCTTTTCCACCAGCGGCCGCAGTTGGTCGGCGCGCAACGGAAAGTCGGAAGCGTCGAAGTATTCCATGTATCCGTCCAGATGGTCGATGGTGCGCTGACCCGACTCGAGCGCGTGAAGGATGCCGACTTCCTGCGGGACGTGGCCGGCGAAGTCGATGCCGACCTCCTTGGCTGTCCGCGCCATCGCGTCGTACTCATCCCGCGTCAATCCGGGATGGATCTTCAGCAGATCCCATCCTTCCTCCTTCTGTTGAAGGACTCGGGCCTCCGATTCTTCGGGAGACTGGATGGTCTGGCCGCTGAAGCTGGGTCCGGCCAGATACAGCGTGGGGCCGATCCACTCGCCGCTGCGGACCCTATCGCGCACCTCAAGCTGCCCGGGAGCGCCGAGCATCCCCCGCACCGTCGTCACGCCGTTGGAGACGTAAAGAAAGAAAACGTTTTCGACGTACTCCTCCGGAGCGTCCGGCGGGGGAATGTGTCCGTGCATTTCGGCCAGGCCCGGAAGGAGGTGCCGTCCTTCCCCCTCAATGACGAGAGCGTTAGCAGGCGCTTCCACCGACTCGGAAGGGCCGACCTCAACGATGCGGTCTCCGCGAACCACGACGGTATGCCCGGAGAGAGTCCGTTGGGAATCCATCGGCAGTACGGTCACGTCCACAAATGCGATCGACTCTTCGAAGTCCGCAGGGTCGGTTGCGGGCGCGCAGGCGAACCCGCCGGAAATCAAAACGAAAACAAACAGGGTTTTCAAGAGACGTTTCATTTTCCCACTCCCATGCAAGGTGCATTCTGGAAAAAAGCGATGCCGGATTGAAAGATCTTTACTAACTGAATTCTATCGCATGGAAGGCCGGCTTGCCT
>CAZAEY010000101.1:0-12879 GCA_964484155.1 uncultured Acidobacteriota bacterium
GCAGTCGATCGATCGCCTTGGAAAAGGACTCCCCTTCTCGCCTGGCCGCGGCGAGCCGTTCGTAGACTCGAGAGTCAACGGCGATTTTCTTCGTGCTCATATGTATACTTCTACAATATAGAGCAAGTTCAGAGTCAATGTTCATGGACGAATCTCGTGCAGCCGGAACGGGTCCGCAGAACGAGCCCGCATCCTCCATACGCCTCCAGCGGCGGAGGATAGCGGCGCGTCGGTGGCGTTGCACGGGAGTCAAGAGTCAGTAATTAGAATTCAGAATTCAGAGTGCATGCCGCAGGTCCGGGGGGCAGAGGCCTCGGATTGCAGTGACGACCTGAATCTTGAAACCTGAAACCTGAAACCTGTAAGTCCGGAATCTCTGAACCCCTGAACCGCGGAACCTGCTTCAGCCCCGCCGCGCTCAACTGAACTGCGACAGGTCGAGATCGGCCTCCCACGACTGGTTGCTGTCGAGCAGCTCCTGCCAGGTGTACTGGCGGCCTTCGTAGGCGGCCTGTCGCCCCAGTATGGCGGCCAGGCAGCTTTCCGTCCCGTGCTTCAGCTCGTTGTGGAACTTGCCGGACTGGATGCTGTCGATAAAGGCGATGGCCTTATTGGGAGTCGCATCGCCCAGCGGATCGATCTCGGGGCGCTGTCCCGCGGGAGCGTCGCTTTCGCCGGCCTCCCACTCGTTCTTCCCCCGGATCCGGATTCCGCCCACGTAGAAGGCTTCCGAGAATCCTTCCGGTCCGAAGAAACGGTAGCAGACGTCGCCCCACGCCGGCAGGAACTGCGTAGACATGAAGCTGGCGCGCACGTCGTTGGGATAGTAGTAGGTCACGACGTAGTGATCGGAGACGTCGCCGATGTCGGTCCGCACCTTGCGGGCGGCCGTCGCTTCGGCTCGAAGGGGATGCGCCTTCAAGACCCAGTTGAAGACGTCGATGATGTGGACGTTCTGTTCGAGCAGAATGTCGCCGCTCAAGGCTCGGTCGAAGAACCAGTCTCGGATCTTTCGCTCGGCGGGACTCATTTCGGGCGTTCCGCGCCGGGGCAGATCGCCGGCGAAATAGAACCCCTGGGCGCAGGCGATGTCGCCCAGAGCGCCATCGTGGATTCTGCGCGTCAGTTCGGCGAAATGCTTGCCGCGGCGGATCTGAAACCCGACGTCGACGCTGACCTTGCCGTCGGCCTTCTTCCCAACCTCCAGAACTCTCTTGCAGCCTGCGACGTCGGTCGCGACCGGCTTTTCCAGGTAGACGTGCTTTCCCTGCTCCACGGCGGCTTCGAGATGCTCCGGGTGGTAATACGGGGGAGTTGCCACCAGCACCATGTCTGCGTCCGAGGCGGCCGCCTGCAGATGGGCGTCCGGTCCGCGAAAGCGCTGCTCCACCTTGCCGCGACCTTTGTCTGCATTGACCTGGTTGAAGCGCTCTTCGGCGGCGTCCAGTTGACCGGCGAGAATGTCGGCGACCACCGAGACGCGGGAATTCGTGTGATTGACGAAGTCGACTGCGACGGAAGTCCCCCGACCGCCGCAACCCAGCAGCGCGATGTTTACGGTTGAATTGGCCTGACTGCCGAAGGCGGTCTCCGGCTTGACCATCAACAGGCCGCCGGAAAACACCGCCGACTTTTTGACAAATTCACGCCTGCCCATCCCTTGTTTCTTTTCCATGATTTCCCTGTCCCTCCAAAAAAAGTCAGTTGGCGACTGCTTCGATGGTTCGTCTCCCCAAAGGTTTCATCGAACGCGGGTGCATGCCCGTTTCCAGTGCGCCGCGGGCCTTCAAGCCCGGAAGCGCACGAAAGCGTTTCACCCGGTCAATGGTACGGTACCACCCGGCTGGCTCCGCGGCAAATGGGTTGCAGACCGAGGAGTCCTTCGCTTGACACCCCTTGACTTCGAATATCTAATAAATGGCTGAAATGAAAAATGAAACATCGAAGCCAAGCGCATGGAACCGAAGGAATTTTTTGCAGGCCGCTGCATTTGTCGGAGCGGGAGCCGGGTTGTTTCAGTTCGGCCAGGCCAGCCCGCGGGGCCTGAAGAAGTCCGTGCTGATCAGCATGCTCCCCAAGGAGCTGCCCTTTCGGGAGCGATTTCAGCTGGCTAAAGAGGTCGGATTCGTAGGGATCGAAGCTCAGACGGTCGGAGACGCGGGTGAGGCGGAAGGAATCGCGGAGGCGTCCAGAGCCGCCGGCATCCCGATTCACAGCGTCATGAACATGGATCACTGGAGATATCCTCTATCCAGCGCGGATCCGGAAGTGGTGGACCGCAGCATCGCGGGCATGGAGACGTCGATGCGCAATGCCGTGCTGTGGGGCGCCGACGTGGTCCTGCTGGTTCCAGCCGTCGTCAACGAGGAGACCACCTACGAGCAGGCGTGGGAGCGCTCTCAAAAGGAAATCCGCAGGCTCTTGCCGCTGGCAGAGGAGCTGGGCGTAATCATCGCCGTAGAGGAGGTATGGAACCGGTTTCTCCTGAGCCCGCCGGAGTTCGCCCGGTATGTGGACGAATTCGAAAGCCGCTGGCTGCGAGCCTACTTCGATGTCGGCAACATCGTCATGTACGGAATCCCCCAGCATTGGATCCGCACGCTGGGCGAGCGCATCGTGCGGTTTCACCTGAAGGACTTCGACACTCAAACGCGCCAGTTCGTGCCGCTGGGCGAAGGCAGCATCAACTGGCCCGCCGTTCGGGCCGCCATTGACGACATCGGCTATTCCGGCTACCTGACCGTCGAGTTGCCGGCTGGGGATCGCGATTACCTGCAGGGAGTCAGCGACAAGGTCACTGAGCTGCTTCAGTTGGAGGGCTGATCTGCCGCTTTTTTTGAGCAAGGGGCATTCGGTCGGCGCGCGGGGAATTTCAGAAAAAGAGAGGCTATGAAAAGAGTTTCATCGACATTGGCATTGATGGGGGCGTTAGCTTTTTCGACGCTTTTCGGCCCGGCATGCGCAGGCCCGACAGCTTCCGACGTCGAGGAGGGATTCGTGAGTCTGTTTGACGGCGAGACTCTGGACGGCTGGACGCTGGCGCGGCCCAGAGGGGAAGGCTACATCGTCCGCGACGGCCTGCTGATCTGTCCGGACGGCGGCGGGGGCAATCTGTTCACGGAGAAAGAGTACTCCGACTTCATCTTCCGCTTCGAGTTTCGACTGGAAGAGGGTTCTAACAACGGCGTCGGCATCCGGGCGCCTCTCGGGGGCGACGCGGCCTATGCGGGCATGGAGATCCAGATCCTGGACGACTACGCCCCCAAGTACGCCGAGCTGCAGCCGTGGCAGTATCACGGGTCGCTGTACGGCGTCGCTGCCGCGCGGCGTGGCGTCCTGAAGACTGCCGGAGAGTGGAATCGCATGGAAGTGGGCGCCGTCGGGCGGCAAATCCACGTAATTCTCAATGGCGAGAACATCTTAGATTTCGATCTCGACTCCGTCGCCGACCCTGAGATCCTCGAAAAGCATCCCGGTCTGCAGCGGGAAAAGGGACACGTCGGATTTCTCGGGCACAACGACTACGTCGAGTTTCGAAATATCCGCATCAAGGATGTGAGCCGGTGACGGCTTGCATCGCGCTCAGATCTGAAACTTGCCCTGTCATGCCAAGTCTCAGGTCTGCCGCGCCTTTGAACTCCCTTGGCCCTGGGTTTCGGGTGTCGATTTCCGAATTCAGCTTGAAATTCATAGCCCGCATTTCTCACACCGGTTCGTAGCGACGGGACGGATAACGGTGCGGATGCAAGGCGGTGCATCGCAGTCCGGGGCCCAACCCCCTCTGGGAGCGCGGGCATCCTGCCCGCCACCAGATCGCGCCAAGGCGCGATCTGTGCGACCGGGCACGTTTGCAAACAAATTTCTCACCCGCAATCTGCTTCGAAGCAATCGCGCTGCCGCGCGATCAGGGGCGGGCAGGATGCCCGCGCTCCCGGGAAAGGGAAAGGGGTCTATGCCGAAATCGAGGATGAATTCCGGACACCAGGCGGGCTTCTTGACCAGCTCCAGGTTCAGCCGGATCCGCCTGGCGTCGCTGATGCAGGAGCCCCAGCGGTCTTCATCTTTCGAATGCGGACCTCGGCCGCCCGGAAGCCGACCTTCGGCTCCCACTTGGCCAGCAGGGCCGGCAGCCGCCCGCGCAGGCGTCGCGTACAGCGCGTTGCCGCCGCCGATCGGTCCGACCCGACCGATCGGAGCCGACACTGGGAGTCCGCGGATCAGCGTCCCAGGAGGCCGGTGGAGAGGACGGGAATGAAGGTGATGGCCAGAACTCCCAGCAGCATGAGGAGAAAGAATGGAATCGCCGCGCGATACATTTCCAGGACCGGTTTGTTGAATCGAAACGAACCGACAAAGAGGTTGATCCCCACCGGGGGCGTGAGATATCCGAGTTCCATATTGGCCAGAAAAATGATTCCGAGATGCACGGGGTCGATCCCGTAGGCCGCCGCTATGGGCGCGATCAGCGGAACGACCACGATGATAGCTGAAAAAATATCCATCATGCAGCCGACCAGGAGCAAAAAGATGAACAAGGCGAGCAAAAACAGCCATTTCGATTCAATTCCGGATTGGACCCACTCCGCCGCCAGACCGTGGACATCCTGGAAGATCAGGTAACTGGTCAGCCCCATGGCGGCGGCGAGGATGATGATGATTCCGCCCACCATGGTTGAGCAGTCGACGAAGATGCGAGGAAAATCGTGCAACAGTCGGAGATCGCGATAGATCAATCCCTCCACGGCGATCACGTAAAAGGCCGCCAGAGCGGCAGTTTCCACGACGGTCGCGTAAGGCGAAAGAATTCCAAAGAGGACGAGTCCCGGGAGGGCGATTTCCCATTTCGCTTCCCACACGGCGGCCAGAGACTCCCGGAGATCGAACTTCGAGCGGGTCGATGCATTTCTGATTCCCGTCCACGCCGCGTAGATCGAGAGAATGCCGATCAAAAGGATCCCGGGTACGATTCCCGCGACGAAGAGTTCGTCGATAGGCGTCTGCGCGGCAATTCCATAAAGGATGATGACCAGGCTGGGCGGAAAAAGGATGCCGACGCCCCCGGAAGCTGTCAAATTCCCCAGAGCGAATCGTTCTCCGAATCCCTGTCCCACGAGGACCGGAAAAAGCAGTCCCCCCAGCGCCAGGATTGCGACTCCCGACCCCCCGGTAAAAGTCGTAAAGAATGCGCAAACGACGATTGCCGCGATGGCGGTGCCTCCGGGTATCCACCCGAAAAGAGCCCGAAAGGCGCGAATCAGGCGTTGCGGCGCCTTCCCCGCCGCCAGGACGGCTCCCGCCAGAGTAAAAAGGGGAATGCTGGGGAGAATCGGATTCGAGGCCAGCGTATAGGCTTCCAAGGGCAGATTGGCAAGCGGCAGTGCGTCCAGGTGAAAGAGAAAGAGGGCGGCTCCGCCCAAAACGACGAAAATCGGAGAGCCGGCAAGTGCGGCCAGAGTGAAGAAAACAATCCCGGGCCAGAACAGAACCGGGGGAGGAATCCAGGGGCGAATCGCCACGGTCAGAACCAGCGCGCAGACGGCAACCGCGGTGAATTTGGCCAAGGCTCCGCCCGGCGTCTTCCAAAGGAAACGGAATCCGATGGCGGCGAATCCGACCGGCATGACGACCTGCGCCATCCATTGGGGGAAAACGCCTCCCAGCATCCAGACCGAGGCGCGTTCCGCCAGAACGAGCTCCAATGACGCCCAAGCGAGGAGCAGAGAGACGGCTGCCGCCGTGATCGAAGAAACGGTTGCGGCGATCCTTTGCCACCGGCCTCGAAGAAAGGCCGCCAAGCCGATGGCCAGATGCCTATTCTCCCGTGCGGCGAGGGCGGCCCCCAAGAGTCCGATCCAAAGAGTCAGGTGGCGGACGTAGTCGATCGATCCGGTCACTCCCTGCCCGAAAAGCGGCCGGCCGGCGATCTCGATCAAAGGAAGCAGAACGATCGCCGCCAAAGCAAATACGCTCAGGCCGTCCTCCGCCGTCAGCACGAATCGGCTGAACCGATTCTTCCTGATCGGTGACGGTGGTGAGGACGCAAGGATAGCGTCACTGACCGCTGTTTCCGGCGCTGTCAAACTTTGCACGGTATTCATTCCTCAAGCGAATCACTTCGTCGAAATCTTCAGCGGGAATCAACTCCCTCCGGATCAGGGGATACTGAGCTTCCACGAGTCGCTGCCACTCCTGGCGCGCCTCCGTAGAAACCCGAACGACTTCGAGACCGCGCTGAGCCATGATGCGGATGGCTTCCTCCTCCATCCGGCGGATCTCCCCCCGCAACTGTTTCCCCGTCTCCCGGGCGATTTCCTTCAGTCTGGGCCGAACTTCGGGCGGAATCTTCTCCCACGCCGACTTGCTGATGATGGTGGCGCCGGAAAGGGGCGCCCACGGCATGTCGGTCATGTATGGAGTCAAGGCGAACCATTGATTGGCCAGATGAAACACCGGGGGCGCCGTCACGGCATCGATCATGCCCGTTTGCAGGGAGGGGAGGATATCGGTCGGCGCCAGCGGGATCGGGTGGAATCCCGCGGCCTTCCAGAGTTCCGGGGCTTTGGCGTCGGTGTTCCAGACGAACAGTTTCAACCGCCGCAGATCATCGGGACGCGCGACGGGTCGCTTGGTAAAGAAATAGACCCATCCCACTTCGACCCAATTCAATACGATGTACCCTCTGTCCTCGAGGATGAGCTCGAGGCGAGGCGCCAGCCTGTCCAAGACGTAATTCATCTCTTCCTGCGATGCGAAGGCGAGAGGGATGTGCAGGGCCTGGGTGGCCTGATCGATGCTCCCCAATCCCACAGTGGACACTGCGGCCGAATGGATCAGCCCGATCCGAAGCTGGCGGATGAGTTCCGGCTCGTCTCTCTGGACCCCGGCGATGATCCGCACCCGCACCTTTCCGGCGGAGGCCTCCTCCCACTGACGCCCCATCTCGCTGAGGATGTGATGCCAGTTGGAATCCCTCGGGACGATCGAGGCGAGCCGGACCTCGATTTGTTGTCCCCAGACAGGGCCGTTGATGCATAGAAACGCCAGCAGAAGTTGCAAGAAGACTCGTTGATGTTTCATTTGAATCCCTCCTGTAGCTGTTTGCCTTTGGGGGAAACAGCGTCGATCGGCTCATCCAAAGGCGCGAAGTCAAAGAACAGTTCGTCAGTGCGCTCCAGCAGCATTTTCGCCCTTCTTTGCGCGATCAGGTTGGCCAGCCGATGCTCGGGCGCCCGGTCGAGGTCGAAGGCCAGGACTCTTCCGAGCAGGGCCTCGAACTCCTCCCGGTTTTCTTCGGAAACGGATACGGTTTCGGCCAGCGAAACCAACGGGCCAAGCCGGCGGCCAGCAGAGAGCTGCATCGACCGCTCAAAGTGCCGGCGGGCGCGTTCGGGCGACCCTCCTTGAACCTGGGACCGACCTCCTTCAAACGAGATGAGAAAATCGTGGATCGATCCTTGATCGAAAGATTCATCCAGCTCGAGACATTTTCGAATGAGCGGTTCGATCAGATGGAGATCGGCAACCAGCTCCAGGTCCGACTTGTCAGCGGCAATGGCGGCGGACCAGGCGACGGCGGTCCAGTACAATTCCTCGACGTGCTCGGGACGGAACGGCGACAGGGCCAGGGCCGGGTCCCGGCGCAGAAGCTGTTCGAAGTCGCCCTGCCGGAGTTCGATGGCGCGAAGGCCGTAGTTTCTTCCTCTAAGATAGAGACCTTTGGCGCGGCGGCGCAGTTCCTGCGAGCGCAGCGGATTGGAATTCCTGAGTTCCTCGGCTTTCAATTCGACAGCAAGGAAGGAGTATTGGGTGAACCCGCTGGCAGCCGTAATCAATAAGCCCCTGTGGCGCGGCGCTTCGACGAGAAGACTTTCCACGGTCTTGAGTCCGAAGGGCATGGCCTCTCGGGCCAGCTCGAGGTCTTCATCGGAAGCGTAGACCGAGGCGCTTCCGGCCAGCGCGTCGGCCAAGGAATTGATGGCCAACTTGCGGACGGAGCAGCCGGAGAGAAGCGCCAGAGCCAGTGCCGCTAGAATGCATCGATTCACACGATTATGGAAAACAGCGCAATGATTCATCATTTCTGCCTCGCTTTGCCCTGTACTTTCTTATGTGAAAATCAGATGTAAACAGGCTCGCGACTGAAAAAACATCCTTTCGGCAGTCCGATTTGGCGGAGCCCTGCAAAATCTTGAAAGATACCTGGAAAGATCCCCAGACCGTGCGCTTCATGGACGCGCGGCCACGTACAAGACTTCTCTGGACTTGCGGGACTTCGCCACGCCGAAGCCGATCAGCGCGCCTACGCCGCCTCCAATGGCTCCGCCGACCGCGGCTCCCTGACCGGGACCCACACAGACCTTTTGGATCCCGGGGGTGCAATCGTCAGCAGCAACCGCAAGCGCGAGAAAGAGCGCAAGCGACGCTCCGCCGATCGCCGCTCCGGTCAAGGCGCCTTTGCCGCCTGAACCGCTTCTCTTGTCGCCGGTCGACACCTTCAAAATCTCCGATTTAGGAAGGTGCACCAATCGATCCTCTACATGCAGCGTCAGACCGGAATCATCGAATGCTGCAAGGGTTCCCTCCAAGACGCCCTGAGATGCGGTTTCCAAAATGATCGCAGTTCCGGCAGGCAGCCGATCCACTTTATCCCAACGGCCCGGAATGACACCGGCGACCGTGTAACCCATCAACAGGACGGAAAGCAATCCGATCTTGACGGCCTTTTCGATCGACCTGTTCCCCAACAACAGCGCATTCGCCAAGCGTTTCTTCATGGTTCCCGACTCCTTTCCAGTCTGGGGAATCCGATCGGCCTTCACCCGGATTCCAAGTCTTTCCGATCTCATCCGCCGAATCAGGGACCCGTCCGCCAGAGTCGCACTGTCCCGTCGGCCGATCCGGAGGCAAGAATGTCTTCCCCTCCTGAAAAAGTCACTGCCCGGATTGCGACGTTTCACTCGGCGATGGCCGGCAACGGCTCGAGGCTCGGAGGGCAACTTGGCGGCGTATTTCGGACATGGAAGACTTTGGGGCATCGAGATTCACTCCGTTTCGTCTTCTTACAAAAGGAAATTCTCGAGAACGTTACTCGAAGTCTGAAATCCCGGTTCGGAACCGGGCGGATGCGGAAAGCCGGTGATGGAAATACTGACCGTCCCAGGACGCTTAGCCCGCATCTTGCATACGCCTCCTGCTGCGGGGCGACGGAGGCGTGCGCAATATGCGATTAATGGGTGATCACAGGTCGCCGTACAGGTGCTGCAGGATGGAGAGGACGACGATGGGGGCGGTTTCGGCTCGCAGGATGCGGGGGCCGAGGCTAACTGAGACGGCCGGGATCCCGTTGAGGAGGCGGCGGTCCTCCGCGTCCCAACCTCCTTCGGGGCCGACCAGCACGACGGCGCCGGAAAGTCCGGGGAGGCTGCGGGACGCTTTGGCGAGAGATTCCCCGCCCTCTTCATCCAGCATCCAGAGCGGGAATTCCAGCGGAGCGGCGACGAATTCGGCAAGCTCGATCGGTGCCGCCAGTTCTGGTATCCGGCTGCGGCCGCACTGCTTGACCGCTTCGATCAGGATGCGCCGCCAACGGGCCAGCTTATTGGCTTCGCGCCGGGCGTCGAGGCGGACCTCGGTTCGCTGCGTCACGATCGGCACGATCTCGGCGACGCCCAGTTCGGTCGCCTTTTGAAGGACCCATTCAAAGCGGTCCTTTTTCAACAGGGCCTGAGCCAGCACGATTCGAAATGGGGACTCCGGATCGGATTCGATTTCTTCGACGACCTCTCCAAACCATCCCGCCGCGTCCTTTTCCAGGCGGCACACGCACCGGCGCCCTTTGCCGTCGGTGGCTTCAAACAGGTCGCCCTGAGAGAAGCGTCGCACCCGGACCAGGTGGCGCACCTCGTCGGAGGCCAAATGGGCCCGGTTGTCCTCGATCAGATCTGCAAAGCTGCGATACAGGCTCACGTCGATTCCCTGGTCCCGTATTCCCCGCTTGAAAATCGCAGGCACTCCCAGCCGTTGAGAATCCGTCGCTCCAGGCAGCGGAGGCTTCTCCCGGCCTCGAACCATTCAACCACCAGGTCCGATTGTTCCGAGGTCACGCCGGAAATCACGAGCTGACCGGAGGCCAGCTCGCACAGCCGGTCGGCCAATTCTGAAATGATCGCGGAAGTCAGGTTGGCGACGATGAGAGGAAAGGAGCCGGATACGGCGTCTACGGAGCCGCAGACCAGCAGAACCTGTTCTTCTCGATTGACCTGAAAGTTTTCCCGCGCCGCCCTGACCGCTTGGAAGTCGTTGTCCAGCGCGCACGCGTGAAGCGCCGGGTCCAGCTTGCGGGCGGCGATCGAGAGAATGCCGCTGCCGGTTCCAACGTCCAGCATGCCCTCCGGCCCGGGCAGCAGATCTTCCAGCATTTCAATACAGAGCCGTGTGGATTCGTGAGTTCCCGTTCCGAAGGCGTGCCCCGGATCCAGTTGAATGGGGATCCGACCGTCCGCGGACGGAGCCTCCCAGGACGGGTACAGGAAGAAGCGTCGGCCCAGCGGGAACCCCCGGAACGAGGCTCGATAGGAGCGGATCCACTCAGCCGGATCGGCCCGGTAGTTTCCGGTCCGAACGGAAACCGGCTCGATCCCGCGTTCGGTGAAAGACTCCTGGAGCCGGAGACGCAGCGCTTCCGGAGACACTTCGACTCGGAAATAGGTCAGCAGCAGCGGACCCTCGGCTTCCTGCTCCTCAATTCCCAGCGTATCCAACTCCCACAGGATCTGGACGACTTCGTCTTTGCGATTCGAGGGGACTCGGATGCGAGCGACGGTCCAGACGCTCCCGGATTCATCCAAAGATGTCTTTGACTCGGTTGAAGAATCCTTCACCGGAAGCCTTCTCCATGGGCGAATCGGAGATCTCGTCGAGTTTTTCGTACAGCTCTCTCTCCTGACGGGAGAGCTTGGTTGGTGTAACGACGGAGACGGCGATGAGTTGATCTCCTTTGCCGCGGCCGTTCAGGCTTTCCACCCCTTTGCCCTTCAGCCGGAACACGGTTCCCGGCTGCGTCCCTTCCGGAATCTTCAGCTTTTCATCGCCGTACAAAGTGGGGACTTTCAACTCGGCGCCCAGAGCCGCTTGCGGAAAGGAGATCGGAACCTCGCAGTAGAGGTTCTCGTTTTGTCGTCGGAAGAAGGGATGCTCGCGGACGGCGATGATGACGTACAGGTCTCCCGGCGGGCCATTATTGGCCCCCGACTCCCCTTCGCCCGGAATGCGCAATCGGGCGCCGTTGTCGACGCCTGCCGGAATTCGAATCTCCAGCACTTTCTCCTTCTGCAGACGCCCCTGCCCGTCGCACTCGCGGCATTTTTCCTTGACGATCTTTCCGCTGCCGTGGCAGGTGGGGCATGTGCGGGCGATTGTAAAGAATCCCTGCTGAAAGCGGACTTGGCCTTGGCCGCGACAGGAGGAGCAGACTTCCGGCGGATGCGCCGGGTCGGCCCCCGATCCCGAGCAGGCCTCGCAGGTGCGGGCCCGTGGGATCTTGATCTTGGCGGAAACTCCGAAAGCAGCTTCCTCAAAATCGATCGTCAGGTCGTAACGAAGGTCGTGCCCTCGCTGCGGCCGATTGCGGCGGCGGCGCGAAGAGCCAAAAATATCGCCGAAGCCGAAGAAATCCCCTAAAATGTCGCTGAAATCTCCAAAGATATCGGGATCGAAGCCTCCGAATCCGCCTCCGGAAGTGGAAACGTGACCGAATCGATCGTACTGGGCGCGCTTGTCGGGATTGCTCAGGACGCTGTACGCTTCGGCCGCCAGCTTAAACCGCTCTTCCGCTTCAGAGTCGCCCGGGTTGCGATCCGGATGATATTGAACGGCCATTTTTCGATAAGCCGCCTTGATTTCCTGAGGCGATGCGTTGCGCTCCACCTCAAGTATTTCGTAGTAATCTCGCTTCACCGGTCACGGCCTCCCTGCTGATTTCCGGCTAGAATCAAATTTCGGCGCACTGATCTGTTCTGTAAGATGCGATGCGCGGAAATGCAACTTTCCGGGCGGTCTTTGAGACTGCCGGCTGGAGGCATGCCCTCTTCCCAGCCGAACTTCAACGTCCGCTCTCGGCGTCGGGCTTAACCGAAACCTTCACCTGCGCCGGACGCAGCAGACGTTCGCCGATCAAATAGCCCTTGCGGTACTCTTCGAGAACTTCGCCGTCAGCCCGCCGGGTATTCTCTTCGCGGACGACGGCCTCATGAACGTTGGGGTCGAACGCCGCTCCCACGCCGGCGACTTCGCTCACGTTAAAGCGCTGCAACAGAGCCTGCAACTGCTTGAGAAGAAGCTGGTACCCTTCCTGATAGGTGGCCAGGACGGGATCTGAAGCCACTTCCGCGGGAAGGCTTTCCAAACCTTTCTCGCAGGCGTCCATCACCAGAAGGAGTTCGCGAATGATTTCAGCTTGAGCGTCGAGCCGCGCTTCGACTCGCTCCTTCTGAGTTCGCTTTCGGAAATTCTCGAACTCCGCTTGCTTTCGGAGAAGCAGATCCTTGAATTCGTCGCGTTCGGCCCGCAGGCGCTCCAGTTCCCCCGTCGGGCTGCGGCCGGTGCCGGGGTCGAACAATTCCTCAGAAGAGGTTTCCGTCGCCTCTTCGCCGGCATCGAATTCTTCGTCGATCTGAAATTCCTCTCGCATCTTTTTCATATGCACCTCAAACGCCCGCCCATTCATTGAGCGGACTTCCTTCATTGTACTGATTTCCAGCCTGCATTTCTCAACCCCCTCCGTCGCCCGCCTTGCATTCACGCCCCTCTCCGACGCCTCGCCACGAAGGGGTTTGAGAAATCCGTCTTTAAGAAACTGTTCGGTGTCAAGGACAAAGTTCG
>CAZAEY010000102.1:0-12868 GCA_964484155.1 uncultured Acidobacteriota bacterium
CCTTCTCCCCCGATTTCGCAAGACTTTTCCGGGGAGCTGCATCGTAACGGCGTCGTCGCGCCAGACGGGGACTCCGTCGACTAAAGTCAGGTCGATTCCGACGGAAAGGGCGTCCGGGTTCTCGAAAGTGGCTCGATCCTCCACTGTTTTGGAGGCAAACAGGACCAGGTCGGCGCGGAATCCGGAAGCTATGCGCCCGCGATCCGCCAATCCGAGCCGGGCTGCGGGCATGCCCGTCATTTTGTGGATCGCCTCCTCCAGAGTCAGCAGCGGATCTTCTCGCACCAGTCGCGCCAGCACCCTGGTAAACGTTCCAGCCTTTCGAGGATGGCGCGAGTCGAGACCTCCGTCGCTGGCCACCATGGTACTGGGCCAGAGGTAGAAGGCCTTGACGTCGTCCCACGTCATGGTGTGGCCGATGATCGATGCGCCGCCGTTTCGCCAGATTTCCAGAAAAACTTCTTCAGGCGTCCGATCGCCTTCCTGGGCAATCTCCTGAACGCTCTTGAACTCCCAGTGCGAGTTTGGCTCATAACGGGTGATGATGATGTTGGAGGCGCCGCCGGCGCGTTTGAATCCCTCCCGGATCTCATTCAGATCCTCATACCGGCGACTGGGAATCAGCACCGCGATCGTGCTGGCCCAGGCTGCGTACGGGTAGACATCGGCCGTAACGTCGATCCCTTCCTCCCGGGCTCGATTCAGGATCTCCAAGGCCTCTTCGGTGCGCCCCGAAACTGACTGATTCCCCAGCTTCAAATGAGAAATGTGCACCGGCGCTTCGCTTCGTCGCGCGATTTCGACCGATTCCTCCAGCGCCTCCAGAATCTCTTCCTCCTCGTCGCGAACGTGAGGCATGTAAAAGCCTCGGTGCGCGGGCAATCTGGAAGCCAATGCGATCAGCTCCGCGGTCGAGCTGAAAAATCCAGGGTCGTACTCCAATCCGGCCGACATTCCAAAGGCGCCCTGTTCGAGGCCGACTTCCAGCAATCCGGCCATCGCCTCCAGTTCGGAATCGTCAGCCGAACGCTGGTACTGGTCTCCCATGACCATCCTTCTGAGAGTTCCGTGTCCCACCATGAGCCCCACATGAACGGCAGTCCCAGTTTCCTCGATTTTGTGCATATAAGAGGCGGGGGGAAAGGGACTTCTTCCGTCCGCTCCCAGCAGAATCGTCGTAATCCCCTGAGAAACCAGCGACTTCGCGGTCGGTTCCTGCAACAGACCTTCAACCGAGTGATTGTGCAAATCGATAAATCCCGGAGCCAGGACGCGTCCGCGGCATTCAACGATCCGGGTGGCATCCTCTTCGAGGCTCTCGCCCACCGCAACGATCGCGTCGCCCGCCACCAGAACGTCGCCCTGAAATTCAGGGCTTCCGGTGCCATCAACGATTCGACAGTCCTTGAACAGAAGACTCGCCTGGCCCCAAAGAGGGCTCGACAGGAGCGCTAGGACCATTAGCCAGACATGGATCGCTGTCCGAACTGAAGTATTCATATTAAACACGATGTAGTTGGAAAATATAGTCTTCCGTTAGGGTTCGATCAAGGAGTCTCGGAGCGCCACCGTAGACCGGCATCCTTGCCGGTCATTGCCAAATCGCCGGCTGGAAGACGGCGCCCACCTATTCCCATTCCGCACGTCTGGACAGCAATTCCCCGACCAAGTAAAACGATCCCGTCGCGAAGGTCGTCAGCCCCTGAGACCGAGCCCTGAGCAGACCCTCGACGGCATCGCCGACGACTTCTCCGCCGCCGAAAAGCTCCTGGCATTCCTCGGGCGCGGCGGCCCTTTCCGAGCGAATCGGAACAAAAAAGACGACTTCAAAGCAGGGGCGAAGAACCTCCAACACTTCAGCAACGTCTTTGTCGCGCATGATTCCGAAGACGAGAGCCCGGGGCCGGGAGGTAAACGACTCGGCGAATTCCGCTAGCGCACGGGCCGCCTGCGGGTTGTGCCCGCCATCCAGAAACAAGGGCGGAGAATCGGCCGCCCGCGTCAACGCCCCTTCGATTCGGCATTGCTCCACTCCTTCTCTCAACGCCTGCGGCGATGCCGGAAAGCCAGCCTCGTTCAACTCCATCGCTGCCGCCAGAGCCAAGCCGGCGTTTTCTGCCTGAAATTCTCCAAGGGCGTTCAGGCGGTACTCCTGTCCACGGAAAGAGAAACGGAATCTTCCCTCCTCTTGCCCGAGGATTTTCAATCCTCTCAGCACTTCCAGTTGAGTTCCGAAACGTTTCGCCTCCTGCCGCAACGCAGCCGCCGCATCGGGATTCTGCGGGACAGTCCAGGCGCGCTTCGTCCTGCGGAGAATTCCGGCCTTCTCCCGGGCGATCGCTGCAATCGATTCCCCCAGAATGCTCCGATGATCCATCCCTATCCTGGAAATGACGGCCAATTCGGGACGCGCGACATTGGTGCTGTCCAGACGCCCCCCCATTCCAACCTCCAGCACTGAGATATCGGCCCTCCTCTCGGCGAACCAGCAAAAGGCGGCCGCAGTCAGCAATTCAAAATACGTCGGAGACAAATCGGGCGCGGCTGCCTCGACCACGCGACTGACATGTTTGGCAAATGCCGCTTCGCCGATCTCGGCCCCTGAAATCCGCATCCGCTCGGTCACCCGCACCAGATGGGGGGAGGTATACAATGCAGTGCAATATCCGGCCCGATGCAAAATGGAGGCCAGAAAACGCGCCACCGACCCTTTCCCGTTGGTGCCGGCCACCAGAACCGAAGGAACCTGCAAATGAGGCCTGCCCAGCCGCTGAAGGAGCAGCCGCGTCGTCTTCAGGCCGAAACGCATCGTGAGGACTTCGTTGCCTCGCTTCTGGAGATACTGCAGACACTGCTGGAAGTTCATCCCTAGAACCTTATGGTCCCGTGAAAAAAGTTGAAACGCCTGGGTGAACTGAAAATGCCGGGCGCCGGAATCCCTTGGGCGCGGATGAAAGCAGCGGCGGCGGGGCGAATTCTCAGTTCGCCGTAAACTGCAGCCAGTCCCCGACGAAATCGCGCAAATCCTTGCGGTGAACCACTGCATCCAACATCCCGTGCTCCAGTAGAAACTCGCTGGTCTGAAATTCATCGGGCAGCGTCTGACGTATCGTCTGCTCGATGACCCGCGGTCCCGCAAAACCGATCAGCGCTTTCGGCTCGGCTACGTTCAAGTCTCCCAACATCGCGAAGCTCGCAGTAACGCCCCCGGTCGTCGGGTCGGTCAAGACCGACACGTATGGAACTCTGGCTCGATGGAGGCGGGCCAGTGCCGAGCTGATCTTCGCCATCTGCATCAACGACAGGACTCCTTCCATCATGCGGGCTCCGCCGCTGGAAGAGACAACGATCAAGGGACGGCTTTCATCCAGCGATTTTTCAATCGCCCGGGTGATCTTCTCGCCGACTACCGAGCCCATGCTTCCGCCGATGAATCCGTACTCCATGACAGCGCAGTTGATGGCGAAGTCATGCAGCTTCCCTTCTGCCGTGATGACGGCTTCATTGACGCCGGTCTTTCGGATCGCCTCTTCCAATCGACTCTTGTAACTCTTCTGATCGTGGAAGGCGAGGGGGTCGGCGGAGCGCAGTTCGGAATTGAACTCCCGATACTGTCCATCATCCAGCAGAAATTCCAGTCGCTTTCGCGCCTCGATCCGAAAATGGAACGAACACCGTGGGCAGACCCACAGGGAAGCCTCCAAATCCTTCTTCCAGATAATGTTTCTGCAGTCCTCGCACTTGGTGAAAAGACCCTCGGTCCGCACCCTCCGTTCGTCATCCGTCGGAGGATTCAAGGCCGCCTTTTCACGCTTGAACCATGCCATAGACCTGACATCATAGCAGAAGCGCCCCTTAAGACCCCAGACCGAGCCTCCCGTCATTTCTCCAACATCGGCAGCACTTATTACATCGGACCTGCGGCAAGACGTGGTCCGCGCCCGCCGGGACGTAGGAAAGCGCCGTATAATCGAATGGACCCATGAGACGGATCCAGACGCTCTTCCTGCTGATATTTCTGCTGCAGCTGCCCTTTCTGTATTCCCTTTGTCAGAGCAGGGCTGTTTCGAGCTACCTGCAGAGTCTGCCTCGGGAGGAGATGCCGGTCCCCTTTCAGGACTGGCGCGGGGCCATCCACCTTCACACCGCTCTGGGAGGCCACAGCCTGGCCACCTATCCCGAACTCTTCGAAGCCGCAAAGGAAACCGGGAGTCGTTACCTTGTCATGACCGAGCACTCGCGGGAGGATTCGCCCTATCGCAGAATGGACGATCCCGACCTTGTGGTTGTGCACGGCACCGAAAACCAAGGTTGCCTGGAACTGGGCCCAGGGGGGCCGCTGATCGCCGCCGAGCTTTCAGCCAATTGCGGCAGTGAAGTCGCGGGCATGGAAATCTATAACATTCACGAAAACGGCTCACGGCGAAACTCCTATTTTCAATGGATCAACTTCCTGTTCCACCGCATCGCCTACCGCGATCTTTTCTTCTTTCACCTGTGGGAGCTGACTCCGGAGAGAATTGAGACCTGGGATCGAACGCTGCAGGACCGTCGAATCGTCGGCGTAGCCGGAAACGACGCCCATCAAAACGTCGGCATCATCCTGCAGACCGCGTCCGGCCAGGCCGTGTTCTCCATCCTGGTGGATCCTTATCTCCACAGTCTCGGCTTTGTGAGCAACCACCTGACGGCCCCGCAGGGTCTGGAGCCCAGCGAAGCCAACGTCGTTCGACTGATCGAGGACGGAGCGCTATACGTGGCATTTGGTCGGATCGCCGATCCGACCGGGTTCACATTCCACGCGGAAATGGGAGACCGCAACTTTCCAATGGGCTCCACAGCTCCTGTCGGCAGCCGGCTCGTTCTTCAGTCGCCCATTCCCGTCAAGTTTCGCCTCCTGCGGGACGGAGTGACGATCCAGGAACTGGAAGGACGAAGATTCCTCGCCACCGCGGAGGCTCCGGGCGTTTACAGGCTGGAGGCCCACCTGCTCGAACCGCCGCGCCTGTTGCGCGGCAAGCCCTGGATTCTCGCCAATCCGATCTTCGTGCGCTAGCCGGATATTGTACGCGGGTCCGTTGCGAGGCGTCGGAAAGGGGCGTGGAAGCAAGGCGCGCGATTAAGGCCCCCGAAATCGTACTCGTGCAGTACGTCGAGGAGGCTTGGCAGCCCGTGATCGAAGTCCTGGCGCGTCGTCCAACAGGGATCTGCGGTCAGCCGGCAACGCAGTCCGGGGGCCGCAAACCTTTCTGGAAGCGCGGGCATCTTACCCGCCACGTCATCGCGCGAAAGCGCGATCTGTCCGACCGGGGGCATTGGCCCGACCGGGCGCGTTGGCGCGAATTCCTCACTTGCGAACTGCTGCAAAACAATCGCGCTGATGCGCGATTGGGGGCGGGCAGGATGCCCGCGCTCCCGGGAAAGCGCTGGCGTTACGTCGTCTCTGGCACGGGCTTCATCGTCGCGGCCCGGGGGCGCAAGCCCCGAAGCCCGCTAAACGGGCGGCGATCACCAGCACAAGGCGGGAGCCTTGGGTGGCGATCGAGCAACAAACCGTCCGAGCCCGGGAACCGGGCGACGCGTTTCCTTTCGCCCAGGGGGGAAGGGTTTTTTCCTTCGACAGGGGCAGTCGCAGCCGGATGCCCCGAAGGGGCAAGACATTTTCAGCCCAGGGTGAAGCGGAAATCGACCCGCCCGAAGCGGGCGTGTCAACTACGGCGTCGGCCCTCCGCTTCCCGACCCCCGAATCAACCAGCGCCTGATTGTGGCGCTGACCAATTCGGCGGCGTCCTGCTGAACGAAATGCCCGGCATCGGGGATCGTTAAGATCGTCAATTCGGCGTCAACCCATTTCCAGGTGTCGTTGAGGGCTCCAGGCAACAGATATTGATCCTGCAGCCCGTGGATCACCAGCGTGCGTGAACGCACAGGAGGATATTCGACTTCGGGCATTCGGTACGGCGGTCTCGGATAATTAGCCTTGTAGTAGTTCAGCATCGCTTCGAAATCGGACCTACGGAATGCCTCCACAAATCGAACCCGCGCTTCCGAGTCCTGCACCCATCCGCTCAATTCTTCGGCCGTCAATCGCTCGTGCGCGCCCTCTTGTTGAAAATCCCGGGCGTATTGGCTGTTTGCCTGCTGTTGCTCGTTTTGGGCCAGCTCCCTCATCAGACCAAGCGGGTGAGGAAGATTGCAGATGACCAGCCGGTCGACAAGCTCCGGCTGAAACATCGCCAACGACCAGGCAATCGCTCCGCCCCAGTCGTGTCCCACGATGACGGCCTTTTGCTCCCCCAGGTGACGGATCACGGCCGCGATGTCGCTCATCAAATGAGGCATGGAATAATTTTCGGTTCCCTTTGGCCGGTCGCTCAGGTTGTAACCGCGAAGGTCGACGGCCACGACTCGAAACCGGTCGGAAAGCGCATCCATTTGATGCCGCCACCCGTACCAAAAATCGGGAAAGCCGTGGATGAGAACGACGAGCGGCCCCTCACCCAACTCGGCGTAATGGATGCGCACGCCGTTGTTGTCTGCAAATCCGAATTTCACCCGCTCCATGAGTTCGGCTCCCAGAAAGGCTCCGTTCAGTTTCAGAACGCCCGCTACAACAACGATGCAAAGACCGATTCTCATCGCATATTCACCCTCCTGTCGAATGGCTGTCATACGCAAGTGGATTGGGCGGCCCCGCGGAAACCGCAATCCAGACCGCACACGGAGCCGTCCGGTAATTCAGAAAGTAAAAATCAGGCCGGCGGACGCTTCGCTCGAAGTGACGCTTTCACGCTCCACTCCTCGGAACTTGCTTCGCCTCAGATCGACTCGCAGTCCGGCCGGTCCAGCTAGACGCCGGAACTTGACGCCAAGACCCCAGTTGGTGAGAAACCCGAATCCGGCGTCGGGAAAGGAATCTCCGGATCGTCTGTAAAATCCCATTCCCAGCGCCAGATTCGGCACGACTTCCTCGGCTATGGGCAGGTTCAGCACTAAATTTGCGGCGTAGTGAAAACCGCTCTCATTCGGACCGTCCTCCAGCGATAGAAACTTGTCGCTGAATGTCAGATTCTGCTCGAAACCGAGAAGCATCATGAAGTCTCGCTCGTAGCGCACGCCGTAAATCGAAGCTCCTGTCAGGTCGAAATTTTCGCCAGCCTGTCCCTTCAGTTCGCCTGGCGAATTCCAGCCGATGAAAAACGAGAGGTCCGACGCCTTCACTGCACCTGAAAACAGCAACAATATGCTGAGGCGAATCAACAATCTCATGATGGCCTCAGTTTACCGCAGGGTGCTGAAATTTTGAGGGAGTTCCGTGTTCGTGGAGGCAGTAGGCGGGAGTCCAGAAGATGGAACGGCGAACGAAGAAGCCTGTTACCGGACGACTTCGACGGGCGAATGCATCAGCTTGACGTCGGGAAGCAGGACGTAGACGGCGCCGACGGAGAAAGGGCCGTCCGCGTCAATCTGAACGGATCCATGAGACGGCAACGCGTCGCAGGGGAGACAACTGGCGCAGGGATCCCCTTCGCCGACGGAAACCAGTTCATGCAGAAAGCGCCCGACCCGACTGTTGGCGGGCACTTCGATCTCTCCTTTGCAGGCAGCTTGCCGGCCTTCGGATTCAAAGACCGCCACTCGCACCGTTACCGGTCGAGAGGGGTCCGGATTGACGAAGCTGAATGCGGTGCGTCGAAAATCGGTCTGGAAAAACGACGATCGAAACGATTCGCCGAGCGTCTGTCCAGGAAAAATGGGGCTGGACAGAATGTCGGCTGAAGAACGATGTTCGACCGACTCCGAACATTCCCGGGCGGAGTTCCTGACGCCGGAAACTTCTACTGACGCCTGGATGCCGGCCGAGCCGCTCCAGGAGACGCGGGCCCACCCGGACACCAACCGGTCGGTGGCTCTCGAAGTGAGCCGCGTGACTCCTTCCGCCGGAATGGGCAGTTTTCCGACGGTGTGAATGCGATCGCCGGTTTCCAAGCAGAATAATTCGCCCGTGATTTCCGCGCCCGCATCGCTGAACGCTTCCAGCGTCGCCTCGACCGGCGCGTCTGATCCATTCAGAATATTGAGCGTCGTACGAAAATCCTCTCCTCCGCCTCCCGGTCCGGAAAGAATGAGCGGCAGGATGACTTCATGATTTTTCGATTCCGATTCCGCCAGAGGGGAGGCGAACATCCCCATCGCGATTGTCAGCATCCAGATCAGCTTCAGTTTCGGCACAGCGGCTTTCCTCCAGAGCGTATATCTTGCTAAAATTTTAGCATTGATGCAAGGGGTTTCTTTCATTTTCGCTTCCAGCCCGAGATTTTTCATTCGCTTCCTGTTTCGGAGGTGACCCGGTCATTTTTGAGAAAGCGATCGTACCAATCCAGATAACGCTGGTAGCGATCGATCTGATAGCTCGGTACGCGAATGCCGTGGCTTTCTCCCGGATAAACGATCAACTGGGTTTCAAGTCCAAGGCGTCGCAGGGCCTGATACAACTGTTCGGAGTTTTGCAGCGGCACGTTCCAGTCCTTCTCGCCGCACAGGATCAGAGTGGGCGTAGTGATGTTCTCCACCTGAAAAAATGGCGAAAGGCGAATCCACAGATCGAGATTGCGCCAGGGCAGCCCGAGTTCGGCCTCCCATTGCCTTTGGTAGTGGTCGTGACCGTAATTGGCCGTATAGTTGACTTCGCTGGAACCGCTGATAGCGGCCTTAAAGCGCTCGGTTTGGACGATAACGTAATTGGTCAGGATGCCTCCGTAGCTCCATCCGCCTACGCCCAAGCGTTCGGGGTCCGCGACGCCGGTCCCGACGACGTGATCGACCGCGGCCATGACGTCTTGAAAGTCCTTGTTTCCCCAATCGGCCCAAATCGCGTAGCTGAAGTCCCGACCCCGGCCCGATGACCCCCTTGGATTCGGCGCGATGACGGCGTAGCCGTGAGCTGCCAGCAGCTGCCATTCGAACATGAAACGCGTCGAGAACTGCGCGACCGGCCCGCCGTGCAGTCGAAGGATGGCGGGCAGGTTTTCGGGTTGATCCACATCTGGAGGAAGAGTCAGAAAGGCGTCGATGACGAGGCCGTCGTCCCCGATTGCTTCAAATCTGGTCACCTGACCTAGTGCAACCTCCTCCAGCCATTCGGCGTTGGCGTCCGTAATCCGACGCAAGACGCCTTCTTCCACCCGAGACAGTTCAAATGGCATGTCTACTCGACTCTCCAGCACCGCCAATTCCCCGGAGGGGCCCACGTCAAAATGGCTGACGTCGACGTCTCCGTCGACCAACCGGACGATTTCCCCTCCCTCCAGCGGAATCTGCGCCAAGCGGGTGCTTCCCCGCTCCTCCAACAGAAAAACGACCTGGCGCCCGTCCGGCGTCACCTGCGGCCGACTGAGATTTCGATCCAGCGCGGGGGTTAATATCCTGGCGCCGGCAGCCCGCCCCGATTCCAGATCGACGTCCACAGCCGCCAGATTGTTGGTCGCGTACCAGATGTCGGCAGGGTCGCCTCCCTGCAGATAGACGATGGTTCCGCCGTCCGGCGTGAAAACGGGTGAATCGTCGGAAGCGGGGGAAGTCGTCACCTGGATCGGTTTCCCGCCTTCAGCGGTAACCAGAAAAACGTCTGTATTGAAGTTGGAATCCGGCTCTTCGGTGCGATTGCTCACGAATGCGATCCATCTACCGTCCGGCGACCAGACTGGGGAAGAATGATCGTAGGGACCTTCGGTCAATTGCCTGCTTTCCCGCGAATCCAGTTCGAATACATGGATATGGTTCCGCAGCTCGGTCAGATATCCGACGCCGTCCCGCTTAAACTGCAGGCGATTGATGACGATCGGAGGCGGAGTCTTCTTTTTTCCATTCTCCGCATCGGAATCGGAAGCGTCGGGGTCCTCGTCGGTCACGACTAGAGCCAGTCTGCCGCCGTCAGGGGACCAGGCCAGATCGGAAACCGGTCCCGGGTAGTCGGTCAGCCTCCAGGCTTCGCCGCCCCGCCGGTCCAGCAGCCAGACCTGACTCGGCTTCTCATCTCTGGCTGAAAGAAACGCCAGGTAGCGCCCGTCCGGGCTCCATCGGGGAGACCGTTCGGACTGGTCGCTGGCGGTCAATCTCAGGCTTTCTCCCCCTTCCAGCGGAACCATGTAAATATCGGTGTCGGAGCGGTCTTCGTCCGAGATGATATAACTGAGGGTGTAGGCAACCCATTCGCCCTCCGGGCTGACGCGCGGATCGCCTAACGTCTTAATCCGGGTCAGATCTTCAACTTGCAGCAGGCGCTTCTGCTGCCCGTGCAAATGGAACGCTGAAAGCGCCAGAAGCGCGGCCAAAAACAGAACTGAAACTCGATACGAGTTCTTCATTGAAAAAACTCCTGAGGGATCTCCAATCATCAGCAGCTCGAAGCAGCCGCTGAAATTCGCTTTTATCGGAACCGGCTCCTTCCAGTCGGACAGAGAATCGACGGTTCGCCTCCAGATTCTATTGGAGACCGACGACCTGCGTCATCTTTTCGACTACAGCCGCAGGTAGGAGCGATTCGCGCAAGTCGCACGAATTTTCTGGCACACTGGACGGGAGTAAGATGGCCGCGTCGGCCAGTCGACTGACCAACGAATGCGAAGGGGTCGCATTCTAAGAAGCTTGCCGGCTGCGCCGACCCAGGCAACTTGGAGGCAATGAATCGAAATGCTTCCAGTTTTTTCCTGCCGTACGAAAGGACGTATGATTCGCCTGAAACCCCAGTTGGGATTCCTGCCGGTTTTCTTTTGCCTGACCTCAACAGCCGGGGCCTGGGGCCCGTTGGGACATCGGCTGGTAGGAGAGATGGCGTGGGGCCGGCTGAACGCAGAAGCCCGATTGGTCGTGGATCGGCTTCTGGAGTCGGAAAGCCTGGCCCAGGCCGGCACGTGGGCCGACCGGATCCGCTCGGATCCCCGCTGGAAGTGCGCGGATCCTTTCCACCACACGACGGTTCCGCAAAACGAGACCGACAGGCCGAACTCGGGCGCTGGAGACGTGCTGGGTGCAATCGTCTTCTTCCAAGAAAGGCTGGCCGATACGGACGCCGTTCGTTCGGAAAGGGCGGCGGCGCTCCGATTTCTCGTGCACCTGATCGCAGACATCCACCAACCGCTGCACGTTGGCTACGCTTGCGATCGAGGCGGCAACCGGGTGCGCGTGGAGTGGCAGGGACAACCCTCCAACCTCCACTCCGTCTGGGATTCCGCAGTCATTCGTTCGTTTGCGCGGAACCGCTCCGACTTGTTCGCCATTCTGGCCCGACTCACGGCGGAAGAATTCAGGACTATGGAGGATTCCGGGCCCGGGGATTGGGCCCTCGAATCGCACGAGCTGCTGGACGAGGTCTATCGCTGTCACACCGTTCGAGACGGTTGCCCCTGTTTGCGAGGAGATTGCCAGGACGGCTATTCCGATTTCAATCCCTGCTTACGGCCGGCCGAAGGTCGGCCGACCGGCCCACTGGTTGCGCTCGGGACCGAGTACCGCGAAAGAGCGCAGCCGATTGCGGCCAGGAGGATCGTGGAAGCCGCTGTCAGATTGGCGAAGATCCTGAACGGGACGCTGTCTGACGAACCTCTCCCCGCGCCGTTTGAGGATTTCAAGAAAGGCATCCAGAGCGAATCCTCGTGGGACCGGCTCTTCAGCCAGTGTCTTTCCGAAGGCTGACGCCTCTTGACTCAAGAAATCGGATGACTTCCCGGAAACAGCCTTCCTCCCTCCCCACATATTCGGGAGGGCAGATTCCTTTACGCGAAAACCGGCCGCTCGCGATCAAGCGAGCCACAGCGCAGCAAGTGTATCCGGTGGTTCGCGCCATTGAAGATATCCGGGTCTTCGTGTCGAATCGATCGTACAAAACGTAGCGGACGCGGCTGTTCTCCCCGTTCTCAAATCCTTCCATTTCGACCAGCATGACCGTAAACTCCTCCTCGTCGTCGCCAAGCTGCCAGAGAGGAAACAGCAAACGCGACGTCAGGTCGACGGGCCGAATGGAGTTTCCCTGGATGTCGATGGGGTCTTTGGAGAAGAACCCAGCTTCCCGCAGCACCCGCATCAATTCAGCATGGCCCGGATAACGAAGCGTCTTTTCCTCCATAAAGGGCGCCCGCGTCGTCCTTAAGAGGGTGCGAAGTCCGTCGGTAATGAAAGCCTCCAAAACCCCGACCCCGGGAATCTCGACTGCCTCGACGTCTGAAAGGGCAGGGCGAACCTCGATTTCACCGTTGACGACCAGTCGGGCCGGACGGACGTACTCCTCAATGACGTCGCTGGGGGAAAACGGCGCCTTGTACTCGAAGGGCCACAGCCGGTTCACCGGCAGCCCTCCGACCAGACACCTGTATTTTTCGACCTTCATTTGACGGCCGGCATCGGCCAGCAGCATGTTGCACAGCCCCGGCGCCACGCCGCAGTCGACCACGGCCGTCACGCCGCTGGAGCGGGCCAGTTCGTCCAGCTGGAAGGGATCCTCCTCAAAAAAGGATATATCGACGGTCGGCTTGCGCTCCTCCAGAACCACGCGCAGGCTCTGAAACCCGAGATGGCCCGGAAGGGCGCCAACGATCAGATCATGCCGGCTTAACAGAGTTCGGAACTCCGACTCCCGCCTCATGTCCAGCATTTCCGTCTGCACCGGGCAAAGCGACTGAAGCCGCTGCAACGAATCAGGGTCCGCATCGGCCGCCGTCACTGCAAAATCCCGGGCAAGGTCCCGCGCGATCGCCGACCCGACCCGCCCCGCGCCAAGTACCAAAATGCGCTTCATGTTCGGCTCTTTTCAGTTCAGAGTTCCGAGTTTCAAGTTAAAGGGGCCTGGCGTCGGCACTCGGCGCCAAGCCTC
>CAZAEY010000103.1:0-2858 GCA_964484155.1 uncultured Acidobacteriota bacterium
ACGCAGCACGCGGAACCCTTCTAGTCGAATTCGCACACTCCGGCTGTATAATTCGGACCGGATGAAGAAAGCGGGGCGGGTGACTCCCGCCGAGTTTGAAATCCTGGAAGTGTTATGGGCGGACTCTCGCGACATGTCCGTCGGTCAGGTGCTTGATTGTCTTCGGCTGCAGCGTCCGGTGGCCTACACGACGGTCATGACGGTACTGGACAAGCTCCACCAAAAGAATGCTGTAGCCCGTAAGAAAAGAGGCAAGGCGTTTTTCTATCGTCCGCAGGTTGAGAAAAAGTCGGTGCTCAATCGGGCGATTCAGGAATTCTCAAACGATTACTTCCGGGGCGACGCCCGAAGTCTTCGCGACTTCCTGCAGCCGGCGCGAAGTAACGGAGCGGCTATAAAGCCGCCGAGAGATTCGGATCGAACGACAAAGCCTGCAAGGCGCACCGTCCCGGAAGAAGACGTCGTGCTTCTGTAAGGAAGGGACTCGAGCCGGCTATAGTCCTGAGTCAAGAGTTCGTCTACAGTCGGGCGGCGCTGCATCCCGGCCGACATGCTTGTTCCTCGCGTCATGCCAGCCGGGAGCATCATCGCTCATTGAGTGGCGCGAACTTCTGACTCAGGCCACTAGCTGGTCAGGTCTTCCACATCGAACTCTCGTTCGTACCTGGGCGCGATGTAGATGTAGCTTTGCTCGATCAGCTCTTTCAGGAACTGCTGCAGTTCCGGCTGAGCTTTTCTACGGTACAGCACTTCGGAGATCTGGGGTCGAACGTCGTCCAACGGCATCACTTTCGATTCTTCCCGGCTGAGGACCTTGATGATCTGAAAACCGTATTCCATTTCCAAAATGCCGCTGGTCTGCCCGGGCTCCAGTCCGAATGCCGCTTCCTCAAGCAATTCGTTCATCGAGCCTTTCGTAAAGGTCCCAATCCCGCCCCCGTTTGCGGCGCTGGGTCCGTCCGAATACTCGCGGGCCAGCTCTTCGAATGAAGCGCCCCGTTCCAACTTGGCGAGGCATTCCTCGGCTCTTTCGCGGACCTGGGCGCGGTCTTTGCCTTCCGTCAAAAACAGAATCTCAGCAAGGTCCACCTCTGCGGGCAAGCGAAACTGGTCCAGATGCTCCTCGTAAAATGCCTCCACCTCCCTGGTCAGGAGAGTCAATTTGGAATAGACCTGCTGTTGAAACAGAGAATCGATGATCATCTTTTCCCTGACAGTTTGACGATAGTCAGCCAGAGTCGTGCCGTGCTGCCTTAACACCTGATCCAGCACCTCCATACTTGGCGTGCCCACTTCCTTCCGAAGCTCCTCGATGAAGGCCGCCACATCGACCTCGATATTCGCGGCGACGCCCGTATCTTCGGCCCGCTGCAGCAACAGCTTGTTCTGGATCATGTTTTTCAGCAGCGCATCTCTTTGAGCGTGAAATTCGCTTTGCTGGACCTCCGGGTTGTCGGAATGCTGGGAGGCAACGCTGGCCCTGAGCGCCCCAATCGCCTTTTCCAGATCAGTTCTGGTGATGATCTCGCTATTGACTTTGGCCACGATTTCGTCCAGAAGCTTCGGTTCATCCTCGGCGAGCGCCGCGCTGGATACCAGCAGAAGCCCCGCCAGCAAGCCTGCAAGCCGGGCGCCAAGATTTCTTCTAATTCTTACTTTCATTTGCTCTGTTCTCCTTTAACATTGCAGGGCCGAGCGGCCCCGAGCCGCCGCAATCACTTCAGTTCAACCGTCCATCCCGGTTCCTTTATTTCTATAGATGCATCCTGCCACAACTGTTTCAAAAAATCGCTGACCGCCTCCCGTTCCTTCTCAGAGGCAAGGCGCCCGAACAATTCGGACTGGACTTCATAGAACCTTTGCGGGTGACGGGGAATCGATTCCTCCACGAGAAACAGGTGGTATCCCTGGGAAGATTGAAAAATTTCGCCGATCTGCCCGGCCTTGATGGCGAAGATATGCTTTTCGAAGTTTTCAGGCAGATCGCCCCTCTGAAAGCTTCCCAGCACCCCTCCCTGTTCGGCAGTTGCGCCGTTTGAAAATCGCTGCGCCGCCTCCTGAAAGGCTCGAGCGTCGGCGTCGATCAACTGCGTTCGCAGCTCCTCTGCTTCTTCCCGAGAGGGCACGCGGATTTCAAGCACCCACACCATGTCCTCCACCATAAACGACTCGATGTTCCGATCGTATTCGTTGAGCAGGTCCTGGAGCGTAACCTGAACTTCGGGGCGCACGTTTTGAACTATTAGCTTCTGAATGCGGAGAAAATCGCGAAGCACGTCTTCGAATTCCGGGACATCGTCGCCACTTTCGGGGATCCACTCGTTCCGGAAGCGGGCGAATTCATCTTCGCTCAGACGGATCATTTCCCGATCGGCTTCCTGCAGCAGCAGTCGCCGCAGCACGAACTCCACGAACAACTGCTGCTCCTGGACCAGCCCCGCTCTTTCGGGAAAGCTTTCCTTCATCGAATCCAGGAAGCGATCGAACTCCGAGCGGGTCAGGTCCTCTCCGTTGACCGTCGCCAACACCGAATCGGGGCCGTCGGCCGGCGCCTGGTCTTCGCTGTACGAAGCGCTCGGGAAACCGCACGCTGTCAACAGAATGATTGGAATCAGTCCGCGCCGCATGATTGTTCCATCTTAACCGATTTGCACGAGCGGACCGGATCGCCGATCAGAGGCCGCCATTTCAGGCTTCTGCAATTTCCGGAAACGCAGGCAATTGAAACCCGATCCCTGCAAATCAAGCCCGATCGCGCTCATTTCGGCTTTCCAGCAGGTGCAGTGAGAAAACTGTGAGGCCGAAGCGGCGTAGGGCTCGCGTCGAACCACTTCCAGCGCTTGTTCCTCCCGAAGTCG
>CAZAEY010000103.1:2958-12864 GCA_964484155.1 uncultured Acidobacteriota bacterium
TGGGCGACCGTGTCCAAATCCAGGACCCAGCCGCAGTCCCCGTTCCCGCGATCCGCCGGTTTAAGCCTTCGAAATGTCCAGCCGGCAGGGGATTGTCAAAGTCCTTCGCTGAAACCTCAAGAGTCTTCGATTCTCGCTGGATCGGCTTTCGTCCTTTGAACTCGTCGAAGCTCAGAGAGACGCCATCTCTTCGATAACGGGTCAGATGAGGCTGAGCTAGTTGAGCTGACTGAGTTGACGGGTCGGACCGATCCGTCCGAGCGGGATCAGATTGCCGGTCAGATGCCATATCGACCTCCTGAGTGTAATAACGAAAATCGTATCGGGAGCGCGAAGAAAAGGCACGGCTTTATATCAGGGCCTGAAATTTGACTCTTGGCTTTCATTGGAGCCATACTTGAACTGTTTCGGATTTTTGTCTGGCTGGAATCTTCAGTTGCGGTTCGGCTCGGCGGAGTCAGGACCGGTCGGAATGCGCTTCGATCGTCCGTCAGCGAGTGGCGCGCCGCAATCCCTGTGAGGAACCTCGCTTCCGGGCTACGGGGGGCCGCCGGATCAGTCCAAACGGTCGCAACGGTCGGACAGATCCCTGAGCGGCTCGTTGCTCCCGTGGGCAGTCGTACGAAAGAGGGTTTGAAACCCGGGCTCAGGGCCCGGCTGATTTGAATTGAAATGAAAGGAAGGTGTCGTGATGTCAGTTGCCAAAGTCATCGAAATCAGTTGCCAATCTCCAAAAAGTTTCGAGGACGCAATCCAGATCGGAATTCGCAGGACCGCGAAAACCGTGGATCAGGTCCAGGGCGCCTGGGTCAAGGAGATGAAGGTCAAGGTCGAAAACGGAGTCATCATCGAGTACCGAGTCAACCTGCAAGTGACGTTTATGCTGACAAGCTAGCCCGTTTGAGAAATCCGGGCTATTTTTTTTTCGCCAAATTTGAAAAAGCAGGCCGGCGGAAGTCGTTGTGCGCCTCCATTGAATGCAGGCGCCGAACGGACCGCGCAGAGGAACTCGAGGAAATGGACCTCAGCCGGGGTAGAATGAGTCGCAACGTCGAAGACCGAAGAGGTCAGCGGATTCCCGGCGGGTTGAAGTTGGGGGGTGCGGCGGTCTACTGTTGACGCTTCTTTTGGTGCTTTTCCTCGGAAAAGACTCCCTGCCTCTGCTTGAATCCAAGGGGGACTTGCTTCTCCAGGACGCGGCCAATCGGGATGTAGGACAAAGTCAGGGGCTTTCGGTCGACCGGAGTCCGGAATTCATATCCAGGGTTCTGGCCGACACCGAAGATGTCCGGGCCCACTGGGGCGATCGACAGCGGAGAATCCTGGAGCGCGGCGACCTCGAAGAGGGCCTGACCGCTGCCGCCGCCATTGGCGACAATCGCCTCAGGCGCGGGGCGGGCGGCGCCTTCGCCCCAGAGTCGTTCACTCATGACACCTCCAGGCAAAGGGCGGGCGGGCTGAACCGGGACTTTGAGACCGGAGATGTGGAGGCCTGCAATACCTTTTCCGCAAACTCCCTGTAACCTGGCGACGCTTGTTTGGAATTCTCACGCGTGATCAAAAGCGCGCCGTCCCCACTTTCCCTACTTTGCTTCCGCCTTCTTGGAGAAGGAATTCCCGCCCTTACTCGCCCCTATTTGGCCCATGCTGACCTCCTCAGAACTCAAGGAGCCGCTGGATCTTGGATTGGAAGCTGCCATGCGACGCTCTCGGAGCTTTCGAACCCTCCGTCCGATTCTGTCGGACGCTTCAAAAACGGTACTGACTCTCAAGCCACCGGGCAAGCGATGGGCGCCTACGGCTTGCATAGCTGCCGATGCCAGGCATCCGCATTCCTCGCATTTCGGACGGCCTCCGAACTGACAGGGCTGGATCCTGGTCTTGAGATCGGCGGACACGCACTCCGTAATTCTGGCAAACGTGCACTCGCCGGGCTCGCTTGGAGGATTCAGGTAGGCATCCAACACATAAGCGTCCACTTGCAGTTTTGGGAAGACAGGCGCCAGGCGTTTCAAATCGGCAACGGCCCTCATCCGCATTTCCGAGGTTAGAATTTCCTCCGACGTCTCTCCGACCTGAGGCGTAAAGAAGCTGATTCGAATCTTCCCGACCTCGGAACGAGCGCTCCAGAACCTGACGAATTCCTCCAGGTACCCTTCCCTCCGCATCATCTGGCTGGTCACCGTGCAATGCACGGAAATCCGATGCCCCTCGATGTTCGAGAGAATTCGTTTATAGGTCGCAGGCTTTCGCCGCACGTCATGTTCCGGCGGCAGCCCATCGATGGAGACGTCGATTCCCAAGCCCGGAATATCTTTCCAGTTTTCAGGAATAGGCACGACGGCGCTCGTTACCACTTCCACCTTGATCTTGCGCTCCGCCAGCAGTGGCAGGAGTCGACTCAGTTCACGAACGCGAACCAGCGGTTCTCCGCCGACCAGGTAAACGCCCACGGGGCGATGCAGCGCCACCAGTCCAAGAATCCCGTCCACCAATTCATCCCCGCGGAAATCGCTCAAGGAGGTCAGGGGAACCCCGCCCAAATGCTCGGGCTGATAAGCATAGCATCCTGGACAGGAGAGAGGACAATGCTTGGTGATTTCGATGGAAAGCACGGACGGATAACCGGTCAGGATCCGTCCCCAGGCCCGAAAAACGTTTCGAAGCTCCATCAGTTCGTTTTCCGAGTACGACAAACTGAGAAATTCATAGGCCTGTTCAGGGCTCTCCGTCAGGATCGGTTGCGGACACGCTTGAGACAGCGGTTGCGATCTCTGGCAAGCAGATGAGACTCACGGCCCAACAGAGTCATCATACGGCATTTCCGCGAGTCTCGTCCAATCGCCCAAGGGTGCTTTCGAGGGAACGCTTCAATTTCTCGACCGCTTCGTCGACGGCCTGCTCCAGTGTCGCCGCCTGATGACTCGCCGAGATTGGCTGGAGACCGGCTAGACGAGCCTCCAGCAGGCAGCGTTTATCCGCGGAGCCGAACTTCTTATCGCTGTTCTCGTCGCTCAAGTGGATTGAAACCCGCGTGATTAAATGACTGAAGCGTTCCAGGGTGTTTCTTACTGCCCCTTCGACCTCTTTAACCAACGAATCATCTCCTTCGACATTGCTATCGGTTCTGATTTGGATGAGCATCCTATTCCTCCTCATGTATGCGTATCAGCCTGCAGCGCTTCGATCGGCGGAGGCGCGCGTGAGAACGCCGCTTCTTCTTGGTCTCCGCCCCCAATTAATTCGATCGTCGCAGCAATTCCGGCCTCAATAACGGTAGATGGCGGCGACTCCCGTCTCGGTCGGCATCCGTTCGGCGGGTACGACGACCACTTGTCCGCCCATTTTCAGGGCCAGCGCCCCCAAATCGTCGAGCAGGTCATCTACCTGCGGGTCCGTCAAGTCGTCAATCTCGATGTCACCGGTCTCGGCATTGATCCGGCCTGGCAACTCGCGGCGGGCTTCGATCAGTAGTGTGGCGATCCGCCCTTCCACAGCCGCCTTGGCGACCTGCGCCGGGTCGTCGGCCCCGTGCCCCTTCGATTTTGCGTTGCCGAACTCCTCGACAAGTGCCGCCAAACGCGCCAGATAGCGGGGCCGGATAAGCTGCCAAGCGCGCCGGCGGAGTTCATCGATCGACGACAGCGCGTCCGGATGGACATCGATGCTTTCCGATATCAGAAACGGATTGCGGCTGACTTCGTGAAACATATTGTGATGTTCCGGCAGCGCCGCCAGGATCAGAGGCAGGCCCGATGGCTGAGAGTGGCGCTCCAGAACCGCACGGTCGACCGCGCGAAAGAAGCGTTCCGCCTCGGCGTCGACCTCAGATTCCTTCCCGCCGTGGCCATGGCGCATGGGCACGCGCCCCGCGCTAACGCCGCCGTATGAGGCGACGGAAAGGTGCGACTCGGTCAATTCTTCTTCTCCGAGCGCCTCAGTGATCGTCCTCGGGACGCCCTGGGCCAGTTCGGTCTCGTCCAGAGCATCTCGGTTGCCCTCGAAGAGCCTGATTTCGTTTCGGTTCACGCCGAGAACCTGATAACGGTCGGCTGACTGAAGAATGCGAATCAGAGGTTTGATGTGGAAGCTATCCGCCACTACGGCCAATTCGGCGACCGGTCGCTGGAGTCTGTAGACTCTGAAAAAGCCTTTTGCGCCCAGCACTGCCAGCCCGTCCAGGGTATGGTTCCAGAAGTCGCGGTCGTCAGCCAACGCCAGAAATGGTTCCAGCAATGGTCTGATTTCGTCCTCTTGCTGTTGCTGCAGGAGCGACTCCTTCAACGCCTTTACAAGGTTCCCGAACCGGATCGGATCTTGTCGATTGTCCGGATTGTACCGATGAGTCGGCTGGTATATAGAAAGGCAAGGGGGCTTGCAGTCCTCCAGTAGCCCCGATGCAAAGTCTTCAGAAAGCGCGTTCACCTTTTCTCCTTTCGGTTGCGGTGTACGGGTACTTTGGCCGCCTGCTCGACGGCGATGACGCGTGCCGCTCCGGTCAGCCGCACCGTGGTTTTGGATACAGCCCACTCTGCTTCATTCATCGGATGAAATCTAGTCGTTCTGTCACCTTGTAGAGTCATCGAGCCTTCCGGAGCAACAGCTTGTTCGGTTGGGCTGGCCCAGAAACCCGAAGGTGAAAATTCTTTAGATGCCTACCTCTCGGCCATCGGGCTCAGGTGAGTCGAAACGATAGTCCAACGGTCACCCGCTCGTCTCAGCACGGTTGTCGCGCGGGTTGTGCCGCTCACATCTCGCCCAGAGTGGCTGGCCCGGACCGAAGCCCGCGATGTGACAATTGCCATTTCGTTTCCAAACGTTCTCCACGTTCTTTGGTCCGCCACTACGGAATCATACTTCAAATCGCCGGAACGCAGAGCCGCGAGCACTTGCTCTTTGTTCAAGGTTGAACCGTCGGAACCGATGCGAATGTATTGACCGTCCAGAAACGACTCAACCGAGTCGGCGGAATTCCTCACCAGCGCCGCCAAGTATTCATCCATCAACTGGTTCAACGTCTGTTCGTCAACCGCGCCGGTTTGACTTGCGGCGTGATCCGTCAATTGGGACGAGACGACTTGCCAGCGACCGCCGTTCTTGACCAGCACCACCATCGCCTGTGAATCGACAGCCTGCTCTCCGGCTTGGCTGATCGCTTTGCCCGTGACACTATAATTCGCCACAGCCGCATTTCCATATTGACGAATTTGCAGGTTATCGAAAACCAGCGACTCGTATTTCAAGCCACCGGATCTCATGGCGTCAATGCGTTGGGCTTTGGTCGTTGCCGTACCATCCGCCAGGACAATCACGTAATCGTCGGCGTAAATGCGCCCGGCCGCGTCAACGTCGTTGCCGTTCAATGCGGTCATCAGTTCATTCAGTGTTTCTCGAATGGCTTGCTCCTCATTTGCTTGACTGCAGCTAAATGTGGTTGTAACGAACAACACCGCCATTGCTAACCAGATGCGTTTCATGCTGATACTCCTTTTCGATTCGTACCGGACGAAGCCGGCAAAGTTCGGGAAAGATTCACTCCTCTATTCCAAGTTCAGCGGTCTTCCGCTTTGAAATCTGCAAACCCATGCCTTACAAAGCGGTCGAACCGATGGTCGGCCCTCCATAACTCCGCTGCAGGGATCTCACATCCGCCTGCGGCGGCCCTGTCTGTGTGAGAAATCCGGCTAAAGATCATTAAGGAGCGTCGCCAACGCCATCAGGACCAGCCCAGCAGCGACCAGCAAGAAGGAGTAAGCGCCTAGAGGCGCCAAGATGGCCATGTGAGCCAGTATTCCGAGAGCGCCGAGTATTACAGCGATCCACCACGTGATGACCTTGGGTGCGGAAAGCTTCATGTTCACGGTTGCATCTCCTTTGTTGCAATCTCTGTGAGTGTTCGCGCACGGTCAGCTGTCTTGATCCGGATGAGCCGAGCTGGTCGGTCATCACTCGAACCGATCCAAGTCGTACTCGCCGATCTTTCCGAGAATCGTCTTGTAGCTGACGTTCAGTTCCCTGGCTGCCTGCAACTTGTTTCCATTGGTACGTGACAGGGCCTTTTCGATGACCTTCCTTTCGACTTCCGAGACTGCTTTCTTGCGGATTTCCTTCAGGTCCCAGCAATCATCGGCCGAGGCCGGGATCACATCGCCGAGGCGTTCCTGCAACTGCCCGCCTTGCTTCTGCTTCAGACGCACCTCCAGGTCCCGACGCACGCGATCCGCGTCGCCGAGTACGACGAAGCGCTGGATGACGTTTTCGAGCTCTCTGACATTGCCGGGCCATTGGTATTCGGCGAACAGGCTCATCAAATCCTCGGGCAAAGGCGCCCACTGACGTTCGAACTTCTGGAAGCACTTCTCCAGGAAAAAGTCACAGAATATGCTCAATTCGCCCCGTCTCTGCCGGAGCGGCGGCACATCTACAGGGATCACGTTCAGCCGGAAAAAGAGATCTTCCCGAAAACTTCCGTCAGTGATGGCCCGCTCAAGATCCCGGTTCGTTGCAGCAATGACTCGGACGTTGACGAAGACCTCTTCGTTGGATCCCAGTCGCGAGAACGATCCCTCCTGCAGGACATGCAGAAGTTTGGCCTGGACCGCGGGCGACATTTCTCCAATCTCATCCAGAAAGATCGTGCCGCCATGCGCAATCTCGAACTTCCCGGCGCGGTCGATCCAGGCTCCCGTAAAGGCGCCTTTCTTGTGTCCGAACAGCTCGCTTTCGATCAATTCACTCGGAATGTTGGCGCATGCAACCTTGACGAAGGGTTGATCGCGAAATGCCGAGCGGCGGTGAATGTAACGGGCCACTACGTCTTTCCCCACTCCGCTTTCGCCAGTGATCAGAACGGGCACCCGGATATCTTGAAGCTGTTCGGCTAACCCTCTTATTTCCAACATTTTAGAATCAGCGGCGATGAATTCAATGCCGTCGGCCTCTGGGAGCAGCCGGGGCTGACGGGCCTTGGCGTCCGGCAAAAGCACCGACCGCATGGCGTCTTCCACCTGGCTGATGGAAAAGGGCTTGCAGATGTGCCCGGCCACTCCCATGCGGATCGCAGTCGCCACGTCCGACGGACTTCTCAGGCACGTCAACAGGGTGACCGGAATGGTTCCGGTTTCCTCTAACATGTCGCCCAACTCCCTTTTCCAGTCCGGTTCGCCGTTTGAGACCGGTTCGAGAAAAATCGCGGTCGGCTTCGAGGCGCAGCGCTTCAAGGAAGCTCGAGCTTCTTTCCAGCGGGGAAAAACGTTCACGCTGTAGCCTTGTTTGCAAAGACGGTCGTTCAGGCGGGTCAGGACGGCTTCATCGTCATCCACAAACATAAAATTCGCATTGCTGCGGTCACCGTCTTTACAAATCACTTGTTTTCCTTTTCATTCGGTGGAATTGCTGTGCCCGCAACCAAGCTAAGGCGTTTTGTTTTAATACTTTAATCTCGCGGTGGCTCAGTCGCCGCCATTTCAGACGGAGGAGGAGATTTGGAAGCGAATCAGGTTTTGAGCCATTCGCTGCTTTTGCATTCGGTCGCCATTGTTGTAGCGTGCCAGCCACTCGCGCATGAGGGAAGGGTCTATGTTCAGGTGGTAGCAGACCCAGGGGAAGCTGCCGGGATAGTCCTTCTCCCCGTGAAACCACTCCATGGCGTCGGAATGCCAGTCTTCGTCTTTTTTCCAGTTGTATTTCCGAGGGGAAACGATGTCGCGAAACGCCTGAAGCAGAATCGCAAGGACCAGTTTTCTGGTCGGGGGATCGTAAACTCCACTTCTGGGATAAATGGGTTCGAACGCAATCGCTTCTTTTCGCAAATGACCGTTGTGTTCAATCTGCATACCCGAGTTCCTCCTTGATCGCTGTCCCTGACGTTGTCTTGCGGGGTTCATTGCATCGATCCCTCCACTGGCCGACGGTTTTAGGCAAGCAGCGGATTCGTTGCGCCTTATGGTTGCATCTCTTCCAACCTGGGTGACCGTCGCTCAGGATCGATCAACGGTCACCCAGAGGCCTGCCGGTTCGCAGCGCGAATCGGCTCGGAGATCACTGTTTGATCCGGACGGAGTAGAGCATCCGCCGGAAAGCGTTTTCGTAGCCCCGAAAGTCGCGATCCGGGGCGGTGAAGACAAGAAACAGAACGCCGTCTGGGCGCTGCAGAGTGATCAGCCAGTTGGTCTCCCGGCCGCCGATAGGCGAGTCGTTCGAGAGATAGGTTGAGAGCGCCTGCCGGCCGTCCACGCCGATGAATTCGCCGCGCTGGATTACGCGCATGTTCCGGTTCGAAAGGCGAAACTCCTGGACTAGTTCGTCGGTAAACTGCTCCAACTGCGTCATCGATTGCTGCCCTGGGGCCTGCTGCCCGAAGCCGGGTCCCTGCAACGACTGGCCGAAGCCGTCCCGGCGGCGCGGCTCATAGATGTTGAGGATGAGGCCGTAGGCCAGCGCCTGATTGCCGCGGCCGTCGTCGACCAGACCGTTCCGGGGCGTAATCGTCATTGCGTCGCCCTGCCCGAAGGCCTGCCAGTTGTCCGGGTGGTCGATGCGAAGCAGCGAATTTTCTGCGGTTACGAAGCGTTCCGAGGGCCAGTCCGAGGCGGGGCCGCTTCCGCTGTCCACCCTCCGGTTGCTGTCGCTGATTTGCTGCGCGGTGGGAATGGAAAGCTGCTGGTTCTCGCGCACCGTCACGTCGTATGCCCGGCCGTCAAACTGGTACCTCAGCTGCAGCATCTTGGACTTGCCGATGGGATCGCCGCCCATTGCCGAGTTGTCCACCTTCAGGTCCAACCTGTTATTGGCAACGCGGGACTGCAGCCGCTGCCGCACGTCAATGAATCGATCGTCGGCGCCGTATCGAGCAGACAGAATCTGCAGTTCGGACGTGCCGCTCTGGCCGCCGGACTGCAACTGCCCCCCTGCAGGAGCAGGCAGAGACTGGACATGCCGCTTGATCTGGTCGAATTCACGGGAATCGGCTTGCCGCAGCCGGCCGGCTCCGCCCAGATTGTCGATTTCCTGTCCGACTCGCTCGATGCGATTGCCGGGGTTGGGGTGGTTGCTGAAGAACTCGACGGGTTGTCCGCCTTGATCCTGCGCCTGAATCTTTTCGAAAAACTGGGCCATGGCCCGTGCGTCGTAACCCGAATCGTACAGGATCTGGGTGCCCAGCGTGTCGGCCTGAGTCTCAGCTGTGCGGGAATATTTCAGCAGAATGGAACTGACCGTGAAGCTGGCGCCGAGTTGCGTCAGGACTCCTGCCGTGGAGTCGCTGCCCAGCATGCCGCCCAGAATCGCCAGCGGTATCTGCGCAGCCGAAGCCTTGCTGGCCTGGTTGGTCCCGTGGCGCAAGGCCACATGAGAGATCTCATGCGCCAGCACGCCGGCCAGTTGCGACTCGTTGTCGGCGGCTTCAATGACGCCGCGGTTAATGAAGATCGGGCCTCCCGGCAGCGCGAAAGCATTGATCGCACGATCGTTGACCACCTTGAACCGGTAAGGGTATTTCTCGCCCGGCGCATTGGCGGCCAGCCGGCGGCCCAGGTTGTTGACGTAATCGTCCACGCGGGAATCGTTCAGCATGGGCAATTGCCGCTCGGCATCCGCCGCAACCTGCTGCCCCACTTCCACGTCCTGCTGCGGCGAGAACATGTTCCAGCCGGGCTTCAACTCGGTGCGGTCCGCGGCCCAGGCCAGCGGAGCCAGCAGCAGCGCCGCCGCGGCTACGAGCGTTCCCACGCGTCGCTTTCCTTTATCGATCGCTTTTCCGTTCATTTCTCTCTCCTTAGAACCCAAAGGGTCCGCTTCTTTGCAATGCCCCCGACACAGGGGGCATTGCAGTTTTATTCAACCGGCTGAAGCCGTCGTCCCAAGAGCCGTCAGCGGCGAAAGGGGGGGACGTGCCGCTCCAGGGAC
>CAZAEY010000104.1:0-12704 GCA_964484155.1 uncultured Acidobacteriota bacterium
GAATTTGGGTCTTCAGAACCCGAGTTCCGAGTTCAATTCCCCCAGCACCCAGCACCTAGCGCCAAGCACGCGGAACACAGAACGCTTTTTCGGTATGATAGCGTCCAAATGGACGACCGGACGGCCCGCGAACTGATTTGCGAGATCGGCCGCCGCATGTACGCCAAGGACATCGTCGCGGCGAACGAAGGGAATCTCTCCATCCGTCTGGGGGATCGGCTCGTGGCGACGCCGACGGGAGTCTGCAAGGGTTTTCTGAATCCAGACGATCTGGCAGTGACCGATCTGGAAGGTCGCCAACTGGAGGGGGACCGAAAGGTTTCGACGGAAATTCTGATGCATGTCGAGGTGTACCGCCTGCGGGAAGACGTGCAGGCCGTTTGTCACGGCCATCCGGTGTACGCCACCGCGCATGCCGTTGCGGGAATTCCGCTGACGGCGGCGCTGATGCCGGAAGTGGTAGTGACTCTGGGCTGCGTTCCGGTGGCGCCGTACGGAACTCCTTCGACGCAGGAACTGGCCGCCAGTCTCGCCGAACTGGCGCGCCGTCACGACGCCGTACTTCTGGCCAACCATGGCGCCATTACCTACGATCGGGACTTGGAGAAGGCGTTTTTCAAGATGGAGATCCTGGAGCATTACGCCAAGATTACGATCCTGACCAAGGTGCTTGGGAAGCGGAATTTACTGTCTCAGGAAGCCGTGGACAAACTGTTTGATGTGCGGGAGAAGTATGGTATAACTTCACCTGATTTCAGGCAGGCGGACTGCCCTGTTACAGCGGAAGAGGGGAGCAGCCATCTCATTTTTTCCCGTTCGGAGCTGGAAGATCTTATAGAGGAAGCCGTTCGAGCAATTCTGGCGGGCCGGCCCGTGTAAAGGAGCAAGTTTATGGCCGATTCGATGGAGGCCCTGGGCATGGTGGAAACCAGAGGCTTTGTTGCGATGGTGGAAGCTGCAGACGCGATGGTGAAAGCGGCGAAAGTCTCGCTGGTCGGGTATGAAAAGATCGGAAGCGCCTACGTGACGGCCATCGTGCGCGGGGATGTAGCCGCGGTAAAAGCCGCCACCGACGCGGGCGCGGCGGCGGCCAGACGAGTCGGCGAGCTGGTCAGCGTTCACGTCATTCCGCGTCCGCATGCAAATCTGGACGAGCGCCTTCCGATCGCACTCAAGGATTAGCCGTCTCCGCTCTTGGAAGAGCGCGTTTCGCAGCGGCAGGACTCCATTCCCGCCGCGCGTCCTCACTGGTTTTCGAATTGCGGCTTGCGGAATCCCCGCAGGCCGCATATTCCCCGGAGGGAATCTCCTTTACTTGAGCGCAAAATGATTCTGGGCAAGGTCGCGGGAACGGTCGTAGCCACCCGAAAAGATGAGAAATTGCAGGGCAAAAAGCTCCTGGCGGTGCGGACGATCGATCCGGAGACGCTGACGCCTACGGGATACACGATCGCTGTCGACACAGTCGGCGCCGGCGTGGGAGAGATTGTCATCCTGGTGGGAGGGAGTTCGGCCCGCATGGCTACAGGGATGAAAGATCATCCCGTCGACACCGCCATTGTTGGAATCGTCGACGTCATTGAACTGGAGCCGCCGGAAGGCCGCAAGGATTTCGGAACAAAATGAAGCTGGCTCGAGTTGTGGGAACCGTGGTGGCCACCGTGAAGGACCCGGCGCTGGAGGGGAAGAAGATCTTAATCGTAAAGCCGATGCGACGGGACGGAACTCCATACGGACAGGCCCTGCTGGCTCTGGATTCGGTCGGCGCGGGAGCGGGCGAGGCGGTCTATTTCGTCAGAGGAAAAGAGGCTGCCTTTCCCTGGCATCCCGAACCCGTCCCGACCGATTGTTCGATCGTAGGCATTCTGGACCGGGAAAACTTTCTGACAAACAAATGATTTTCGAGAGGGATCGATGCTGATCGGCAGGGTCGTCGACCAGCTCTTCTCCACGCAAAAGAACCCCATCTATGAGGGTCACAAGCTGCTGCTCGTCCAGGCGCTCGATCTGAAAGGCGACCCGATGAATGAGCCCGTTCTGGCCATCGACGGCGTCGACGCCGGGATTGGAGACCGGGTCCTGCTGGTGCAGGAGGGCTGGTCGGCCATGCACGTAGCAGGGAGATTCAACACACCCGTCGATGCGGCGGTGGTAGGAGTGGTCGACCGAGTGGATCTTGTGGAAGAATAGCTTCTCCATTCCTTTCGGAGAGATGGGAATTCGACCCGTTTTTTCGGCGCTTCGCTTGATGCTCGAAGCTGGAAAGTTGAAACTAGGTTCTCCAGACCCAACTTGAAACCTGAAACCGAGCTTCCATGGAATTCATCTATGATCAAGAGTCGAGTGATTGTGAAGTTAAAAGAAGGCGTCCTGGATCCGCAGGGGCAGACGATCCAGAAAGCTCTGGCGAAACTGGGCCATTCCAGGGTCCGCAGCGTCCGCCAGGGGAAATGCTTTGAATTGGAGTTCGAGGATGGCTCGAGCGCGGAAGAAGTGCTGGCTATGACCAGAGAAATCGCGCAAAAGGTCCTTTCCAACCCGATCATCGAAGTCTTTGAGGTGGAAAAGGAGTCATGAAGTTCGGCGTCATCGTTTTTCCGGGCTCCAACTGCGATCATGACGCGTACCATGCCCTCAAGCACGTTTTGGGGCAGCCCGCTTCCTTCCTCTGGCATCGGGACGCAGATCTTTCCGGAGTGGATGCGGTCATAGTTCCTGGGGGATTTTCCTACGGGGACTACCTGAGGTGCGGCGCCATCGCAAGATTTTCTCCGATCATGGACAGCGTCGGCGAATTTGCCGAAAAGGGCGGTCTGGTGCTCGGAATCTGCAACGGCTTTCAAATTCTTCAGGAAGCGCAGCTTCTGCCCGGCGTCCTGCTTCGAAACTCGGGCTTGAAGTTCGTTTGCAGGCACGTGCATTTGCGGACGGAGAAAGTGGGAACGCCGTTTACTTCGCTATGTACCCAGGGACAGTTGCTGCGCATTCCGATCGCCCACAACGAAGGAAACTTTTTCGTGGAGCCGGAAGAGTTGGAGGAACTGAAAAGAAACAATCAGATCGTATTTCGCTATGTGGACGAGAATGGGGAGCCGACACCCGAAGCCAATCCGAACGGTTCGATCGACAATATTGCGGGCGTAATCAACCGGCGCGGAAACGTGCTGGGAATGATGCCGCATCCTGAACGAGCTGTGGAAGACCTGCTGGACTCGCACGACGGACTGATCATTTTCCAGTCGATGCTTGAGTCGCTGCGGGCGGTGGAGGCTTAGTGTCAGTCACTGAAATCGGGCCTGAGCTGGTCGAAGAACACGGGCTGACCCCAGATGAGTATCAGCTGATTCGTTCGCTGCTGGGAAGAGATCCCAACCTGACAGAACTGGGAATCTTTTCGGTGATGTGGTCGGAGCACTGCAGCTACAAAAGTTCGCGCGTCCACCTGAAAAAGCTGCCAACGGCCGGGCCTCAGGTCATCGAGGGGCCCGGCGAAAACGCCGGCGTCGTGGACATCGGCCAAGGCATGGCGGCTGTTTTCAAGATCGAATCCCACAACCATCCTTCTTTCATCGAACCGTATCAGGGAGCGGCCACGGGCGTGGGCGGAATTCTGCGTGACATTTTCACTATGGGCGCGCGCCCGGCGGCCCTAATGAATTCCCTGCATTTCGGCCCCCTCCAGCAGCCGCGCAATCAGCTCATCATGGAAGGCGTGGTGGCGGGAATCGCGGGGTACGGAAACTGCATCGGCGTCCCCACGATCGGAGGCGAAGTCCATTTCCACCCGCGCTACTCCCTGAATCCGCTCGTGAATGCGTTTTGTCTCGGACTCGCGCCTGCTGACCGGATCTTCCGCGCCAAGGCGTCCGGAATTGGAAATCCGGTGATCTATGTCGGCGCCAAGACGGGTCGCGACGGAATCCACGGAGCCACGATGGCCTCTGAAGAGTTCAGCGAAGATTCCGAAGCGAAGCGTCCAACCGTTCAGGTGGGAGATCCCTTTCTCGAAAAGCTTCTGCTGGAGGCCTGTCTTGAGGCGATGAAGAGCGGCGCCGTGGTGGGAATCCAGGATATGGGCGCAGCCGGCCTCACCTGCTCCACCTGCGAGATGGGCGGCAAGTCCAACCTGGGGATCGAGATCGAGTTGGATAGGGTTCCTCAAAGGGAGCCTGGCATGTCTCCCTACGAAATCATGCTGTCTGAATCGCAGGAAAGAATGCTCCTGGTTGCTGAAAAAGGCCGCGAAGAAGAGGTGCTTCGCATCTTTCGCAAATGGGATCTGGACGCGGTCGTCATCGGGACCGTGCAGGAAGGAGACCGCCTGACGGTCAGGAAATCCGGGAATGTGGTCGCAAGCATTCCGAACCGAGCCCTGACGGATGAAGCCCCCGTGTACCGTCGGCCGTCAACCCGCCCTGCCGAGATGGACGCCATTCCCGACTGGCGGGAACTGAACGTTCCGGAGCCGGAGGATTACGCCAAGACCCTGCTGCAGATGATTTCCTCCGAACATCTGTGCAGCCGAGAATGGGTCTACCGGCAATATGACCACATGGTCCGAACCGGAACTGTGGTCCTTCCCGGCAGCGACGCGGCAGTCATTCGGATTGAAAAAGGGAGCCGGGGGCTTGCCATGAGCCTGGACAGCGCCGCCCGGTACAGTCAGTTGGATCCGCGCAGGGGCGCCGCTCTGGCCGTCGCCGAAGGATGCCGGAATCTCGCTTGTTCTGGCGCTCGCCCGCTGGCGGCCACCAATTGCCTCAACTTCGCCAGCCCGGAAAATCCCGGTACGATGTGGCAGTTCGCTGAAACGATCGAGGGGATGCGCCAGGCCTGCGAAGCGTTCCAAACGCCGATCACCGGCGGCAACGTCAGCTTTTACAACGAAACGAACGGCGTCGGAATTCTCGCAACGCCGGTCATTGGGATGGTTGGACTGATCGATGACGTCAGCAAGGCGGTCACTTCCGGTTTCAAGGCGGACGGCGACGAGATCTTCCTGCTTGGCGAGACCCGTGACGAACTGGGCGGCAGCATCTACCTGGAGATCCTGGGTCTCGGCGCGGCCGGGCCCTGTCCGGAGCCCAATCTGGAGCAGGAACTCCGGCTGCAGAAACTTCTGTTGGAACTGGCTGCCAAGGAATTGATCGGCAGCGCGCACGACCTGTCCGAAGGAGGGCTGGGGGCCGCGCTGGCCGAGTCGTGTTTCCTGAATGGCCTGGGCGCATTCTGCCGGATCGAATCGGAGTTGCGGCCCGACGTGCACTTGTTCAGCGAGACTCCTGGGAGGGTTCTCGTTTCCGTCAGCCCGGCGAAAGCGGATGATTTCCGGGCGGCCGCTGGCGACTTCCCCGTCTCGCAGTTGGGCACGGTCGGAACAGCCGATCTGGAGATCCGGTACAATGGAAAGCCTCTCTTGACTTGCTCCGTTTCGGATGCGGCTTCTACATGGAACCGCCCGTTGAACGAGGTGTTCAGACATTGACCTTAGGCAAGGACAAATTCCGTGACGAATGCGGAGTGTTTGGGGTGGCGAACCACCCCGAGGCGAGCCGCCACGCCTACCTGGGGCTGTACGCTCTTCAACACCGCGGTCAGGAATCCGCCGGTATGGTCAGCTCCGACGGCGTCCGACTCCACCAGCACAGAGGCATGGGCTACGTCGCCGACGTGTTTCAGGATCGAGTCCTGGAGACCCTGAAAGGGGATTCCGCCATCGGCCACGTGCGATATTCGACCAGCGGCGACAGCTCCATCGTCAACGCGCAGCCGATCGTGACAGAATCCTGGCGGGGGCCGGTCGCGCTGGCTCATAACGGAAACATCGTCAATGCGGACTCCCTCCGGCAGCGACTTGAGAACGAAGGCGCGATCTTTCAATCCAATTCCGATAGCGAGGTCATTCTCCACCTGCTGGCGCGTTCGCCACGGAAGGAGCTGGTGGAGGCGCTGCTGGACCTGTTGCTTCATGTGCGCGGCGCTTACTCGCTGCTGATGCTGACGCCGCGGGAACTGTTCGCCATTCGAGATCCTTTCGGCGTCCGTCCGCTCTGCCTGGGACGACTGCAGGAATCCTGGGTCGTGGCTTCCGAAACCTGCGCTTTCGACCTGATCGGCGCAGAGTACGTACGAGAAGTCGAACCGGCCGAGATCGTCCGCATCCGCGACGGCCAGCTTTCGTCGTCCTTCCTCTCCCAGGCGCCCCAGAAGGCTCACTGCATCTTCGAACATGTCTACTTCAGCCGTCCCGACAGCCGCGTTTTTGAGAGGAGCGTCCACCGCAGCCGCTTCCGAATGGGTCGGGAGTTGGCGCGGGAGGCCCCCGTCGAAGCCGATTTCGTGGTGCCGGTCCCCGACTCGGGAGTCACCGCCGCTTTAGGATACTCCGAGGAATCCGGAATACCATTCACGTTCGGACTGATTCGCAATCACTACGTCGGTCGAACCTTTATCGAGCCAAGACAGGCGATTCGGCACTTCGGCGTCAAGATCAAGCTGAACGCCGTCCGCGAGATCTTGCAGGGCAAAGAGGTGGTCCTGATAGACGATTCCATCGTGCGGGGCACCACCAGCCGCAAGATCGTCGAAATGGTGCGGGGAGCCGGCGCATCGAAAGTCCACGTGCGCATCAGCTCTCCGCCCACCGTTTCCCCCTGCCATTACGGAATCGATACGCCCACCTACTCCGAGTTGATCGCCAACAACAAGAACATCGAAGAGATTCGGGAATTCATCGAGGCCGATTCGCTCGCCTATCTCTCTCTGGAAGGTCTGAGAAAGGCCGTCAAGGCCGACGGCCAGTTCTGCAGCGCCTGCTTCGATCGCAATTACCCGATCCCGATAATCCGGGAAATGGCCCAGAAGGAATTGTTCCAGATCGAGGACTTGGAAGCCCCAGCGGAAGCGCCGAAGGGGTGAGGGGATGGTTCTGCGTTCCGAGTTCCGAGTTCACTTGAATCGTTCCTTGGAGGTCTCTGGGCAACTTTTGTTAATGGGGATATTGTATGCAGCAACGGAAGGCCTAGCGTGAGAGGGAGCAGAATTTTACTTTTTTGGGAGAAATGCCCGCCCAGAACCTGACATGTCGAAAAGGGTCAATTAATCGATTTCGGAACGCCGGAACTTTGAACTCCAACGACCTGTTCCTCAGTCATACCCGCGGAGGTGATGGAACAGCCGATGAATGAGAGACAGACGAACCGTTCGCTCACATACCGGGACGCCGGCGTTGACATCGACGCAGCCAACCAGGCTAAGAAGCGGATCAAGGAGTTGGCCCGCTCCACCTTCAACTCTTCAGTCCTGCGGGAGATCGGATCGTTCGGCGGGTTGTTTCGACCCGACCTGAGCCGATACACGAGCCCGGTTCTGGTTTCCAGCGCCGATGGAGTCGGTACCAAGCTCAAGGTGGCGTTTCTGACGGGAATCCACAACACGGTGGGACGTGATCTTGTGGCCCACTGCACCAACGACATTCTCGTGCAGGGCGCTCGCCCGCTTTTTTTTCTGGATTACATCGCAGCGGGGAAACTGGACGCCGGCATAGTCGAATCCCTTGTGGAAGGACTGGCGGCGGAATGCCGCGTCTCCCAGTGCGTTCTGCTGGGCGGCGAAACGGCGGAAATGCCTGACTTCTACGCTCCGGGAGAATACGACCTGGCCGGATTTATCGTCGGGTTGGCCGACGAGCACAAGCTGTACGATCCTGGGCAGGTGCAGTCCGGAGACGTGTTGATCGGACTGCGCTCGTCGGGTCTTCACACCAACGGGTATTCGCTGGTGCGGCGGCTCTTCTTCGAGCTGGAAAAATGGCCAGTCGACAAGTACGTAGAAGAGTTCGGTCGTACCCTAGGCGAGGAGCTGTTGGAACCGCACAGGAACTATTTCCCCGTCTTGAAGGAATTGATCGTTTCAGACGACCTCAGTGGAATGGCGCACATTACCGGAGGCGGCATCACCGAGAATCTGAACCGGGTCCTTCCTCCCGACTTGTCCGCGGAAGTGGAGAGAGGGAGCTGGGAGATTCCCGCCGTCTTTCGAGTGATCCACGAACGGGGCGGCGTTGCCACCGAGGAGATGTATCGGACGTTGAACCTGGGCATCGGGATGATTCTGCTTGTGAAAAAGAGCCGCCTCAGCCGGGTGGAGGAATTCCTGCAGCGCCAGTCGGAACGGTACTACATTGTAGGCGAAGTCGTGGAGGGAACCGGAGACGTCCGCTACCGATGAAAAACGTAGCCGTTCTTCTCAGCGGACGAGGGTCCAACTTCACGGCCTTGGCCAGCGCCATTGACAGGGGAGAAATCCCGGCGCGCATCTGCCTGGTTCTGTCGAACCGCCAGGACGCCGCCGGACTGGAACGCGCCGGAACGATGTCCCTGCCTCGACGGTTTGTCGATTCGCAGGGGCGGGACCGGGAGGATTTCGATCGCGAGATCGCTTCCCATCTGGAGGCAGCCGGAGCTGAGATCGTCTGCCTCGCCGGATTCATGCGGTTGCTGAGCCCTTGGTTCGTAAGCCGCTATCCGAGACGCATCCTAAACATACACCCCTCGTTGCTGCCTGCGTTTCCGGGACTCCAGGCCCAGCGGCAGGCGCTGGAGTGGGGCGTCAAGGTGACTGGCTGCACCGTGCACTTCGTGGACGAAAAGCTGGACCACGGCCCCATCATTCTGCAGGAGACCGTTCCGGTGCTGGACGATGACACGGAGGAATCGCTCTCGAACCGCATCCTCCAGGCCGAACACCGGATTTACCCGGAGGCCTTGCGCCTGGTTTGCCAGGAGCGAGTGCGCGTGGAAGGGCGCCGGGTATTCATCCTGGATCGACCGTAACGCCGGCATCCTGCCGGTCATTCCCAAGCGCCGGCTGGAAGGCGGCGCCACCGTAACCCTGCCGGCCAATCCTAATCGCCGGCTGCGACGTCGCCCGAATTGATGTCGAGCGTGATCATGAAGCCGTTGGTGCCTCTGGACTCATAAGGCTTTTCACCAGCCCGATACGCCTGCACTTCGTTCGGCATCATGATGAAGCCGTCGTTCCGAGGCGCCCCGAAATAGCGAAGGTTGCGAATGACGACCGGCTCGTTGGTCATCCCCTGAAACCGCGTCAATACGACTTCGGCAGTCTTTCCGCCGTCCAGCGTCGCAACGGAGCGGTCTTTTCCGGCCTGCCATTTCATCTCAGCGTCTTCGGCGATCGTAAAAGAGTTCCATTCGACCGGATAGAGATGGGGAAGGACGGCCAGCACGCCCTCGCGCTGCTTCTCGCTGACCTGCCTGTCAAAGGTCAGGACGGCCCAGTCCATCTTTCCTTCGGAGAAATCGCCGCCCAAGTCGCCGGCAACCCAGAATTTGACGCCGTCCAGCGAGACCTCTCCGAAATGGCCCTTGTTGACTTGAAACGCGTTGTTGAAGCGACAGAAATGCCCGCCTTCATGCCCTTCATGCCCGGCGTGTTCGGTGGGGTGTGGATTGAAGTAGCAGGGACAGAACATGTCGCAGCTGCATGCCTCAATGATGGTGGCGTTCATTGCCCATTCAGGGCTCGCGCCGGCCGACGTCCGCAAGGTGGCGCTGGCCAGCAGCAGTCCGCATGCGGCCAGAGCGAAAAGCACGACGGTCGGTCGAAAAAAGGAGGGAAGAAGCGTTCGAATTCTCATTTTCTATTCATCCTTTTCTCCAGATTTTATAGTTCCCCAAGCTCTCATTTTCTGGAAAAGGAGAGCCGGCCGCCGGGCCCGAAACCGGTCTCAATGCGAGCGCGGCGGAATCCTTCGAAAGTTAATTCATATCCCCCGGATAATGGCTTCAGTATAATAGAAACGAACCAAGGTATTCAAGACGGGTTGCCGCCGTACACTCTCGACCAACCGAATTGAGCGACGGTCGCCAGACTGAATCAGGAGAATTCCGAACATGCACGCACTTTCCGACAGCGGCTCCTCCGATCTCCGAGAAGTCTTTAAGGCTTCCGGCGAATTTGAGGCGCAATTGATTCGATCGCTGCTCCTGGATTCAGGGATTGATTCGGCCTTCGAAGGCGAGTCGATCCGCCTGACGCACGGCATCTCGATCAACGAACTCGGAATGGTGAAGATTCTGGTTCGCGCTGAAGACTACAAAGAGGCGAAGCGGATCATCGAGGACGCAGCAGCGAATCCATTGCCGGCCGAAGACGAGTAACGCCGGCATCGTGCGGGCCAGCTCGAGTCGCCGGCTGGAAGCCCCCGCGCGCGCTACGGCCGAACCATTCGATCGCGCAGGCCGGAGGCGCCAAGCCCCAGGCGCCGGACTTCAGTAATGTCGGACTTCTTCAGGGAGATGACCTCGGGCTCCGATGTCACGCCTGCGCCCAGAGGATGCAGGAAACGGTCGCCCGACAACAGGATGAAATTGAGGTATTCGTTTTCGCCTAGGTGGGTCATGGTGTCCCCGTACTGGGCAGCGACCGCCAGCAAGGCGTCGATGAGTTGTTGGCGCTCCTGCTCGGCGCTAGCCTTGCGTTCATGCGCCCGTTCTCGCACCTCTTCCAGGCTGAGCCGCAGTCGGTCCATCCGTTCCCGCAACTCCTTCTCCACTTGCACCGCCTGTTCGGCTGAGAGCCTCGGCTCCGGAGCCGGGGCGGCCGGCGGCTGCGGGGGTGTCTCCGGTGGAGGCGGCGAAGCGGCCGAAGGAGGAGACGGCGGATCCGAAGCGGCCGGAGGGGGCGAAGGAGGAGGAGGCGGCGGTGGAAAGTGGAACTGGAATTCATGAAACTCCGGGTTCCAGTCTTCCGGCCGCACTTCCGACTCCAGCCGCTTCCGGATTGCCATCATGTTGGCGGCCGCCAGCCTGGCCATGGACTCTGCAAACTGGGGGTTGACGAACTCCCGGGCCGTCAACTCCCGAATCTGCTGGTCCAGCTGATCCAGCTGAAAGCCGAACTCTCCCGGAATCCGGGGCGCCTGCAACAGGAAAGTCGTGCCCTGGCCGGGCAAATGAAATCCCTCAATCACGCTGTCGGAACTGAAGCTCCGACGCCTGGAGTCCGAGGGTCGAGCCAAACTCGTGTTCAGGATGCTTTTCATGACCTCGATCTCCTGACGGGCCTTGGCGGCGCCCTGCCCGGATTCTGCCATGGCTTGAAGCGACAAGGCGCAACCGCCAATCAACAATCCTGCCGTCACCCACCACTTGTTCATTGGAACTCTCCTGTTTCTAATAAATTTCAAGATGCTTCAATCGCGATTCAGCGCGATGTTTCTGAGCGTAGCCATGATGGCTTCCGTCTCGGTGCCCCGGATGGCATCGCTGACGGCTACCTGATTCAAGCGAAGATGAACCTGCCTCAAATCGTCTTCGTGCTGTCGGGCCAGCAATTCGTAAAAGCGGTTCATGGAGCCTTCCAGCTCCTGCTGAAAGGCCGTATTTTCGGAATGCACCGAACTCTGCAGTTGCGACTCGACCTGTCCGAAAAACGTTGCGACAAACTCTTGTTGCTGGCGATCCCGGAGATCGAGAGTCTTTTCCAGCTCCGCCCGCAAAGTCTGTACCCACTCCAGCTCACGCTGACGGGACGCCTGATGCAGATCTTCGGCCAACTCCGCCCTCAATTCCGCCTTCAACGTCTCGGCATCGATGACGTCCGGCTGAGCGCCGAAGCGAAACGTCAGGGCGCCCTGGTCGATGCCGACCTGCAAAACGGATGCGGCGACAGCGCCCAGCAGGAAAACGAATGCCGCTCCTGCGGCCAGCGCCAATCCTCGCGGCGCAGACAAGCCCCTGAACCAGCTCAGCGGCGAACGTTTGACAGGCTCGTACGCGAAGAAATGGCGAGGAGGCGGAAGATCCCGAACCTCTGACAACAGGCTCCAGACTGCCTGCATCTCCGCCCGCTCCTGTCGACAGCCGGCGCATTCGGCAAGATGAGCATCCAACTCCACGCCAGCGACCTCCGAAAGGCCTTCGGCCATTTCCTCCTGAATCCATTTTCTGAACCGTTCACACGACATCGCTTTCCTCCGCCCAACTCCGCAGGCTCTTTCTCAAATGTTCCAGCGCCGCGTAAAACCGAGACTTGACCGTACTGACCGGAACCCGAATGATGTCTCCGATCTCCTCAAAGGTGTTTTCCTGAAAAAACTTCAATTCCAAAACCGTTCTCTGCTCGTCGGAGAGCTTATGGAGGGAGCGCAGCACGGCCTGTCGCCGCTGCTCCTTAAACACTGCGGCTTCCTGCCCGCCGTCCCTGGACAGGGCATTGCTCCACTCCATTAATTCCGGCTGCTCCTCGATCGACAACTGCACCGGAGGGCGCGACCGCAGCTTCGAGATGCATCGGTTGATCGCGATTCTGAAAATCCAAGTCGAGAACTTGGCGTTTTCCTGAAATCGGTCCAGGCTCCGAAAGGCGCTCAAAAACACTTCCTGGGTCGTTTCAGCCGCTTCCTCCGGATTTCCCAACATTCGCAGCGCCATTCCGTAAATCTTCCGCTCGTTCTTCAGGACCAGCCGGTTGAAGGCCAGAGGATCTCCATTTCGCGCAGCCCGAACCCAGATCCGCTCCTGGGAATCCTCCTCGCCCCCCAACTGCATCGTGGTCTCCCAAACCTCTTCCAAAATCGGCATCCTTTCCCGGCCGTTCCCTACATTAGACAACGACTCTCCAAAAAAAGTCGGAGAATTTCGTTCGGCGTTCGGCGTTCGGCGTTCTAGGTTCTGGGT
>CAZAEY010000105.1:0-12441 GCA_964484155.1 uncultured Acidobacteriota bacterium
GCTACGTGCTACGTGCTACGTGCTACGTGCTACGTGCTGATTTTTTGTTGAGGTTCTTTTGGGAAAGTCAAGACTTTTCGGTGGAGATTTTTTGCACCGGCGGGTGTGTTTTGGAAGACGGATGAAACGGAGCGCCGGATGGCGGAGCGACGGGCGCCGACGGCGCCCGTTGATGCGATGGAGCGGTTCAGAGAAACGCGGAACGAAGCACGCAGCACGAAGCACGCGGAACGAAGCACGCAGCACGAACGTCGTTTATCGAATCTGAAACGAAACGCTATTCTCAACCGGCAGATCCGCCGTCAACCGGACTTCGAGCGAATACTCCCCTGCGGGCAGAGGACGCTCGTTGCCGTCGACGAGCGGAATTTCTTCCTCGAATCGGAGCGGCTCATGATGCAGCGTCTTTTCGACGATCATCATGGCGAAGACGCGATCAGCGGACCACTTCCACACGACCCGACCCTGGCTGTCGCGAATCTGAAAGTCGTAAGACTGAGAGGAGGGAAAAGTCAGCAAGATCGGACTCGCGCCGGTGTTTTCCACCACAAAGGACGCTTGCAGAGAAGCCCCGCTGCCCGAGGGAACGGAAGTTGGATGGATTTCCAAAGTAGATCGAACTTCGCCGTGGTCGATGCTGTTTCGCGCAGTATCCGTCAATTCTTGCTCCTCAGCGCCCGCAGGACCGCAGATTCCAAACCCCAGCAAAACAGCTGGAAGGAGAGCTTTCATCATATGGCGGCCTCAATCTATATTTCGCTCGACCACTTCTGCACGCGGGCGACCGTCAATACGAAGATGGCGCCAGTGCGCCCGCGCCGCTTCAGCAAGCGGCTGATCTCGTTGACAGTGGACCCTGTCGTCAGGATATCATCAACCAGCAAAATGGTCTTCCCCTCGATGCGTTCCGGACGGCGGAGCGTGAATGCGCCGCGCACGTTTCGGAGCCTCTGTTGAAAGCTGAGTCCGAACTGAGGCGCCGTACTGCGAATCCGGCGAAGGCATTTCGACCAGGGGATGCCGGTTTCCTTCGACAAGCGGCGGACCAGGAGTTCGGTCTGGTCGAAGCCCCGCATTCGACGCCGGCTGTGATGCAATGGGACTGGCAGAATCGCGTCGATGCTCTCCGTCGCGAATCGTTCCTGGAAGCATGCCTGCAACAATTCGCCTAGTGGCCGCTCCAACCGCGTCATTTCTCCGAACTTGAATCTACGAATCAATTCCCGGAGGCTCCCTTCGTAGAGGCCCCAGGCGCGCGCCCGGTCGAAATCAAAACGATGCGCCCGGCAGTCTCGGCAAAAACCAAGCGCGGATTCGGAAATAACGCCGGGTACGGGCACCCCGCAGCATGGGCAAAACGGCTCGGCCTGCGGCTTCAGATTCCCGTTGCAGGCAAGGCACAGCGGCGTCCAATCCGGTCTGCACACCCAATTCCCGCAGAGTGCGCATTCTTGAGGAAACAGAAACGCCTGTAGAGCCTGGCGCATCAGATTGTATAACTTCACATTCGTCTATAACGGTCCAGCAGCAAATTGGGCGAACCCTTCGAATGGACATGCCCTGGACTGGGGAGACGCCCGGGCGGCGCGTGTAAACCGCAGATTGCCGGAGAAATTCCAGCAGGGATGAATGATCGGAGGCTTCGCCGCAGCGAAGCTTTTCCGCATGCCGGTCAGAACTATTCGCTTGCCAGCACCTTGAGGGGGGCAAATCGAGGAGTTTTCCCCTTACAGCTTTCCGTCTTCTTCGAGTTCCTGACACGTGATGCAGAGATTCGCCCACGGCACGGCTTCCAGCCGCTTCTTCCCGATCTCTTTTCCGCAATTCTGACATTCGCCGTAGGTTCCGTCAGAAAAGCGCTCCAGTGCCTGGTCCATCCGCTGGAGTTGGGCTCGATCGGAAGCGCTCAAACTGAACAAGAATTCCTTGGTATAGGAACTGGAAGCCCGATCCGCCAGATCCATGGCTTCGCTCTCCGCATCCGCTTCGCGGCCATACGATTCAGTTCTCTGAACCCTCGCAATCAGAGACGATCGCGCTGCAACGAGATTTTCCTTCAACTTTGCCAGTTCAGCCTTCTTCATGTTCAGTTCTCCAGTTATCGGTGGTACGGCAAGCGCTTTATTATACAAATTGATCGATAGATCTGCTCTAACAGAAAAACCCTGGCCAGTTCGTGAGGCAGCGTCAGGCGGCTCAAGGATAAAATCTGTTGAGAACGCTTCTGAATCGAGTCCGGAAGGCCGAGATGTCCCCCGACCAGGAATGTCAGATTACGGGTCCCTCCGACCATATGCTGCGAAATCTGCCGGGCGAGCTCTAGGCTGGACATCGTCGATCCGCGCTCGTCCAGAACGATGATATGCGCGTCCTGGCTCATCCGCTTTTCCAGTGCAGCGGCTTCCTTCTCGAGTGCGGATTTCCGCTGCCGGCGGTCCTGTTTGGGAAGTTCGGGTACGATCGTGCGCCGCACCGGAAGATGCTGCCGGATCCTCTTTAAATAGCGTTCTTCGAGCCGTGAAAAGAGAGCGTCCTTGGTTTCTCCTACCCACATGAATTGAAGTTGCACTGTCCACCAGTTTCGAGGTTCCTAGATTCCGGGGTTCCATTCTATGAGTATTTTCAATTTGTCAAGAGCTGAGCGGGATTTTTTCGTCCATCAGTTGTGAAATCGCGAGCGGCAGCAATCAATGAAGCGCCGATCGGCGTCGCCGCTATGGCAGCCAATTGTCGATTTCAGAAAACTCGAAATTCGGAACCTGGAACTCGAAACCCGAACCCTCGGAACGCTAAGCGATCAGCGCTTTTTTTTCAATTTCCTCGCCGTCGCTCCAGAGCCGCTCCAGCTTGTAAAAGTTGCGGGCTTGGGGGGAAAGGATGTGCACGATAAAGTCCATGTAGTCCATCAGAATCCACTCGGCGTCGGCGTATCCTTCGATATGGCTGGGAAACAGGTCGAACTCCGCCTTCAACTTTTCGCGAATGGCGTCGCTGATGGCCTGATTCTGGCGTTGGTTGAAGCCTTCGCAAAGCACGAAGAAATCGGTGAACGACGAGATCTTCGAAATATCCAGAATCACGAGACTTTCCCCTTTGCGGTCTTCGATGATCTCGCAGACTCTGCCGAGGACTTTCTTAGTCTCGATCATACAGTCGGTGCTTTTGGATGAATTGCAGGACAATTGGAGGGATTTCCCCGGCGCTTGGAATGCTGCCTTGGGCGAATCGTCCTCGTAATTCGGTGGAGCTGATCGGCGGCGCGTTGATTTGAATCAGGTAAGAACGCCCTGGGCTGATCGAGTCGATGTCGTTTGTCAGCGTCTGATGCAGTTGACTTTTTAAAGGTTCCTTCAGAGTTAACTCGTCGATTCTCACTTCCGACCCCGGCCTCTGTATAAAGACCATGCAGAATTCAGCTAGAAGCTTACCATAGTCCTTCCAAAGATGAATCTCTTTGAGGGAATCGCTTCCTGCAATGAAGCAGAACTCCGCTTGCGGAAACTGCCCTCGCATTTGGTAGAGCGTGTCGATCGTATAGGAGGGCCCCTCCCGCAGCAACTCCAACGGTGACACGAAGATGGATGGATCGTCGAGAACTGCCATTTCGGCCATGGTGTAACGGTGGAAACCGCTGCTGATCCCGCTTTTCCCCTTGTGGGGAGGCTTGCGGGCGATCATAAGATAGAGGCGGTCCAAGCCGAGGATTTCCAGAGATCGGCGGGCGACGTGGAGGTGTCCGCAGTGGATGGGATCAAAGGTGCCTCCCAGTACTCCGACCTTCACGGGACGACCTCTGACGCGACCTCCGCAAGCTTGTCGACGATTGCACGTTTCAATTCCGGGACCCCTTCGCCGGTGACGGCCGATATCTGGAAGTATGGGAGTCCGCTTCGCCGGCAAAACGCGGCAAGCTGCTTCACCCGATCTGGATCCGCCGAGTCGAGCTTGGCAGCCGCAACGACTTGCGGCTTTTTCTCCAGTCCTGATCCGTAGAGCCGCAGTTCCCGTTCAACGGTCTTCCATGCGGCCGCGGGATCTTCGGGCCCCAGGGCGCTGACATCGATCAAGTGAAGCAAGATTCGGCAGCGCTCAATGTGCCGAAGAAACTGATCGCCCAACCCGCTGCCCGCGTGAGCGCCCTCAATCAACCCTGGGATGTCGGCCACCACGAAGGACCGGTACTGGTCGTAAGTCACAACGCCGAGGTGAGGTGTCAGGGTGGTAAACGGATAATCCGCGACTTTCGGTCGCGCTCCTGAGATGGTGGAGATGAGGGTTGACTTGCCGGCGTTGGGAAAGCCGATCAAGCCGACGTCGGCCAGAACTTTCAGTTCGAGTCGCAGGGTGAAGGATTCTCCGGGCAGACCCTCTTCCACCCGTCGGGGGGCTTGATTGGTGGAGGTCGCGAACGCCGCGTTGCCTCGTCCGCCCCGGCCGCCCTGAGCCAGTTTGTGGACCTGGCCGGCGGCTCCGAAATCGGCTATCAACCGTTCGTTGTCCGCGTCGTACACCTGGGTGCCGATCGGAACGTCGACGTACAGGTCTGCGCCGTCCTTTCCCTGCCGCTTGCTTCCGGAACCGTGGGCCCCGCGGCCGGCCGTGAAATGCTGCTGAAACTTGAATCCTTGCAGGGTGTTCAGGTGCTCGGTGCTTCGGAAGTAGACATCGCCGCCTTTTCCGCCGTTTCCGCCGCTGGGCCCGCCTCTTGGAACGTATTTCTCGCGACGGAAGGCCAGGCAACCGTCTCCCCCGTCACCCGCTTTCACATATATCTTCGCCTGGTCGACAAACATGAGGCGAGCGGGAGCAGCCGCTCCGGCCCTTTACTCGGAGGCCAGGACGTGAACGAAGTGTCCCTTTCGTCCGCGCCTTTGAAACCGGACCACGCCGTCCGACAGTGCAAACAGGGTGTCGTCGCGGCCGCGGCCCACATTCGAACCCGCCTTCAACGGCGTGCCTCTCTGGCGAACAAGGATGGATCCAGCGCGCACGGCCTGCCCGTCGAAGCGTTTGACCCCCAATCGCTTGGATTGACTGTCGCGTCCGTTCTTTGAGCTTCCCAGTCCCTTCTTATGAGCCATGACTTATTCCTTGCTTGGTTTCTTCTTTGTCGCTGAAGGCTTCTTCGCAGCTTTCGCCGGCTTTTTTGCGCTGGAAGCCTTCGGAGACTTCTTCTTCGGCGTCTTCTTGCCGCCGGCTGAGGCCGGCTTCTTCTTGGCCGCGGCGCCGCTTTTCTTCTTGGCGTCCGTCCGCCCGGCTGCGGACTTCTTCTTAGTAGATGCCGCTTCCTTGGTGGAAGTTGCCTTTCCAGCCTCCTTCGCCGCTTTGGCGGCAGGGGCTTTCGGCGGTTTCTCTTCTTTCGCCGGTTTTGCCTTGGACGGAGTCTTCGTCCCCGCCTCTGCCGCGATGGATTCGATGCGAATCTGCGTCTCCAATTGACGGTGACCCTGCTTGCGGCGATACATCTTCCGCCGTTTGAACTTGAAAACGATGACCTTGTCGCCCTTTCCCTGATCGACGATTTTCGCCGTCACGCGTGCGTCCTTTAGCACGGGCGTCCCCGGCTGAATTTCGCCTTCGTCTCCAATCAACAGCACCTGATCGAAAGCCACTTCCTCGCCCACCTCTCCATCGATTCGCTCGATGTGGAGACGGTCTCCCTCCTGGACCCGGTATTGTTTACCGCCGGTTGAGATGATTGCGTACAAGCTGACGCTCCTTTGCTGAAAAAACAAGCCGGCTCGGCAGGAGCCGACGAACTGCGCTGCGGCGCCATCGTGACTCGGGGTGAACTGCCCTGAACCGCCGTTCGATGCGGTCCGATGCAACGCCGGTTTCCTAAGCTATGGAAAAAAAGAAATTATATCCTTCTTGGAAAATCCTTGTCAAAGCGGCCGGGCGTCACTTCCTCCAGAACGCCGCTGTAAAGATGACCAGAACCGTGTAAAACTCCAACCGGCCGGCAAGCATGCAGAAGCTGAGCACCCATTTAGCGAGGCCGGGAAGGCTGCCGTAATGGTCCGCGGGTCCGACGTCTCCAAGCCCCGGACCGATGTTGAACATGGTGGCTGCGACCGCTGAAATGGCGGTGAATACGTCGACGCCGGCGGCCGTCAGCGCCATGCAGGCCGCAAAGTTGATCATCAAGGCGATGTAGACCAGATTCAGCAGGCTGTTGATGGTCTGTTCCGAAACAGCCTTGCCCCCGAACCTTACGGCGAAAACGCCCCGTCTCTCCACCATCTGGCGAAACTGTCGGCCCACGACTCGAAACAGCAGGATGATCCGGGCCACTTTCATTCCCCCCGCTGTGGATCCGGTGCACCCCCCCACAAACATCAGCGCCAGCAGAAGCAGCTTGGCGAACGGCGTCCAGGTTTCGAAGTCGACCGAACTGAATCCGGTTGTAGTGCCGATGGAAACGGTCTGAAAGAGCGCCAGGCGAAAGCTTTCCTCTACTCCGGCACCCGGGGAGCGCAGCAGAGTTGCCGCGATCACGAGGGTGATCGCTCCAAGGATTACAAGATACGTTCTGACCTCGACGTCGAAGAAGTCCCGCACTCTTCTTTCAACAAACAGGCGATAGTGGCGGGTGAAGTTGACGCCGCAGGCCAGCATGAAAAAGACCACGACGTATTCAATTGCCGGGCTTTGAAACGACTCGACGCTGGCTCCCCGAGACGAAAAGCCGCCGGTGGCCGTGCTGGTGAAGGCGTGGCAGATCGCATCGAAGGGATCCATTCCGGCCAGTCTCAAGCAGACGTAGGCGGCGACGCTGAATGAAACGTAGATCTTCCAGAGGGCCAGCGCCGTTTCGGCGATTCTGGGCTTGAGCTTCTCCGATCGCGCCCCGGAAAACTCGGCGCGGTACAGCTCCATCCCGCCCGTGCCCAGGAGCGGCAGGATGGCGATTCCAAGGAGGATAATGCCCATCCCCCCCACCCATTGGCTCATGCTGCGCCAGAAGAGCAGGCTCCTGGGAACCGCCTCGATGTCGGATAGAACGGTGGCTCCAGTGGCCGTAAAGCCGGAAACCGCTTCGAAGAAGGAATCGGTATAGCTAGGGAAACTTTCAGAAAAGAAATACGGAAGCGCTCCCAGGGCGCTGGCGACGAACCACGCCAGGCAGACGAAAAGGATGCCTTCTCGGTGATTGATTTCGTGCGGTTCGGGACGCAGGATCGCAATTAACGCAGTTCCCGCAGCCGCGGTCACGCCCACAGCCTTCAGAAGCGCCGCAAGGCCCGGATCCGAGTAGTAGAGCGCAATCCCGACCGGCGCCAGCATCGTGACGGCGATCCCGAGGATGAAGAAGCCGAGAAGATGCCCCAGACTGTCCCAGCGGATCAGCAACGTTCGCTTCATCTTCGATTCAGTTTCGATCGCACAGTCGGGTCATGTCCTGCAAGAACGCGGCGCCATGACGCCTTGCGATCGAGGAGCTCGCGCATGCCGCGTCGATTAAAAGATAAACGCCTTTTCCAGTTTCGGTACTAAAGTCTCCAGGCAGAAAAATATGACCCGGTCGTCAGCACGAATGATGTCTTCGCCCCGGGGAACGACGACCTCGCCGTTCGGCCGCACGATCGCTCCCAGCAACGTCCCCTCCGGAAGATGGACGTCTGCGAGAGTCTTTCCCACGAAGCGGGAGCCCGGCGTGGCGATCAACTCGATCGCTTCGGCCTCTTCCTCTCGAAATGTGGTCACCGAAAGAACGTGTCCCTTGCGGACAAATTGCAGGATTCGATCCACTACAATCAACCGCGTGCTGAAGATGGAGTTTATTCCCAGCAGTTGGGCCATGGGCAGAAAATCGAGGCGGTTGATCATCGCGATGGCCTTTGCGGCTCCAAGACGCTTCGCCAGAAGGGAGGCGATGATATTGACCTCGTCGTCTCCGGTCAGGGCCAGGTAGGCGTCAATGCCGTCCACGTTCTCATCGATGAGGACCTTCTGGTCCGTTCCGTCCGCATGCACGACGACGGCGTCGTGCACCATTTCTGCAATCATCTGACAGCGCGCGAGGTCGCGTTCGAATAGCTTTACCTGGATTCCCAGTCTCTCCAGCCGCAGAGCCGCCTCGATCCCCAATTGCTTGCCTCCCAGAATAAACACCCTCTGGACATTCTTGACGCGCTGAAGGCCGACGAATTCGAACGCTTTCTCCAGTTCGGCGCTGGGGCAGACGACGTAAATATGGTCACCTGCGCGCAGGTAATCCTTTCCGGCCGGAATGATGACCCGGTTTCCTCGGAAAACCATCACGATGAGCGCGTTGACCGGGGTCTTCTCATTTTCCAAGTCCGCCAGCGGCTTGCCGTCGAGCGGGCTGCCCGGGGAGACGGTCATTCCAAAGAGCCGCACCTTCCCGTCGGCGAACTGAGTAATGTCGGAGACGCCTGGCAAATCGACCACGTCCAGGATCCGGTCGGCCGTCTCGCGATCCGGATGGATGATTAGATCGACGCCCAGCAACTTGCTGTCGCAAATGGCCTTCCAGCGGTCGACTTCGTGAGTGCGCAGGCGAAGGACCTTGATCCGGATGTTGGAGTAGGCTTGTGCGATCAGACAGCCGAGGATGTTGACTTCGTCCGAACTGGTGACCGCAATGAGCATGTCGGCTGTCATCAGTCCGGCTTTTTCGAGCGTCTTGACGCTGCTGGCGCTTCCGTTCACGATGCGTGCGTCCAGCATGATCTCCAATTGAGAACAGCGGTCTCCCCCGGTCTCGACGATCGTGACTTCGTTTCTTTCCCGGATCAGCCGCTGGGCCACCAGAGCTCCGACGGCGCCTCCTCCGAGGATAATCACTTTCATAGGTGAAGTGGTGAGATTACACGGAGCCCCGGGCTGCGTAAAGTCTCAGCCTGGAACGGCCAGGTCGCCACGGGCCTTTTGGCGGAGTGGACTTCCACGCGCGCCCTTCGGTACCATGTCTTTTTCCGGTGGCGATCATATGAGATTCAGTGAGTTCTACCGACGGGCGGATCCGGTCATTTCCTTTGAGATCTTTCCGCCCAAGACCGAAGATGGCCTGACCCTGCTGGAAAGCCGGATCCCGAAGCTGATCGGATTGCGGCCCGACTTCGTTACCGTCACCTACGGGGCGATGGGGAGCACGCAGCAGCGGACCATGGAGATTGCGGCCCTTCTCAAGAACCGGCACAGGATCGAGACGGCCCATCACCTGACCTGCGTCGGCGCGGATCGAGACGCAATGGATCGGATCCTGGACGAGATCGAACGGCATGGCATCGAGAACATCGTCGCGCTCCGCGGAGATCCGCCCAAGGGAGAGTCGCGGTTCGCAGCGACTGAAGGCGGGTTTCGACATGCCGTGGAACTGGTGCGCCACATCCGGCGCCGCCGAAAATTCAGCATTGCCGTTGCCGGTTATCCGGAGACGCATATTGAAGCGCCGGACTTCGAAACCGACCTGAAGCGCTTGAAGGAAAAGGTGGATGCGGGCGCCGACCTGGTGATCACCCAGCTGTTCTACGACAACCGCTGCTTCTATCATTTTCTGGACCGCTGCAGGAGCATCGGCATCGGCGTGCCGATCGTGCCCGGACTGCTTCCCATCATCAACCTCCAGCAGGTTCGTAGAATCACCGACCTCTGCGGCTCTCGAATTCCGGAGAGCTTGCTTGCAGAAATGGAGAGCTGCGCCAAGCCGGAAGACGTGGCCGCCATCGGGATCCGCCACACCGCCGAACAAGCCCGCGACCTGCTGGATCATGGAGTCGAGGGCATCCACTTTTACGTCCTGAATCGGTATTTCCACATCGCCGAAATCATGAATCGAATTCGAACCGCTCGAGCCTGAATCTAGCTGGCGCTTCAGTCAGGCTGGCTGCGAATAGGTCGTCCGGGTGAAGGCCACCATCGAAAATTCTCCAGAACCTTGCGATAAGAGGGAAGCGATTCTTCGAAGGCCCCGCGATTGGGCGAGGTCAGCAAAAACACGATGAAGTAGCGCGGAATCTCCTGAACGGCCATCATTTCGTGGCGAACTCCAGGGCAGTGATAACTCTGAAATGTGAATTCCCTGAGATTGTCGAAGCCGGCCTCTTTCAAAGGATCATCGGCGAAAGGGCATTCGGCCTCGAACTTGTCGCGATCCTCCGTGAGAAATTCCTCCAGGCCTTTTCCCGCTTCGATGGGAACGAAGCGCGCGTATATCACCCGATCCGAGCTTCGCCAGTTCTCACCCTCGGGAAGGATCAGGAAGTGGGCCAGTTGCGGTGCGGCCCGCCCGTCCACCCTCCAGCCCGCAGGCCGGCCCACCTCAAACTCGACGCCCGGGCCGTGAAAATGAACGGTCGAGGGTTCTTGCGGCGGAAGCCACAGGGCCAAACAGGAAATGAGCAGCGCCTGTATCGGCATTGAGTAAAAGTCTACCATGCGATTGTCTTTAGATGAATTGTTGGATATCCTAGTGCCCGTCGGGTTTTGTGTGAGGATTCCAGCGAGAAGCAGCCTCTGAGGCGCCTTCTTTCATTCGCTCGGATGCTGCCGAGCGCTTTTGGAGGATGAGGCTGAACATCGGTCCCGGCGGTGAAGCTAAGGGTTCCGGCGGCGGCGGTGCTTCGGAGGAAGGGTCCCATGAAGGCCGGGGAGCAGGCTTCTCGCTTTTTACCGAGTTTCCGCCTGGCGTGCCGTCTCGATCGTTTGCGATGCGGGCTGAGCGTTGATCCGCCCTGCGGAATGGCGCTTTGACTCGTCGGAACTCAGGTTTTCGGCAATTAGGGCGGATCCCGCAGCCCGTTGGGCGGCCCACCCGATATTGCGAACCTGCGGAACCGATCGAATGCTCAGTGAACCGGTTAATCAGCTCGTGAGGGGAGTGTTATGGCGCGTGAAAGCCTGTCGATTCGTGATAACCGTACCGATGAGGAGTACGAGGTTCCGATCTCTGATGGAACCATCAACACCATGGATCTCCGCCAGATCAAGGTGGATGATGAAGACTTCGGTTTGATGGGCTATGATCCAGGATTCAAGAATACCGCCAGCTGCCGCAGCAGGATCACGTTTATCGACGGCGAAAAGGGCATTCTCCGCTATCGCGGCTATCCCATCGAGCAATTGGCTGACAAGCGCAGCTTCCTGGAAGTGGCTTACCTCCTGCTGTATGGCGAACTGCCCGATGCAAACGAAAAAGCCCAGTGGGAAGAGACCATCACCCTGCATCGGATGATTCACGAAAACGTCCGTAAGATGATCGATAGCTTTCAGTACGACGGACACCCCATGGGCATGCTGATGAGCGCCGTTTCCGCTCTCTCCTCCTTCTATCCGGACGCGCGGGAGCTGGAGAACGAGGAAATCAGACGCACCCACATCCACCGTCTGATCGCAAAGATGCCGACCATCGCAGCTTTCATCTACCGGCGCAAAGTCGGTCTGCCGTATATCTACCCGAACGACGGCCTCTCTTATCCTGCTAACTTCCTGCACATGATGTTTCGAGTCTCCGAACCCGAGTTCGAGATTCACCCGGCCCTGGAACGGGCCATCGACGTGCTGTTCATCCTGCACGCCGATCATGAACAAAATTGCAGCACGAATTCGATTCGAAGCGTCGGGAGCTCCCGTCCCGATCCGTATTGCGCTACGGCCGCGGCCATCGGCGCGCTTGCGGGACCTCTCCATGGCGGCGCCAATGAAGCCGTCCTGCGGATGTTAAGCGAAATCGGAACCGTGAGCGCCGTGCCTGGCTACGTCGAGCGCGTCAAAAAAGGCGAGTTTCGACTAATGGGTTTCGGCCACCGCGTCTACAAGAACTACGATCCGCGCGCCGAAATCATCAAGAACCTCGCCCAAGAGGTCTTCGAAGTCACCGGGTCGAATCCGTTGCTCGACATCGCGCTGGAGCTGGAAAGAATAGCCTTGGAAGACGACTACTTCGTCAGCCGAAAGCTCTATCCGAACGTCGATTTCTATTCCGGGCTCATCTACCAGTCGATCGGATTCCCGACAGCCATGTTCCCCGTGCTGTTCGCCACAGCCCGGACTTCAGGATGGGTGTCGCAGTGGGAGGAAATGCTGCTCGACTCCGAGCAGAAGATCGCCAGGCCAAGACAGATCTACATCGGGCCGGACAAGAGAGACGTGCCTTCGTAGTTCTGCGTTCTGCGTTCTGCGTTCTGCGTTCTGCGTTCTGCGTTCCGCGTACGAAAAACAAGGGATCTCGATCGGGCAAGCGAACCTGACGCAGCGCCGGATGTTAGAGCGACGCGCCCGAAGAGACAGTCGATACTCTGACTCCGACCAAATCTCCATCCGTCCTCGAAAAATCTCCGCCCAGGCCTTGACTTTTACGAATTGCTTAATTCTTCGCAAGATGGAACGCAGAACGCAGAACGCAGAACGCAGAACGCAGAACGCGGAACGCAGAACGCAGAACGCGGAACCCGGAACGAATCGCTCAGTTCACGC
>CAZAEY010000106.1:0-12387 GCA_964484155.1 uncultured Acidobacteriota bacterium
ACGCCCCTACGCCACAACGAAAAGACCGGTGACGTACATGATCACCAGACCTGAGAAGAAACCGGCCACGCTATATCCGTTCCAGAACGATTCCATTCGACCGGCGATCAGGCTGCCGATTTCGTATAAGACTTGCAGGATGGCGCCCGCGCCAATGGCGAGGAAGAGCGTCACCGCTGCGGGAGAGTAGCTGAAGCCTCCGATCCAGGCGCCCACAACTGTGGGACCCCCGGCCAGCAGACCCATCAGGGCCAGCGTCGCCAGGGAAGGCTGGTCCTTCGCGATCGGCGCCACGATGCCGAGTCCTTCGGTCAGATTGTGCAGGGTGAAGCCGACCACCAGAAACGTACCGAGCGCAATTTCCCCGATGGCGTAAGCCGAGCCGATTGCCAGACCTTCCCCCAGATTGTGCAGCCCGATTCCCAGAGCGATCATCCAGGCGATCCAGCGGCGCCCCGCTTCTGAATCCCGGCCGACGGCGGTCCGGCCGCTGCCAATGTAAAAGAGCAACAGCAACGTTCCGGTCAGGCCGAGCGTGACCAAGGCCGTCCCCTGGAAGGCGCCGGGAACGCTGGCGGAGATTTCCAAGGCTCCGCTGAAAGTATCGACCGCCAGGAAAAACAGCAGTCCGGCGGTCAGGCTCAGGAAGAAGACGAGCCATTGAAAGGTCATCTCCCGCAGGAACGGGTACCAAAGGAGGCCCAGGAATACGGGAATCACCCCAGCGTAGATTCCCAGCATTGCGAAAGTGCGAATAAAGACCCAACTGATTCCGGGCGTCTGGGTGGCTACTTCGATGGTGCGGGAAAATGTCAGTCCCGTCGACGTCAGCAACGTGACCTCATGCTGGTCCCCATCCACCCACGGGTAGGGGACGTAAATCTTCATTCTGCCCAACCGGGGAATCGTTCTCTTTTCGGGTTCGGTTCGAAACTGCCAGTAGGCCTGGTCGACCATGACCTGAGCAACTGTCGCCGGGCTCGGGCCGCCGTTGGTGACATGGATGATCATTTCATGAGGTTTCGGAAGGACGATCCGTTCGATCGTCAACTCCTCGACCGGCGGGAAAGCCGCCCAGAAAACTCCCAGCGGCCCGTAACGAAAAAACAAGATCAGCAGAAGCCCCAGCAGGAAGATGGGGAGCAGCCCCCGATACCATTGCTTCATCGACTTTACGCCTCAACGTCGAAAAATCCCATCCACCCGAGCTCGGCGAACTCGCTCTGGTGGGCGTGGAACATAAACTTTCCGGGGAATCGGAACTTCAATTCCAGAATGTGCCGTTCGCCCTGGCACATCATGACCGTGTCGGTGAATTCGTCCGGCTCCAGTTTAGTGCCGGTTCGGTATACATCGAAGAAATGGCCGTGGATGTGGATGGAATTGATCAGGTCGAATTCCAGGATGTTGACCACGTAAATCCGAACCAGCTCCCCCAGTTTTACCCGAATCGGGTCGTGATGGTGGTGAAAAGCCACCGTATTGACGGCATAGACCTCGTTTTCCTCGTCAAAATCGGTGTCGAAGCCGTTCATCACCATTACCATCTCGTCAGCCGGCGGGCGCCCGGCCTTGGGATCGATAATAACCGCCCCATAAAGTCCCTTGTGTATGTGGCGCTTCAAGGGAACCGTGTGGCAGTGATATAGGTGCAGGCCAAACGGATCGGCATCGAATTCATACAGAAACTCTCCGCCCGGCTCGACCACTTCGAATACCCCGTCCATGTCGGCAGGGTGAAATCCGTGAAAGTGCATTGTGTGCGGGTGGGAGCCGGCATTGATGAAACGGATCTTCATGAGGTCCCCTTCCGTACATCGAAAAGTCGGCCCCGGAACTTGCCCGTTGAACGTCCAGGCGGGGAAAAAGACTCCAGGGGCGATTTCGATATCCCGGTCCACCGCATACACTTCCCATTCGCGCAGCGTTCGGCCGTCGGGCAACCGGCTCACTTTTCCGTAATCGAAATGACGCAGGAAGTCGGTTGGATTGAACTCCGACAGGTCCACCTGTCCCACGGTTGACAGGATGTTGACATGGTCGTAATGGGACTGGGAGTCGCCTGCATGCGCAGCCTCGCCAGTGCCCGAGAATGCTCGGGCGCTGGCCACTCCGGCAGCCAGAACCGCCGTTCGACCGAGCAGTCCGCGACGTGAAACTTTCTTCTTGGCGCTCATGTGGATTCCCTTCTGAAAATTAGTTTTAGTCGGATCTAAATTGTTCACATTGCGGCCTCAAATGCAAGTATGTCCTGATCCTGGGACTGAAGCCGAGGCGTTTTACTCGTGATCCGGCGGCGGAGTATTTCGCGCCAACGTCTGCACCGAATGCTGGAATGCGTCCGCGCCTTTTGAAAGGATTGGTTGAGCGAGTTGCGGACGGCGGCCCCGATTGGAGATAATCAAGCGGATGCAAGCGAACGGTTTCGATCAGTTGCCCGACGAGTCCAGAATCTGGATCCACGGTTTCGGCGATCCTCTATCTGCTGAGGACCAAGAGTTGGTTCGTGAGACGCTCAGCGCTTTTCATCCGAATTGGCTGTCCCACGGCAGCCCGGTTCAAGCGGCCTCGGAATTTTATGAGGACAGGTTCGTCATTACGGCTGCGCATTGTTCCACGGGAATTTCAGGCTGCTCCACAGACAGCTTCGTTCGAAACTTCAATGAACTGCGGCAGCGCGGCGTGGACGGATTGAACGGCGCCTTGGTCTTTTACCGCGACCGGGATGGAATCATCCATTCGGCGGAGCATCTGGACTTTTTTCGTCTTTGCGAAGACGGGACGATTCGGCCCAGCACTCCAGTATTTGACACTCTCCTGCACCGCCTGTCGGATTTTCGACGCGGCCGCTTCGAGCTTCCATTTCAAGACAGCTGGCACTCGCGGACGTATCCTCTTTCGCAGGTTCGCGCCTGAATTTTCGAGTCAATAGCCCCTGGTGCTGAGCCGAATGCGGGCGAGGTACATGTCGGCGGTCAGGTAAAGCGTCGCACCGTCATTCCCCCAGGCGCAGTTGGCTGTAGCGACTCCGGGATTGATGCGCCCCAGTAAGTCGCCTTCCGGGGAAAACACGATCACTCCGCCGGGGCCTGTAGCAAACAGGTTGCCTTCCAGATCGACCTTCAGGCCGTCGGGAAGCCCGCGAAACTCCGGCACCCATGGCGTCGCGTCAAAAAACAGCTTCCCCTCGCCAAGGGTTCCGTCTTCCAGAACCGGATAGGCCATCCAGATGGCCTTCTGAGGATCGGAATTGGCGATATAGAGAATCGATTCGTCGGGTGAAAACGCAAGGCCATTTGGAAAAGTCATCTCCCGGGTCAGCAGGGTCAACTCTCCGTCGGGGCGCAAGCGAAACACTCCATTAAACGGCAGCTCCTTGTCCGGACTGTCGTTCAATCCCGTCAGGCCGTAGGGCGGGTCGGTGAAATAAATGTCTCCGTTGGACTTTACAACGACGTCGTTTGGACTGTTCAGTCGCTTCCCGTCGTAATGCGATGCCAGCGTCGTAAACGAGCCGTCGGCCTCCAATCTCGCGACCTGGCGGTTGCCGTGCTGACAGAGGATCAGTCGCCCCTGGAGATCGAAGGTCAGCCCATTGGAGCCCGGTTCCCTGCCGGGGGGGCCGTCGTGGGTGTGTCCGCTGGGGCGAAGAAACTCTGTGACACCTTCGCCATCCCGGTACCTATAAACCACATTCTGAGGAACGTCCGAGAAGAGAAGGCTGGTCTCAGCCCGCCACCACAGGGGTCCTTCGGACCAGTCGAAGCCAGCAGCGAGTTTCTCTATGACTGCGTCTTCCGGCACGAGTCGGTCTATTCGGGTGTCGACCCGATCCACTTGCCCGATCGTCTCCATCGACTTCACCTCCTCCTCCGGTTCGGGCGCGGTCGCGCATGATATCGGGAATGCCAGCAAAATCAAAAGAAGCGTCAGGCGATGAAGAATGCGAATGACATCGGGACCCTCCCAATCAAAGGAGTCAAGCAACCACCTGCGACCCATGCAACCCCCTTTGGGCCACGCCAGACTCGGGCGGCCCGGTTAATCAACCGCAGTCGTTCCCGTCAACTCAGCTTCGGAAGCTTCCACGGTTCGCGGTATTCTCGTCCAACCAGCGCCTGCGCCTCTTTTGGGCCAGTCAGCTTTTCAGTGCGGGCATCCCAGCCGACGTGCGTCTGGAGCCGCACGGCAATGTTGCCCAGATGACATGCATTGATCGATTTGTGCCCAAGTTCCACATCCGCTACCGGTTTTTGCCGCGACTTGACGCAGTCGACGAAGTTGCTGATGTGGGCGAAATGAAAGTCCCCGGAACCGCCTTGCCGGGGAATCGGCTTCATCTTGAGAATCCTGCCCGGGCGATCTTCTGAATCCGTTTCAGAGTGCACTTCCCAGCCTCCTCGATCCACAATCAGAATGCCGTTCTCGCCATGGAAAGCTACTCCATGCTCACGCTGCCACGGGCCGACGCCGCAGCCCAGCATGTGCTCCCAGATCAGGTTGAAGTCGGGGAATTGCACGATCGCCTGCTGCGTATCGGGCGTTTCCATGATGTCGTCGGGGTATCCGTACTTGCCTCCGGCGGCCATCGCGCCGACCGGATCCTGATCCATCGCCCACATGGCAACGTCGACCATATGCGCTCCCCAGTCCGTCATCAGCCCACCGGAATAATCCCAGAACCAACGGAACGTAAAATGAAAGCGGGCCGGGTTGAAAGGCCGCTTCGGCGCGGGCCCCAGCCACAGATCGTAGTTGGCCGTATCGGGCGGCTGCCCGTCCGGGGGATTGCCCAGATCGCTCTTCCAGTCCAGATAGGCCCAGGCTCGAACGAGCCGGATCTTTCCGAGTTCTCCGGAACGCACGAAATCCACTACCTGCTGGAAGTGGCGCCCGCTTCGTTGCTGTGTTCCCACCTGTACGATCCGGTTGTAGCGCCGCGCGGCATCGACCATGGCCCGGCCTTCCGCGATCGTCGTGGCCAGCGGCTTCTCGACGTAAACGTCCTTGCCGGCCTGACAGGCCAGCACGGAGTTGAGCGCGTGCCAGTGATCCGGCGTCCCAACGATCACTGCATCCACGTCATCGCGATCCAACACCCGCCGGAAATCCTCATACCCGTCGGGTCGGTTCCCCCTCTGCTGCTCAACCATTTCAATCCCTTGATTCAAGTGATTGCGATCCACGTCGCAGATAGCCTTGCACTCGATGTCGGGAATCCTTAAGAACTGTCGGAGATTGTTGCGGCCCATGCCGCCGCTTCCGATCAACGCGACGCCGATCCTGTCGTTGGGCGATGCCTGCCCGATCTTCGAAGCCGCAGCCGGAGCGGCTCCGAAAGCAGCAACCGTTGTTGCCGTCGCCGAAGTATTTAGAAACTTTCGCCTCGTGACTTTCTTCATTTCTAGCCTCCCAGTTCAGTCGTTCCGTCTGGACGATCTTGCAGATTGATTTTGATCGATCCAGGCTTTATTGACAAGTGACCTCCGCCTACCAGCCCGTGGAGAAAGCCCTGGTGCACGACCGACCAGGTGCTTTCTCCACGGGCTGCTCGGACGCATACACGGAACCGGCCGATCGTCTGCGCCGGCTGTGCCATAATGAACGGGGTAAAAGATGCCGGAACTCAGTGATCGCCCCGTCGTCCTCTGTCGAAAAGTCTCCTTCAGCAGCGGGCACCGATATTTCAATCCGGATTGGTCGGAAGCCGAGAACCGGCAGATTTACGGCAGCCAGTACTCCGAGCACGGACACGGCCATAACTTCGTATTGGAAGCCTATCTGGAAGGCGAGATCGACCCGGAGTCAGGAATGGTCATCAACCTCAAAGACGTGGACGCACTCCTGCGAGAAGTCGTCGAGCCAATGGACCATCGCTTTCTCAATCGGGATGTCCCTTTCTTTAAATCTCATGTTCCCACCACCGAAAACATCGCCCGCTATTGTTTCGAACAATTGCAGCAGAGCCTGGCCCAGCGACCGGCCAGACTTGTGAAAGTAAGGTTGAGGGAAGGGGAGAATCTTTGGGTCGATTACGGGAGCGCTCTCAAGTGAACACCGTTCTGAGCCTTCGCTACTCCCTGTCCGCCCTGCATTCGCTGGCAAACCCCTCTCTATCAGACGAAGAGAATGAACGGATCTTCGGAGCATGCTTCCGCCTGCACGGCCACGACTATCAGGTGGAGGTGTCCGTTTCCGGACCTGTCGATCCGCATTCCGGAATGGTCCTGCCGAGAGATGAATTCGATCGCGTCGTCCGGAATCGCCTCATCGAGCCGCTGACGGCAACCCTTCTGAACGATCACTTCGACAGCACCACGGGAGAATCTCTCTGCGTCGAGTTTTTCAGACGCCTTCAGAATGAGTTTCCACCTCCTGTGCGACTGGTCCGCTTGGTCGTTCAGGAAACGGCCAAAAACCGGTTCATCTTCCAATACGCAGATCGGAGATGAGGGTTCCGGGGTCGATTGCATGAGCATTTTCGATTTGTCAAGTCCCGGGCGGGCATTTTCCCCAAAAAATTGAAATTCTGCTCCCTCTCACGCTATGCCTTTGGTTGCTGCATACAATTGTCTCGATTAAGAAACGTTGCCCAGAGAGCTACCAAGGAACGTTCCAAGTGAACTCGGAACTCGAAACGAATTTGCGAAACCCGATTCCAGCCTCTGCTATCATCGACGGGGATGGCGAAGTTCTGGCTCTTCAAAAGCGAGCCTACGGCATATTCGATTGACGATCTAAAAAAGGATGGCGCAACCTGCTGGGACGGGATTCGCAATTATCAGGCCAGAAATCTGATTAGAGACGAAATCCGGAAAGGCGACCGCGTGCTTTTATACCACAGCAGCGCTTCGCCGCCGGGCGTCGCCGGCTTGGCGCGGGTGGTTCGGGAAGCGTATCCGGACGACACGGCCTTGGACCCGAAGCATCCACAATTCGATCCGAAATCGAAGCGGGACGAGCCCACGTGGTTTATGGTCGACATCGAATGGGAGGAGACCTTTCCGCAGGTCGTCTCGTTGTCTGAGATTCGAGCGAAGCCGCAATTAAAGGACATGGTGTTGGTCAACAACAGTCGCCTTTCCGTTCAACCCGTCCGGAAGAAAGAGTTTGAGCGCATCCTGAAAATGGCGGGCTCGTAAGGTTTCGCCACGACCTTGAGGAGAGGAAGGAAGTTTCAACATGAGCACGGCGATGACAAGGGCAGGCCGGGCGCGGGCCGTTTTGGAACGCCTGCAGGTTCGCGAGGTCAATTTCGGCGGCTGCAGCGGCGCGGAGCAGTGGCTCCAAGACCCGAAGGGAACCGAATTGATTTCTTACGATCCCACAACGGGGGAGGAGTTGGGCCGCGTCGTCCAGGCCTCCGCATCGACCTACGATACTCTGGTCAAGCGGGCTGAGAAGCAGTTTCAACAATGGCGGATGGTTCCTGCTCCAAAACGTGGCCTGCTGATCCGAGATCTCAGCGGCGCCCTGCGGGAATCGCAGGAACCTCTGGGCGAGTTGGTCGCGCTGGAGATGGGGAAGATTCGCGCGGAAGGGATCGGCGAGGTCCAGGAAATGATCGATATCTGCGATTTTGCGGTCGGTCTTTCCCGGCAGCTTTACGGCAAAACGATGCATTCGGAAAGATCCCGGCACCGCATGTACGAGCAATGGCACCCGCTCGGACCGATCGGCATCATCACCGCCTTCAATTTTCCGGCCGCCGTCTGGTCCTGGAACGCAGCCTTGGCGGCGGTCTGCGGCGACACCATGATCTGGAAGCCTTCTCCAGCTACTCCCCTGGTCTCCATCGCGATCCAGCACGTCGCCAACGAAGTCACGCGCGATCACGGGATCGACGGGCTTTTCAACCTGGTGATCGGCGAGAACGAGGAGATAGGCGAAAGAATGACCGCCGATCCGCGGCTGCCCTTGATCAGCTTTACCGGCTCTGTGCGGGTCGGGCGCAAGGTGGCGCAGACGGTCGCCTCTCGATTGGGGCGTTCGCTGCTCGAACTGGGAGGAAACAACGGAATCATCGTCATGGCCGATGCCGATCTGGAACTGGTCGTCCGCGCCGTCCTGTTCGGCGCCGTAGGCACCGCCGGCCAGCGTTGCACCTCGACCAGAAGGCTGTTCGTGCAGGACGGAATCTTCGACCAACTGGCCGAACGCCTCGTGGAGGCCTACCGACAAATTCCGATCGGAGACCCTCTGGACGAGAAAACGCTTGTCGGCCCCCTCGTCAGCGACGCCGCGGTCGATCAGATGGAAAAGGCTCTGGAACGAGCCGTCCAGGAAGGGGGCCGGATCCTGCAAGGCGGCGGCCGACTCGATCGTCTCGGATCCCGCTTCGTGGAACCCGCGCTGGTCGAGATGCCATGGCAGGCCCAACTGCTGTGCGAAGAAACTTTTGCGCCCATCCTTTATCTGATCCGGTTTGAAGCTCTGGAGGAGGCCGTCGAACGGCACAACGCCGTGCCGCAGGGACTCTCCAGCGCAATCTTTACAGGCAGCCTCCAGGCCTCCGAGCGGTTCCTTTCGGCTGCCGGATCCGACTGCGGCATCGCCAACGTCAACATCGGCACCAGCGGCGCCGAAATCGGCGGAGCTTTCGGGGGGGAAAAAGATACCGGGGGAGGACGGGAATCGGGCTCCGACTCGTGGAAGCAATACATGCGCCGTCAGACGAACACCATCAACTGGTCCGATGAATTGCCGCTGGCCCAGGGAATCGAGTTCGGAGGTTAGCGCAGGCTTCCAGCCCGAAAAAAAGCGACAGGGCTTGCAGTGCGCAAGCCGGTGAGAATCGAATTTCCAGCTGACCGACTCGCGCGAATTCCGAATTCGTGACTGCGTTGTTGCGCAAATCTTAGAGGAAATCCAGAATTTCCAGAACAAAACGGGTGATTCAATCGTAAGTACCGGAGTCATGAAACCTATGAAACTCTCCGTTGGACTTTTTACCAGCTTTCTTCTCCTCGTCCCTTCCGCTTTGGCTCAGATCGACGCCCGGATGCTCCGCCAACCGGCCGTTTCCGCCACCCAGATCGCATTCGTCTATGCAGGCGACATCTGGCTGGTATCCAAGGAGGGTGGAGTGGCGCACCGCCTGAGCTCCCCCCCGGGAGAGGAATCTTTCCCGCGATTCTCCCCGGACGGCCGGAAGGTGGCCTTTACCGGCAACTACGACGGGAATCAAGACGTTTACGTTGTCCCCGTCACGGGCGGGACGCCGGAACGAATCACGCACCACCCAATGCAGGACCGAATGGTCGACTGGTATCCGGACGGCGAACATCTTTTGTACGCGTCGCCGATGTTTTCGGGCAGAAAACGCTACTCCAAGCTTTTCAAAACCGCTGTGACAGGCGGTCTGCCCGATCAACTGCCCCTCGAATACGGTGAGTTCGGCGCTGTTTCTCCGGATGGCCGGACACTCGCCTTCATGATCAAGAGCCGCCAGTTCCGAACCTGGAAGCGCTATCGCGGAGGCTGGGCGTCCGACATCCATCTGTTCGATTTCGAATCGCACGAGTTCCGCAATCTGACCGACAGTCCCGCCAACGACGCGAGCCCGATGTGGCACGGACGGAAACTGTATTTCCTGTCGGATCGCTCCGCCAGCGAGCGCTTCAATATTTGGGTCCATGACCTGGACGAGGAATCGGTTCGCCAAGTCACTCACTTTGACGAATTCGACATACATTTTCCTTCCATCGGACCCTCGGACATCGTGTTTGAGGCCGGAGGCAGGCTTTATCTGCTCGATCTTTCGACCGAGGAGACCCGAGAGGTCAAGGTGGAAGCGGTCACCGACCTTTCGACGCTCCGGACCAAGGTGGAAAACGTGGCGCGGCTCGTTTCCAATGCATCCATCTCTCCTTCCGGGAAGCGCGTTCTCTTTGAAGCCCGCGGCGACGTTTTCTCGGTCCCGGCGGAACATGGGCCGGTCTTGTCGTTGACCCGTACTTCCGGAGTCGCCGAACGATATCCGGAATGGTCTCCGGACGGTAGGCATGCGGCCTACTGGAGCGACGCGAGCGGCGAATACGAACTCTACCTGCATCCGGCCGACGGCTCCGGAGCGCCGCGGAGAATGACGTCACTGGGCGCAGGCTTCCGCTACCGTCCCTACTGGTCTCCAGACAGCAAAAAAATCGCCTTTATCGACGAGGCTATGACGATCCGGCTTCTCGATATCGACTCCGAAGAGGTGGTGGAAGTCGACCGCGGCGAGTTGATGGCGCACTCCGCCCTCAACAACTTCGAAGTCAGTTGGTCGCCGGACAGCCGCTGGATGGCCTTCTCGCGAATGAGCTCCGCCCAGAACAGCGCGATTTATCTTTACGACGCCCGCGAGCGTCGACGCCATCAGGTGACGGCCGGGTTTTCCGGAGATTTCCGGCCCGTTTTCGACCCCGACGGCAAGTACCTTTTCCTGTTGACGAATCGCCACTACTCCCCTTCTTACAGCGACGTCGACAACTCGTGGATCTACGCCAACGCCACACAAATCGCCGCCGTCACCCTGCGGAACGACGTTCCCTCGCTTCTGGAGCCTCGAAACGACGAAGAAAAGGAAGAAAAGAAAGGCGAGGAGGGAGACGAAGACAAAAACACGGAAGAGTCCGGAGAAGGAACCCAGGCCGAGAACGAGCAGTCGGAGGAAAAAAAGGCAAAGGAGTCTTCCTCGGAGCGCAAGCCCCCGGAGCCGGTGGAGATCGACCTGGACGGATTTGAGACAAGAATGGAAATCCTGCCCATGACCCCCGGCAACTACGGCCGCCTCGAAGCGGCATCCGGCAAGTTGATCTTCCACCGTCAAGCCCGGACGGGCTCGCCTGAGGACTCGAAGAATCCGTTGCTTTTTTACGATTTGAAGGAGCGGGAGGAAAAAACGATTTTGGAGGACGCCGACGCCTACCGCCTGTCCTTCGACGGCAAAAAGATCCTGGTCCGCAAAGAGCGGCGCTTTGCGATCGTCGACGCAGCAGCCAACCAGAAATTGGAGAAAACCCTGGCAGTCCAGGATTTGGAAGCGACCGTCGACCCCCGGGCCGAGTGGCGGCAGATCTTTCACGACGCGTGGAGGTTTCAGCGCGACTACTTCTATGACGCCGGAATGCACGGAGTCGATTGGGAAGCGATGAAGATTCGCTACGGGCGTCTCTTGGAAGATGCCGTTACCCGCTGGGACGTGAACTTCGTCCTCGGAGAGCTGATCGGAGAGCTGAACGCTTCGCACACCTATCGGGGCGGCGGAGACGCCGAGCAATCCCGCGAGAGAAAAGTCGGGCTGCTGGGCATCGACTGGAGTCTTGAAAACGGCGCTTTCCGCATTCAAAACATCCTGCGCGGCGCCGAATGGGACGTCGAGACTCGTTCACCGCTGGACCGGCCTGGACTGAACGTCAAGGAAGGGGACTACATCCTCGCTATCAACGGCGTGCCCATGGACGTTTCCCGCGACCCGTGGGCGTCCCTGGCCGGATTGGCCGAAAGGACGGTCGAATTGACCGTCAACGATCGACCCTCAATGGAGGGGGCTCGCAGGATTCTGGTCAAAACCTTGGAAGACGACACCGATTTGCGCTTTGCAGCCTGGATTGAAGCCAACCGGCGATACGTCGAAGAACTGTCCGGCGGACGGGTGGGCTATATCTACGTGCAGAGCACTGGGATCGATGGGCAGAGCGATCTGGTTCGGCAATTTCAGGGGCAATGGAGAAAGGAAGCCCTGCTCATCGACGAGCGGTTCAACAGCGGAGGGCAGATTCCCGACCGTTTCGTGGAACTGCTCGATCGCGAGGCCCTCTCCTATTGGGCGGGCCGTCAGGGCCGGCTCTTTCATTCGCCTCCGGTCGGCCACCTCGGGCCCAAGGCGATGCTGATCAACGGCTGGTCAGGCTCCGGCGGCGACGCGTTTCCCTATTATTTCAGAGAGAAGGGCCTTGGACCGCTCATCGGGACGAGGACCTGGGGCGGCTTGATCGGCATTTCGGGATCCCCCTCTCTGGTAGATGGAGGCACTGTGACGGTACCGACGTTTCGCATGTACAGCGCCGACGGCGAATGGTTTCCCGAAGGGTACGGGGTCGAGCCAGACTTCGAAGTTCCCGAGGATCCGGTCTTGACCGCACGGGGCGAGGACCCGCAGTTGAAAGCGGCCGTCGAACACCTTCTGCGCGACCTGGAGAGCAACCCGCCTCGCCGTCCAGAGCCGCCTCCTGCCGAAATCCGCGTGCCGTAGGGACTTGCGCCGATTCCGATGGGCGTTTGCGAGTTGTGCAGCCTGTTAGAATGATCCCACCACGCCCGGGTGGCGGAACAGGCAGACGCACAGGACTTAAAATCCTGTGGGGGGCAACCCCCGTGCGGGTTCGATTCCCGCCCCGGGCA
>CAZAEY010000107.1:0-12384 GCA_964484155.1 uncultured Acidobacteriota bacterium
TCTCTCTCTTGCGGACGACCCGAAAGGCCTTTCCCTCGACGAGGGTCTCGGGCGGGCGGGGGCGTCCGTTGTAGTTGGAGGAGGCGACGAATCCGTACGCGCCGGCGTTCAGGACCGCCAGCAGGTCCCCCGGTTCGCCCTGCTGCAGGGTTCTGCTGCGCGCCAGAAAATCTGCCGTTTCGCAGACGGGCCCTACGATGTCGCTGACGACTTCAGAGGCGCCGGGGCGACGGCGAACGGGCCAGATGTCATGTTCGGCCTGATAAAGTGCGGGGCGGATCAGGTCGTTCATGGCGGCGTCGACCACGGTAAACCTGCTCTGCCGATTGACCTTGTTCAGCACGATTCGAGTCAGCAGGACGCCCGCGTTTCCGGTGATGAACCGTCCCGGTTCCAGGATGACTCGATAGTCTCCTTTCTCTTCCGCCAGCACCTGTGCGTACTCGGACCAGTCGCCGGCGTTCTCGTGCCGGTAAGGGATTCCGAATCCGCCGCCGCCGTCGATATGGTGGATCGGGAACCCCTGACTCCGGAGGGTGTCGGCAAGAGCGCGCAGTTTGCGGAATGTCCGGACGTAAGGGGCGGAGTCCAGGATTTGGGATCCGATATGCGCCCCGACCCCCATCAGTTCAAGCGACGGCTCCCGATTCAGAATGGAGAGGATCTCCCTGACGCCTTCCCGATCCACGCCGAATTTGTGAGTGCCTTTCCCGGTGGCGATATAGGGATGGGTGGAAGCGCTGACGTCGGGGTTTACGCGAATGGAGATGCGCGCCGTCCGCCCCATGCGTCGGGCCGTCTCGGCTAGCTGCCGCACTTCCTGAACCGATTCGACCTGGATGCAGAACAGGCCTTCACGCAAAGCGAGCGTCAGCTCGTCTTCGCTCTTTCCAACGCCGCTGAAAACAATTTTTTCGGGCGCGCCGCCGATCAGCAGGACGCGCCGCAGCTCGCCGGCCGAAACGATGTCGAACCCGCTCCCCTCGGCCTGCAGCAGGCGCAGGACGGCCAGGTTGGCATTCGCCTTGACGGCATAGCAGATCAGCGGATTCGCCTGTTGAAAGGATTCGGTCAGCGACTGGAAGTTTCGGCGGATGGCCTCCGAGCTGTAGACGTAGCAGGGCGTGCCGCATTCCTTGGCAACGCGGACAAGGGGCGTTTCCTCGCAATGGAGATCCTCGCCGACGTACCGGAAGCTCTGCCAGAGTTGCACAGGCTCGGAATCTTACCACTTCACGGGAGTCAGGAGCCAGGAGTCAGGAATACAGGAATACAGAATCCAGAATTCAGAATTCAGAATCGCAGACGTCTGACTCGCGGCGTTTGATGACCGTTGCAACGTGAAACCTGAAACCTGAAGTTATCCTGCGACAAAACACTCGACTCCATGCACCTCAGAAGCTGAATGAAGCGGGCGAACGAATCCGCTTGCGCAGGAGAATCGGCCCTGGCTTCGCCGGCCCGATGCCGCTGGAATTTGAAATCTCCTCATCTATTCCTGTATTCCTGACTCCTGACTCCTGACTCCGGCCTCCAGTCTCCTGATGGATCGGCAGTACGGACCCGGTTGCGCTATGATTCTTGGGTTGCCGAACCGGGAGAGATCGGAGCGGGTCCGAGTGAACAGTAGCGTTTTTCGCCGGCATCTCCAGCGCGCATCCGCATTCGCTGCAGAAGGCGCGCGGCGGAAACCGGTTCGGCCGGAGAGGCTCCGAACGACGTGATCCCATTTCTGGACTTATCCTTTCAGACGCTTGCCGTTTCCGATGCGTTTCAGGCTCGAGTGGCGAAGCTGATTTCCGCCAACCAGTTTATTGGCGGCCCGGAAGTCATTGCATTTGAACGGGAGTTCGCCCGCTATTGCGGGGCGCGACATTGCGTCGGTTTGAACAGCGGCACCGACGCCCTTCAATTTGCGCTGACGGCCTGCGGAGTGCAGGCTGAGGACGAAGTGGTCACGACGCCCTTCTCCTTTATTGCAACGGCCGAAGCAATCGCTCGAGTCGGAAAGGTGGTATTTGCCGACATCGACGCCAGCACCTGGACCCTTTCAGTCGAATCGGCGGAGTCTCGAGCCTCATCCCGCACGGCGGCGTTGCTGCCGGTTCACATATTCGGCAACCCGGCCGACATGTCCGGATTCAGAAAGCTGGCGGGAAGCCGCCGCCTTCGGCTGATCGAGGACGCCTGTCAGGCCCACGGCGCAAAACTGAAGGGACGTCCGGTGGGCAGTCTGGGGGATGCGGCTGCATTCAGCTTTTATCCGACCAAGAACCTGGGCGCATTCGGGGACGCCGGAGCGCTGACTGCCCGACGCAAAGACGTTGCGGATCGGGTCCGGCTCCTACGCAATCATGGACAGACAGGCCCATATCGACATTCCATAGAGGGCTTCAACTCCAGACTGGATGCTCTTCAGGCCGCCGTGCTCAGGCTGAAGCTGCGCAAGATTGAACACTGGAATCGGCAGAGGGAGCGGATTGCATCCTGGTATCGGGAAATACTCGACGACCTGGAAGCGGTTCGTTTTCAAGAAACCTTGCCGGGCGCGCGGCCCGTCTACCATCTTTTCGGGCTCCAGGCCGAAAGACGCGACGAGTTGGCCGCCTTTCTGCAGAACCGCGGCATCGGCGTACGAGTGATTTATCCGACTCCGATTCACCTGCTGCCGGCCTATCGGCATCTTGGCTACCGCCGTGGGGCGCTGCCTGTGGCCGAATCCGTCTGTCGTCGGGTCCTCTGCCTTCCCTGCTTCCCGGGGCTCCGTCGCGATCAGGTCGAGACCGTCGCGCTGACCGTTAAAAAGTTCTATGCAAAGTGAAGGGCTGAACCGCTGGATCGCGATAACGGCCCTGTCGGGCGTCGCCTTGTCTCTGGCATCGATCTTTCTGTCGGACCTCCTGCTGGGAGTTTCGCTCCTCCTCTGGATCGCCCACTGCTTCCGGGAGCGGCGCCTCGTTCTGCGGATGCCCCCCTTTGCGCTAGCGCTGCTGGCCTTGATCGGTCTGACGGCCGCAGCCGTTCTTTTTTCGTACGATCCGCTTCGCAGCGCTGTCTACTTTAAGACTTTTATCAAGTTCTCCTACGTCTTCCTCCTGTTCACCTTCGCGACTCCGGATCAGATCCGAAGCGGCCGGACTTGGATTTTCGCCATCGGCCTCTGCAGCGCCGCATACGGCCTGTTGCAGTATTTCTGGCTGATGGACGTTTCCGACCTGAATCGGATCAACGGATTCATGTCTCACTGGATGACGTTTTCAGGGCAGATGATGCTGCTGCTGACGGCTGGGTTTGCGTTCTTTTTGCAGCGCCTTTCGCGAAAAGACAAGCAGGCGACGTCTCCGCTTTGGGGCGCCGCCGCTCTTCTGCTGCTTTTCTCCGCTCTGGTCCTTTCAGGAACTCGCAGCGCCTGGCTCGGGGCCTCGGCCGGCATTCTTGCCTTGGCCCTGTTCGCCCAGGTTCGCTGGGTGCTGACGGTTTCCGTTTGCGCGCTGGCGGCTTTCCTGCTGATTCCCGACAGCCTGCGCAACAGAGCTTATTCAGCATTCGACCTGGAAGATCGGACGACCAGCGGGCGCATCGAACTTTTGCAGACCGGCGCAGAAATGGTCAGGGATCACCCGTTGACGGGAGTGGGGCCGCGGATGGTCAGGGAACTGGCGTACGAGTACCGTTCGCGAGACGATTTTCCGAAATGGCTCTACATGCACTTGCACAACAACCTGCTGCAAGTGGCCGCCGAAGCGGGCATTCCGGCGGCAGTGGCCTGGTTGGCCTTGTGGCTCTGGCCGTTTTGCCACTTCTGGCAGGGATGGAGCCGCGTCCGGGAGGGCGCGGCGGCATCGGCCTATGCCGGCGCCGGAATGGCGGCCATCGCGGCTTTTCAGGTCGCCGGACTCTTTGAGTTCAACTACGGCGATTCGGAGATCCTGATCCTGTTGCTCTTCTGGGTCACCGCGCCCTATGTGAAGACATTTCCGGTGAATCCGCCGGGTGATTCGGCGACTCCCGAAGGCGCTCTGGCAGGAGGAGAGTGACTCATGGCCGCGAAACTTCGGATCTCCATTCACGGAACGCGCGGGATTCCGGCAAATTACGGCGGCTTCGAGACCTTCGCCCAGGAACTCTCCGTCCGTCTCGCGGCCCGCGGGCACGATGTTGCTGTGTACGGACGAAACCACTACGTTTCGCCCGAAATCACAGAATTCCAAGGAGTAGTCGTCCGAAGGCTGCCGGCGATTCAGAGCAAGTATCTGGAAACGGTTTCCCATACGCTGCTGTCCGTTCTGGATTCCCTGCGGCGCGAGGATCGGATCCTGCTGGTCTGCAATGCGGTCAACGCGTGTTTTTGCTGGATTCCGCGCGTGCGAGGGAAAAAAGTTGTCCTCAACGTCGACGGCATCGAAAGGAAACGAAGAAAATGGAGCGCGGCCGGCCGTGGGGTCTACTGGATCAGCGAGCGCATGGCGGTTCGCTTCCCCCATGTCGCCGTCACGGATGCGGCGGTGATTCAGGATTACTATCGCAGGCGCCTGGGCGCTGAGACGCGGATGATCGCATACGGAGCGGAGGCGGCAGGCGTAAAGTCGCAAGACTGCCTGGTTCGACTCGGCCTGCGTCCTGTTGAATATTTTCTTTACGTCAGTCGATTGGAGCCCGAGAACAACGCCCACCTCGTCATGAAAGCCTATTTGGCTTCGGGCGCCAACATCCCGCTGGTCGTAGTGGGGGACGCCCCTTACAGCAAGCGTTATCAAGGAAAGCTGAAACGGCTGGCCGCCGGCGGCGACATCCGGATGCCGGGGGCCATTTATGGGCAGGGGTACCGGGAACTGCTCTCTCACTGCACCGCTTATCTGCAGGCGACTGAAGTCGGAGGGACGCATCCAGCCTTGCTGGAGGCAATGGGTTGCGGGGCGCTCGCGATCGCTCATGATTCCCCAGAAAACCGGGAAACGCTCGCTGATTGCGGCATCCTGCATTCCTTCCATGAAACGGAATCTCTGGCCTCGCTTCTGCTTCAAGTGGAACAAAACCGCCGGAAGTGGGACCATTTGCCAAGACTGGCGCAGGAACGAGTTAAGACCTTTTACAGTTGGGACCGGATCGTCGATCAGTATGAGCGGCTCTTTGAAGAATTGGGCGGCGGTTAAGATCTTCCGAAACTTCGTCGTGCAGCTGGTGCGCCGGCGCCGCTTGATCTGGAACTTTGCAATCCGCGATCTGCGCAGCCGCTATGTAGGGTCTCTGATGGGGTTCTTCTGGGCCGTGGTTCATCCGATCGTTCTACTGGTCTGTTACACATTCGTCTTCTCCATCGTCTTCGAGATTCGACCCCAAACCCTGGCTACCGACAATTTCGCCATCTTCCTGTTCTGCGGAATTCTTCCGTGGCTTTTCTTTCAAGACACCGTCTTGCGATGCTGCAACTCGGTCGTTGAAAATGGGAATCTGATTCGCAAAACGGTGTTCCCCTCGGAAATCCTTCCGATCTCTCTGTGTCTTTCCAATTTGGTCACCCACTGCCTCGGTCTGCTCATCCTTCTCGTGGTCTTGCTGGCGGCAGGCCTGCTCGGGTGGACGGCGCTGCTGCTGCCGTTGATTATTTTCAGCCTTGTGATCCTGTCGCTGGGCCTCGGTTGGATGGTCGCGGCCCTGCAGGTTTTTCTGCGCGACACCGTGCAGATTCTGTCCGTATTTCTGGTCTTCTGGTTCTGGTTTACGCCGATATTCTACGCCATCGAACTGGTTCCGGAAAGCCTCCGCCCCCTGATTCGGCTCAATCCTCTGACCTATGTGACTCAGGGGTACCGGGACCTGCTGCTGGAGCAACAGGTTCCAGACGCGGCCGCGCTGCTGACGCTGTTTGCCATTGCGGCGGTGGCGTTTATTTTAGGCGGCCTGATTTTCAGAGTCGCCAAGCGGGAGTTTCTGGATGTCCTCTGATCGTAGTCGACCGGTCATTGAATTGCGGCGCTTGTCCAAGAAGTACCCGATCTACGAAAGGCCGAGCCATAAGCTGTTTGAGATGCTGAGCCTGCGTCGTCGCCGCTTCCACAAAGAATTCTGGGCCTTGCGTGACATCGACCTGGAAGTCACGGGCGGCACAACCCTTGGCGTAATCGGGCAGAACGGTTCCGGAAAGAGCACGCTGCTGCAGCTGATCGCCGGAATCCTTCGGCAGACCGAGGGGGAATGCCACGTGCGCGGACGGGTGTCGGCATTACTGGAGCTGGGAGCGGGCTTCAATCCAGAGTTCACGGGACGGGAAAACGCCCTGATGAATGGCGCGATCATGGGGATCCCGCACGACGAAATGGAGGCCCGGTACCCAGAAATCGTAGAGTTTGCCGAGATCGGCGAATTCATCGAACGGCCCGTCAAAACCTATTCCAGCGGCATGTTCATGCGGCTGGCGTTTGCTGTCGCCATCCACCTCGATCCCGACATTCTGCTGGTCGACGAGGCGCTGGCCGTTGGGGATCTGATTTTCCAGCACCGCTGCATCCATCGAATCCGGCGACTGAGGCGCGAGGGAAAGACGATCCTGTTTGTGACGCATGACATTCAGGCTCTCACGCAATTCTGCGATCGGGCCATTCTGCTGGACGCCGGCCGGAAGCTGGAAGACGGGGAACCGGAAGCGGTCGTCAGCAAGTACCGTTCGTTGGTGTTTGAGCGAGAGAGGCGGAAAGCGGGAGAGGGAGAGTTCCTCGTCGAGGCCGGCCAGAACAACGCTCTCCCGGTGGTTCGGGGAATACCCCACGTGCACCATCGCTTTGGGGCGGGCGGCGCCCAGATCGTCGGAATCATTCTGCTGGCCGACACCGGCGAAGTCGTCAACCAGGCGGCGGCAGCCCAGCGGCTTCGCCTCCTGATTTCCGCGCGTGCATGCCGGAGCCTGGAATCTCCGATCGTGGGGTTCACAGTGCGGGATCGTATGGGCGTCGAGATTACCGCATCCAATACTTCATACGAGAACCTGCATCTTCCGGCGCTTCAGGCGGACGATCTTGTCACTGTGGCCTTCGATTTCAAGACGCCCCCAATTCGTCCCGGCAGCTACTCGATCTCGCCCGCCGTCGCCCGAGGCAACATCTGGGAGCACGAAATCGAAGACTGGATCGACAACGCATATGTTTTCGACGTTTTGGACACCGGGTTAATCTACGGGAGCATGAAATGGCCCATGAAGGTGGGATTCAACCGAACTCGAGACGCGGAGTAGAGTCAAGGCGACCCCGGCTTCAATCTGCTAGAATTTTTCGAAATGAAGAAGACCGTTCATCTCCTGGCCACCATCTGCTCCATCCAAGCGATCCTGCTGGCCGGAACAATCGTTCAGTTGCAGGAAGTGGCGACGGATTTGACCCGGCCGGTGCAGGTGACGCACGCCGGCGACGGGTCGGGACGCATTTTTGTCATCGAGCTGAGAGGTTCGATCCGGATCGTGGAGAACGATCAGCTCCAGCAGGGCTTTTTTCTCGATCTGACTCCGCGGGTTCTCATGGACGGGGAAGGCGGGCTCCTCAGCATGGCTTTTCATCCGAACTTCAGCGAAAACCGCCGCTTCTTCTGCTTCTATGTGACGGGCGCCCTGGATGACCGCGAAATCGTCGTCGAAGAGTTCCAGGTTTCGGAAAACAATCCGAATTTCGCGCCGGCAGCCGGGACGGAGCTCCTGCGATTCCAGCATCCCGACCGCATCCATTTTGGGGGGCAGCTCGCCTTTGGCCCCGACGGATTTCTCTATATTTCGGTAGGAGACGGAGGACCGCCGGAGGGAGGTCCCCCAGGGGCGCGGGCCCAGGATCTGACCAGCCTGCACGGAAAGATTCTGCGCATTGATGTGGACTCCGAGGAACCATATGCGATTCCTTCGATGAATCCGTTTGTGGGAATCGAGCAGGCGCGAGGAGAGATATACGCCTCCGGCTTCCGAAACCCATGGAGATTCTCATTCGATCGGATGACCGGCCAGCTGCTTGTGGGAGATGTCGGGGAAAACCGCTTTGAGGAAGTCAATCGGGTCCGGCGGGGCGGCAATTACGGTTGGAACCTGCTGGAAGGCCCGGAATGCTTCATTCCTTCCGGGCTCCCCTGTCCAGACCCGGAAGCATTCGAATCTCCTCTTTTCGCTTATCCCCAAACGTCGGAATTCGGACGGGCGGTTACGGGAGGCTTCGTGTATCGAGGCCGTCAGCCGGGCGCTGTCTTCGGCAAATACGTTTTCGCCGACTTCGTTTCGGGTCGCATCTGGCTCCTGGAAGAGGGCCCGATAGTATGGACGGAAAGGGAGCTTGGACGCTTTGACCTGTTGATCCCCGCGATGGGAGAGGACGAGGATGGCGAGCTGTATGTGGTCGATTTCAATGGGGGAACAATTTTTCGCCTGGAATTCCGGTGGAGGGGCGTATTGGCTCAGGTGGCCGACGGGGGGAGCGCCAGCTTGCGGATTTCGAGTCGGATCGAGATTTTGAACCCGTCCTCTCAACAAGCCGAAGCCATGGTTCGTTTTCTGAATTCCGAGGGGGAGCCGCTATTTCTGGAAATCGATGGGGCGGAAGTTTCCGAAGTTCCCTTGACGTTGGGGGGAGGGCAATCGAAGGTCCTGCAGACTAGCGGCAGGGAGGGCGCCCTGAAGGGGGGGTGGGTCGAAATTCTCGCCGCACAACCGTTGAACGCCTACCTGTCGATCGGTCTGATCGGTCCCTCGGACCTGACTTTCGCGGACGCCGGATTTCTGACATCCCCACCCGCGAAACGTCAGCGAATCCCTGTAGCGCATTCAGAGGATGAAGGCGTCGGGACGGCCCTGGCCATGGTCAATCCCGCGCTCAACGAGGACGCCCTGCTCCGCCTTACGTTGCGAAACTCCACAGGCGACATTATAGACGCCTTCGAAGAGGAACTGAGCGCGCGCCGGCATTTCAGTGCATTTATCCACGAACTCTTTTCGGTTCCGGAGTCGTTTGAAGGCGTTTTGGAAATGGAATCGGATCGCGATGTATCGGTTACGGTCCTGCGCACGCGAAACGGCATCGCCCTATTTCACGTTCCGACCGCGCAGATTCCGCGCGAATCGCATCCCGGTTTTTAGCTGGGCAAGATGGGGCGTTGCGATTCGGTCTTCCCCGATTTTTCGCGATAGATCTGCGCAAAGGCGGATTTCGGGGGCGACGCCGGCCGACCGCTCAGCAGCGCGGCAAGCACCGTTTCGCCCTGCCTGAAGCTCGATCCGGGCCGGTAAAGGTTTAGCCACTGGTGGATGCGCTTGCGGCGAATGAAAGTCAACTCGCGGGCGGCGAAATAGCTGTTCAGAAACGCGGTTTCCAGCGAATTCGACTGGGGAGGAACTGGCTGGGAAGGGAGCGACGCGAATAATTGAATGAGGTCTCTGGCAGCCATCAGGTCTTGATACAAGCGAGGCAATTCGGGAGCGTATCGACTCTTTTCCAAATCCACCAGGAAAAAGCGCCACCCGTCGTCGCGCTTTCGCACCAGGACATGGCGGCTCTTCAGGTCTCCGTGAAAGAAGCCGCTGTCATGGATACTTGCCAACAGGTCGGCGAACGAACGGATCAGTTCGGAAGTCATCGCGGCCGGAGGATGCACTTGAAAAACATGGTTTCCGGTGGAGGGAAGTTCCGACACATTCGAGATCTCGCGAGTGACCAGCAGACTTTTCCAGTTCAGCATCTGCCGTTTCGGTTTCAGCGCAGCCAAGACTTCCGGGGTGTCGAATCCCAGTCGACGCAGAGTTTCCGACATACGAAAGATGTGTCGCGCGGAATCAGGTCGGAAGGCGCGATTCCAGGAGTGGTTCTGCAGAACGTAGAAAAATATTGGACAAGGCCGGCCGCGGATGGGCAATTCGGTTCGAACGATCCGCCGCCCGTCGCACTTGAGAAGAACTTCGGCGCCGGCCAGGAAAGCAGCGGAAAGGGGATTCTCAGCCAGTTTCAGCGGGAATTCCAAATCGCAATGGACCCTGCCCTGGTACTGTCCTCCAACGAATCGCTTCAAGCGCATCCCTTACAGTCTACTGAATTTGAGTGAATGCTGTGTTAAATTTTTCGCACGCGTGAGTTTTTCTGCGGTTGTCATCAATTGGAACGACGGGGGCCGGCTCCACCAGCTCCTTGATTCCCTGCGTCCGCTGACCGAAGGCATTCGTCATCTGGTCATTGTCGACAACCATTCTACTCCTCCTCCTGAAATCCAGTTTCCTGACAGTCGAAAAGTCTTATTCCTCCCTCAGGATCGAAACCTCGGTTTCGCAGGCGGGTTGAATCTGGGAATTGAATCCACCGACGCTGAATTTCTTCTTGTACTCAATCCGGATATCCTCTTGGTTTCCGAGGCCGTTTCAGGACTCCTTGAGGAGCTCGAGCGAAGCCCGGAGGTCGCCATCGCCTGCCCGCGACTCATTGGTCTGGATGGCGAAAGTCAGGAAAGCTTTCAAATCCGTTCCCTGCCTACGCTTCGATCGGTGCTGTCGGACGCGCTTTTTCTTGACGAATTGTTTTCCGTTTTTCGGAGAGACGTAACCGAGGATGAATTTCTGGAGGCCGGACCTCAAGAAGTGGCCCAACCCGCCGCCGCCTGCTGGATGCTCAGACGCAAAGCATGGGAGGAGATCGGAGGCTTTGACGCCGACTTTCACCCGGCCTGGTTTGAGGATGTGGACTTCTGCCGCCGACTTCTGGAAGCGGGCTGGAAGATCGTGTATCTACCCCGATTGGAGGTTTTTCATAAAGGTGGATCCTCTCTCGAGCATCTCGGCTACCCGCGGTTTCTGCGTTGTTATTACGGAAATCTTCTGCGCTACTGGAGGAAGCATCACGCCGGCACTTATCCCATCGTCTGGGTCGCCGTTCGAGCCGGTCTGACAGTCAGGTTGCTGTTGACGAAGGTTTATGGGCACGAAAGAAGCTGAAGTCATCGCTAGCGTCGTCACATTCGACAGCGAGCCGGATTTGCCCGGCTGCTTCGAATCGCTCCGTCGACAATCTCTGCCGGTGGAGCGAACCCTCGCATTTGACAACGCATCAATGGACCGCAGCGTGCAGATCGCCCGCGACTTTGGGGCCCAGGTCGAGTCCTGCGAGCGAAACGTCGGTTTCAGCGCCGGCCACAACTTCAACATCCTGAAATCTTTGGAAGGTCGGATCACCGGAGAGGAAAGAGCCGGCTCAAATCGATTCTTCCTGTTCTTGAATCCCGACGTACGCCTGCAGCCGGACTATTTGGCGCGATTAATCGAAGCTTCGCAACAGGTGGAATCAGTCGGACTGGCGGGAGGCAAACTTTTGAGGATGGATTCATCGGGAGAACCGGCCCTACGCAATGGCTTTCCGGTGATCGACAGCGCCGGCATCTATTTCACCCCTTCCCAGCGGCATTTCGACAGGGGGTCCAGTCAGGCGGACCGGGGGCAGTTCGAGCAGCGACAGACGGTATTTGGCATCACCGGAGCGGCGCTGCTTTGCCGGGAAGGCATGGTTCGGGACCTGTTGTTCGAAGGCGAGTTCTTCGACGAAGATTTTTTCGCCTACCGGGAAGACGCAGACTTGAGCTGGCGAGCCAGACTCCGGGGGTGGGAGGCGCTGTACGAACCTTCGGCTGTGGCTCACCACCGGCGAACAGGGACTCCCGAAAGACGCCGGCGGCTGGACCCGCAGATCAACTTTCATTCCGTGAAGAACCGTTATTTGATGCGTTGGAAGAACATGGACTGGGCGGTCCGGCTCAAGTGCTTCCCTGCCATGTGGCTTCGGGATCTGGCGATTGCCTGCTATGTTCCGATCTTTGAAAGGACATCGCTGGGAGTTCGGAGGGAGCTGCGGCGTCTCCGGCCGCGATTCGCGCAAAAGCGGGCTCACGCTCAGGCTGGACGAAGAGTCTCTCCGCTGGATATGGCCCGCTGGTTCTCATTCCGCCCCAGAGCCGTCGACGTTTGAAGGGATGCGAGGGCCGCCCACGCTCTTGGCGCGTCGAACCAGGTGAACTGGGATTCGTCACATTGGTCCGCGTAGTTCGGATTCCTCACGCGAGTGCGCCGAAAGGCATCGGATAGCGGCGAGGCCCGCCAAGTCACGCGTCATCGTCGTCAACAAGTTCCTGGCCGAACCGGGCGCGATAGAATTCGCGGAGAAATTCTGCCAGGTCTTCGGACGGTCCCATCTCTTTCCGCTGCGCCAGATACTCGAGCAGGGTCCGCCGGGCCTTCACGGCTGTGGAACGGCCCTCCAGAATGGCGAAGACCGCGTGCAGATAGGCCTCCAGCGCTTCGTAATCGAGCGATTCCGGCGGAGATTCCTTCACCTAAATGAGTGAATCATAATCTGGCAGGCGCGGGCAAGAGGGTTCTTGGTGCTGGGT
>CAZAEY010000108.1:0-12217 GCA_964484155.1 uncultured Acidobacteriota bacterium
GGAAGGCGGAATCGATGCCGACCTGGTGGGAAGCGCCTACTGGACTTTTCCGTAGTGGTTGAATGGAAGCGAGAAGATTCATGAGATTTCGACGAGAAGATGGAGCGATTCTAAAAATCGGCCAGGCGCTGCTGGCTTCTGTCCTTTGCGTTTGCGCCAGCGGAGGAGCATTGGCCCAGCTTCTCGAGCTTGCCGACAAGGAGGACTTCTCAGAGAATGCCATTGCCCTGACGTTTCAAGAATTGCGAAATACTTCGCCCGCAGGCGATGCGTACACTTCCTACCGAGTGAAGTTCGTCAGCGAAAGTGGGGGGCCGCTGACACTCAGCAATGTTCCCCTGCATGGCGGATTCCTCCCGCCTTTTGCGTTGGTGCTTCGCAACGAGCCGCCGACCGGAATGGCCGGAGAAGATGCACTGATCCTTCAGTTAGAAGACCCGCTTCAACGTCTCGGTCTGCAGCTCGACAGCATTGCCGGAGCTCCCGGAACGACGGCGACGGTGCAGGCCTTCACCGTCAAGGGCGAGCTGTTGGGAGCGATCGAGCACCCGGTCCCGGCCCGGCCGGAGATCCTGTTTGATGCATTTAACGGCACGTTCCTGGGTATGGAAACCTCCCATCCCCTGGGCATTTCCACGGTCGTGATTGATTACGGGCCGGAGCAGCCCATCGAGCAGGTCAACGAGATCTTGATCGACCCCATAACGCCTCGCGTCTTTCGGACGTACGTGCCACATATCGTGCAGGCGGCTGTGGGGGATCTCCTGTTTCAGACCAGCATCGAAGTGGTCGGCTCTCGGAATGTCCAGGAGGCGACGGTGCGGTTTTTCGATCCGCTGGGCGAATTCCTTTCCATTTCTTTCGATGGCGAAGAGTCATTTGAGCGGCAATTCGTGTTTCCGTTTGGCAACGTCTTTGAGCTCACGCCGGACCCACCGTCGGGGGATTTGAAAGTCGGGTATGCCATCGTCGAGTCCATGCACCCGATTCAGGCGCAGGCGACATACCAGATCTCCGGACCTTCGGGAACGCAATGGGAGGTGACGGCGACTGCCGCAGCAGGACGAGTGATCCACAGAGCTCCGGTTCGAAAAGAAATGGCCAAGGGCTTGGACACGGCGATCGCAGTGATCAACATCGGGGACGCCTTAACGAGCGTTCCGCTTGAGCTCCATACTCCAGAGGGTACGCCGGAAGAAATACGAACGCGTCCGTTCTTCATTCTTCCTCCCGGCGAAATGAGGGCTTTCTTCCTGAGTGAAGTGTGCGAGCAAACTCCGCCGGAAAGTACAACTACATTCTGCAGTCCTCAGGATTTTCTGAGGACTCAAGATTTTGAAGGAAGCCTACGGATCATCACCTCTCAACCCACCGTCGTTCTGGTTTTGCGGACTCTAGATGGTCTGCCGGTCTCCCTGGTCCCGGTCGGAGGGGGCACTCAGCGCTGACGTCGAACCGAACCCGTACAGTTATTAGTGCCCAATCCTGACGCTTTCAGTCTCGTATTAGGGCTCTGAGCCTCTGCAAGGATGTGGCGAAGGTAATCAACCGTGTTGAAAGACATCTTCGGCCTCGGCCAGGATCCGCGGTCCCAGAAACGGCGAAAGGGCCTCCGTGGTGACAACCTCCACAGGTCGTCCCAAGCGCTCCTCGAGCAGCTCGCACAGGGCGAGGAACCGGTCGAACGTCTTTGCGCCGGGCGAGAATCGGACCAGCACGTCGACGTCGCTGTCTGCTCGCGCCTCACCCCGGATCACTGACCCGAACAGGGCCAGGCGGACGACTCCCAGGGCCCGAATCTCCGCCTCGGAGGTCCGAACGCGCTCGATCGCTTCTTCGCGTGTGAGCCGCTCAGGTTTCATGGCGGCAATTTTATCGCGCTGAGCCGCCGCACGCAAAGGACCGCGAGGGAGATCCGGCTCCGGATTCAGCTGGCAACTGCGCTTGAGAGTGGACGGGGCGAAAACGGAGCCCTCGGCGGGGAGCCGAGGGACTGGCAGACAAAGCGCAAAGCCGTCCGGTTGACCCTTCGCCTTGGATTTGCTAGCTTTAAGCGTCACGCGGCAACAATTCTGGAGGGCGTGGGCGATGTCAGAAAAAGTGTTCGTTTTCGATACCACCCTGAGGGATGGAGAGCAGTCTCCCGGCTGCTCCATGAATCTGGCAGAGAAATTGAAGATGGCCCGTCAGCTCGAAAAGCTGAATGTGGACGTGATTGAGGCCGGGTTCCCGATTTCTTCGGAAGGGGATTTTGAAGCCGTGCAGGCGATCTGCAAGGAGGTCAGCCGCCCCCGGATTGCGGCTCTGGCGCGGGCCAACCGGCTGGATATCGAGCGAGCGGGCGAAGCGGTCAAGGGAGCGAAAAAGCCCCGCATCCACACCTTCATCGCAACTTCCGACATTCATCTTCAATACAAGCTCCGGAAGACCAAAGAAGAAGTGCTTCAGCAGACGATCGAGGCGGTCAAGATTGCGCGCGATTTGTGCGACGACGTTGAATTCTCCGCCGAAGACGCCACTCGAAGCGATGTGAACTACCTCGTGGAGGTGTTCGAGGCGGCCATTGAGAACGGCGCCACCGTGGTCAACATTCCGGACACTGTCGGGTATTCGATTCCGCAGGAGTACGGACCGTTTCTCCGGGAAATCATTTCCCGGGTTCGCGGCGCCGAAAAGGTCACCTTCAGCGCACACTGCCACGACGATCTCGGTCTGGCCGTTGCAAACTCGCTGGCCGCCGTGGAAGCGGGTTGCCGTCAGGTGGAGTGCACCGTCAACGGCATCGGGGAGAGAGCCGGCAACGCTTCACTGGAAGAGATCGTCATGGCTTTGCGCACACGCCGCGACAAGCTGCCGTACTACACCGACATCGTGACGGAAGAGATTTTCAGGTCCAGCAAGCTGCTGACCAACTTGACCGGCTCCTTCATTCAGTCGAACAAGGCGATCGTCGGGAAAAACGCCTTTTCTCACGAAGCGGGAATCCATCAGGACGGCGTTTTGAAAAACGCACTCACTTACGAGATCATGACGCCCCAGTCGGTGGGCATCGTCAGCAGCTCCCTGATCCTGGGAAAGCACAGCGGACGGCATGCCTTGCGCAAGAAGTATGAGGAGATGGGATATGCGCTTGGAAAGGAAGAATTGGAGCGCGCATATTTCTTTTTTACGAAACTTGCGGATCAGAAGAAAGAGATCTATGACGAGGATCTCATTACGATCATTCAGGACGGGATCAAGCTGATTCCCGACACCTATCGCCTCAAGTACGTTCACTCGGCAGGCGGCAATCAGGAACTGGCGTCGGCAGTGGTGAAACTCGAGCGCGGCAAAGAAACCCGTGTGGAGTCGGCCTACGGAGACGGGCCGGTGGACGCCTGCTACAAAGCCATCGACCGGATCATCGGGTTAACCGGCAAGCTGCTGGACTACACTGTCTCTTCGGTCACGCGAGGAAAGGACGCCTTGGGCGAGGTTTTCGTACATGTGGAGCTGGAAGGCCGGAATTACACCGGCAAGGCCGCGAGCGTAGACATCATCGACGCCAGCGCCAGGGCCTACCTGAACGCCGTCAACAAGGCCCTTCATGAAGTTCAACGAAGTCTGGAGAAAGATTCCGAAGAGATCAAAGCCGGATAGAGGCGTTCCCAACCGGTTCGCGCACGGGCCTTTCCGATCCGGACGGTCCATCTTCCGCGCCCCGAATCCCCGCCGGAACCGGAATTCGCTAACGTTATGTTCTTCTAAGACGGATCGCCTGACTCGACCCTATGAGTTCTACGCTGTTTGAAAAAATCTGGAATGCGCACGTGGTGGCCCAGGAAGAGAGACGTCCGACGCTGTTGTACGTCGATTGCCACCTCGTGCACGAAGTGACCTCCCCGCAGGCGTTTGAAGGCTTGCGGCTGGCGGGACGGAAGGTGCGGCGGCCTGACCTGACATTCGCCACGATGGACCACAACGTCCCCACCACGGACCGGCTTCTGCCAATTGCCGATTCCACTTCGCGCAAGCAGGTCGAGACTCTGGAGGACAATTGCAGCGAATTCGGAGTGCCGCTGTACGATCTGAACAGTCCGCATCAGGGAATCGTGCACGTGATCGGCCCTGAGCTGGGCATCACGCAGCCGGGAATGACGATCGTGTGCGGCGACAGCCATACTTCCACGCATGGGGCCTTCGGAGCCCTGGCTTTCGGCATCGGCACCAGCGAGGTCGAGCACGTGCTGGCCACGCAGTGTCTTTTACAGTCCAGTCCGAAAACCTTTCGCATTTCGATTCATGGAGAACTGCCGGATCGGGTCACCGCTAAAGATGTCATCCTGTACATCATTCGAACGATTGGAACGGACGGAGCGACCGGGTGCGTCGTGGAGTACGCCGGTTCAGTTGTCGAAAACTTCAGCATGGAAGAGCGGATGACCGTCTGCAACATGTCGATCGAAGCGGGGGCGCGAGCCGGGATGATCGCTCCCGACGAAACCGCTTTTGCATACCTGGAGGGCCGTCCCTTCAGTCCCAAGGGAAGCCGCTTCCAGGAGGCCGTCGAATATTGGAAGACGCTGCCCAGCGATCCGGACGCGACTTTCGACCGGGAACTGGAGCTGGACGTATCCGACCTCGCTCCCCAGGTCAGCTGGGGGACCAGTCCGGGAATGGTCGCCGACGTGACGGGAAGAGTGCCCGATCCGGAGGAATTCAGCGAGGAGAATGCAAGGAAGGCCGCCCGCCGCGCGTTGGAGTACATGGACCTTCAGCCGGGACTGCCCATTCAGGAAATTCCCTTGGAGCGGGTCTTCATCGGTTCCTGCACGAACTCCCGGATTCACGACCTGCGAGTGGCTGCCAGTTTCGTGGAAGGGCGAAAGGTGGCCGCCAACATTCGGGCAATGGTCGTGCCCGGCTCGCAGCAGGTCAAACGCGAGGCCGAAGCGGAAGGGCTTGACCGCATTTTCAAGCAGGCCGGATTTGAGTGGCGGGAGTCTGGATGCAGCATGTGTTTGGGCATGAATCCCGACATCCTGCAACCCGGTGAGCGATGCGCTTCCACATCGAATCGCAACTTCGAAGGCCGGCAGGGTCGAGGCGGCAGGACGCACCTGGTCAGTCCGGGCATGGCCGCCGCGGCCGCCGTCGAGGGGCGTTTCGTCGATATCCGGAACTGGGAGCGCAGTTGAACAGGCAGGATCGAGCGGGAAGGCCGACCGACCGCAGCGCCGCCGCTTGACTTCAGTTTCGGGCCGAGAAATTAGGAGATTTCGCCAAGGATGACCCCATTCATTAAGCATCGAGGCCGGGTGGCAACGCTGGATCGCGTCAATGTCGACACCGACCAGATCATTCCGAAGCAGTTCCTGAAGAGGATCGAGCGGACTGGATTCGGTCAGTACTTGTTCTACGACTGGCGCTTCCGGGACGATGGATCTCCCGACCCCGACTTCGAGTTGAATCAAAGCCGTTTTGCGGGAGCTTCCATCCTGTTGACCCGGGACAACTTCGGTTGCGGATCGTCTCGCGAGCACGCTCCCTGGGCTTTGCTCGATTACGGCTTTCAGGTGCTGATTGCGCCTTCGTTTGCCGATATCTTTTACAACAATTGCTTCAAGAACGGCATGCTCCCCATTCGTCTGCCCGAGCGGCAGGTCGAAGAATTGTTTCGGAAGGTTCGAAACCAAGGCCGCCTGGAGTTGACCGTCGATCTCGACCAGCAGAAGATACAGGACGACTCCGGCGAATCGATTGATTTTGAGATCGATCCCTTCCGCCGTAAGACGCTTCTGGAGGGGCTGGATGAAATCAGCCTGACGCTGCAGCAGGAGGACGCCATCCGAGCCTTCGAGCGCGGAAGGACCAGCTTCCGAGAGGATCCGAGCGCGAAGCCTTCCTGAAAACGCAACAAACGGGACCGGGTCTGGAAAATTGCATTTTGGATCCATTGCGGCTGCATTTGCCGCAGGGGCGGCGTAAGTTGAAGTTTTTCCGGCTAAAAAGCCAAAAATGCAATTTTCCAGACCCGGTCCCGTTTGTTGTGTTTTTTAAGCGGCGTCAGTCGTCGCAACTGACGCTCAGGGGAGGGGTCTCGGCGCAGCGCAACGATTCGGTCATGCCTTGCGCGACCTGCGCGCAGGCGTTGCTGGTCGCGACGCGGATAGCTTCCTCTCGCGTGGCTCCCTGGGCCGTCCGGCAGACCGTCTGGCCCAGATACTCGATGCAGACTTCGCAGCGAACCCTTCGCAGGTCGAACGTCCCGACCACGACCCAGACTACGAAAAGCAGGAAAGCGGCCGGAATGACCAATCTGGCAAAACTCAGTTTCACGCCTGATGCCTCTTTCTAGACGGCCTTGGCGGCTGACCGCAGATCCCGGTTGCACGACCCATCAGGACTTTTACCATGGGTTGATAACGTATCACATAGGCGAAGAGAGGTCGGAAATCCGGAACGCCGTCACGCGGATCTCTCGGGAAAGAAGAATGCCGCCGGGCTGGGGTTCCGCTTCGCGGCGTCAGCTGTCGGCAAGAATTTCGCAGATCCGGTCGGTCACTTGGCGAGCCAGGTAGTTTCCCACCGGGTGATCGTTGGCGAAAATCGTGAAGGCGATCCTGTGGCCGCTCCGCGTTTCCACGTAGCCGCCCAGAGTGACGACGCGGTTAAGGGTGCCAGTCTTGGCGAAGATTCTGGCGTTGGTGGAGCGGGCCCGCAGGCGGCGTTTCAATGTGCCGTCCTGACCCGAAACGGCCAGGCTGTTGAGAAAATCTTCGAAGTGCTCGCTTTCGGCCATACGGGCCAACATTCGAGTCTGCACGCGGGGCGTCACCCGGTTCAGCTTGGAGAGTCCGGATCCGTCGTACAAGTTCAATCCTTCAATGGAAATCCCCATTGCGGCCACAAAGTCCTTCACCTCCTCAATTCCAGCCCAGTCTACGCCATTGTTTCTCCCTTCAGCGCCCAAAGTCCGCAGCAGAATTTCGGCAACCTGGTTGTGGCTGTCCTTATTGATGACCGGAATGATTTCCTTCAGCGGTATCGAGTGGTGGATCAGCAGCTCCACCGGTTCCAAGGGCAGGGGATTCTCGCCGGAATGTCGCGACCGGGCTTTGCCAATCACTTCGATGCCGTGTAGCTGAAGCCGTTCTCGAAAAATTTGCGCCGTATACAGTGCTGGATTGCCCACGGGAAGGTTGCGTTCCCAGCTCGGCACGGAAATCGGCAGCCTGCCCCGCACGTAAATGCTGCCATCGGAGACGATTCGGCTATGATCCAGCGTGATGAAGCGGCTGGGCGGGCCGGTGACGGCGAGATTGAGAAGCTGCACGGTCGAAGTTTCCGGCCGGAAGCCTACTTGCACCGGCTTCCCCGTGGACGCGCCCGGCCGAATCGTCACGTTGAGCACGTTGCCGTAAAAGGAAAGTGCCGAAATCGGCGCTCCGTAGTGCTGTTGCACGTCGTCTACCACCCAACCGCGTCCCCATGGGGAATAGCTGAAGTAGGAATCATCGCCGATCACGTCGCCTTCAATCCGTCTGACGCCCATTTCGCGGATTCGAGAAGCCATCGAATCCAGGATGGCCAGCGGGTCCTTGCCGCCTGAAATCCTGCCGTCCAGATCCGGATCTCCTCCGCCGAACATCACCAGATGCCCGCGAAGATCGCCACTTGGAGTCAAAAAGCCCTCGTAGGCGATCGTCGTCCGAAACCGGAAATCCGGGCCCAGGCGATCCAGCGCGGCAGCCGTAGTGAAGAGCTTTGCATTGCTGGCCGGAGTAAACTCGCGGTCTGCGTTCCGGGAAAAGAGGAGACGATTCTCATCAATCGAAATGATTTCGATCCCCCAATCTCCAAAGCCGTTTCGGCCTGTATCCATCAGAGCGCCGATCCTTCCGGCCATTTCCTCATCCGGCCAGTTTTCGTCTGGGAGAAAAGGAGGAGGAGGAGGCGGCGGCGGCGGAACTGCCGGTTCTGAATCGACGCTCGCCACCGAAGGGACGCCTGACTCGCCCGCCTCCAACTGGAAATGCATTCCAAGCATTCCGCCCAAAAGGACCAGGATCGAACCGGCAAATATAGCGGGCAAATTCTTTCGCATCATGTAAGCGCCCATGAATTCTGCCGAAATAGGCTGACGTTGTCAAAGGAAAAGTGTTTGGATTGCCAGTGGGAAGGTTGACGGGGTGAAGTTTCTGATTTGAAGTTTCTGGTTTCAGGTGTCAGGTTCCAGGTTCCAAGTTTCAGGAATTCGGACCTTTCCGCCATTTCGCGGCGGCGCTCCTTGCGGAGGAGAGTCCGCCCAATCGCCTGATGTCTGAGCGGCGGACCCCGGCACGGGGCCCAGTGATGCGATGGAGCGGCTTCTCGGCGGTTTGAGAGTTCAAAGGGAGGCGGTCCTGAAACCTGAAACCCGAACCTTGAAACGTATTCCGTTTGAGAGACTTCAGCGCGAAGGATATAATTCGGCCGTCATGTCGAACGCAATGGTTCAGATTCTGGATGAGGCAGGGAAGCTTCGGAAGGGAATTCAGGTTCCCAAGGTTTCCGAGGACGATCTGTTGCGTTTGTACCGAGTCATGCTGCTGAACCGACGCGTCGACGAGCGCATGGTTCGCCTGCAGCGGCAGGGCAGGATCGGCTTTTACATTGGTTCCATCGGCGAAGAGGCTTCAATCCTAGGGAGCGCTTTCGCCTTGAAGGCTACAGACTGGATCATTCCCTGCTATCGGGAAGCCGGGGCTGCATTCTGGCGGGGCTATACGCTGCATCAATTCATTTCCCAGCTCTTTGGGACAGCCGATGACGCGAACAAGGGACGGCAGATGCCGAATCACTATGGTTCCCGCGAGATTCGATTCGCTTCCATTTCGAGTCCGGTCGGTTCGCAGATTCCCCATGCGACGGGAGTGGGGCTGGCCGCGAAGTTGTCCGGCAAAAAGGAAGTCGCGCTCGTCTACTTCGGCGACGGTGCGACGTCCCAGGGGGATTTCCATGTGGCGTGCAACTTCGCCGGCGTTTTTCGAACTCCCACGGTTTTTTTCTGTCGAAACAACCAGTGGGCGATTTCCGTGCCCCTGAAAAATCAGACCGCCTCCGAATCGATCGCCATCAAGGCGCAGGCCTATGGTTTTCCCGGCGTCCAGGTCGACGGCAACGACATTTTCGGAGTCATCCAGGTCACCCGGGAGGCTGCGGAAAGGGCCCGTGAAGGGAAAGGGCCGACTTTAATTGAGGCATTGACCTACCGGCAGGGCGCGCATTCAACTTCGGATGACCCTCGGGCGTATCGGGATGACAAGGAAGTTGAGAGCTGGCGAAAGCGGGATCCCCTGGAACGCTTCCGCAAACACCTGATTTCCCGAAAACTCTGGGACGATAAAAAGGAAGAGACCCTGGAGGCGGAGATCAAGGAGGAGATTCAGGAGACGCTGCGGAAGGTGGAGGCGGCGGGACCCCCTTCCCTGGAATCGATGTTCGAAGACGTATACGAATCCCTGCCATGGAATCTCCGCGAACAGCAGGAGGAGGCCCTGGAGCTGGGTCCAACCGAGCCGTCGCACTAGGAAGCGAATCCAATGCCGAACATGAACCTGATCCAGGCGGTCAACGACGCGTTGCGTCTGGAGATGACGCGAGACGACAAGGTCTTGGTGCTGGGGGAGGACGTCGGGAAATTCGGCGGCGTTTTCCGCGCCACGCAAGGGCTCTATGAAGAATTTGGGAAGGATCGCGTCTTTGACACCCCTCTTTCCGAGGCCGGGATCATCGGGACCGCCATCGGTCTGGCGCTCTACGGATTTCGACCTGTGCCCGAGATTCAATTCGCCGACTTCATTTATCCCGCTTTCGATCAAATCGTCAATGAGTTGGCGAAGATGCGCTATCGATCCGGGGGGCAATTCCCTTGTCCGGTGGTGATTCGGACCCCTTTCGGGGGCGGGATCCGGGGAGGGCACTACCACTCGCAAAGTCCGGAGGCGCTGTTCGCTCATATCCCAGGCTTAAAGGTCGTTGCGCCGTCCAATCCATATGACGCGAAGGGCCTCCTGATTTCAGCGATCCGCGATAACGACCCGGTGCTGTTTCTGGAACCCAAGCGCGTCTACAGGGCGGCCAAGGGCGAGGTTCCGGAAGGGGAATACACGATCGAAATCGGAAAGGCGAAAACCGTTCGGGAAGGTAGCGACGTGACGGTCATTACCTGGGGGGCCATGGTCCACACGGTTTCCGAAATTCTGGAAATCGCCGAAGCGGAGGATCGAATATCAGGCAGGCTGGTCGACTTGCGGTCGATATCGCCCTTCGATGTGGAGGCTGTCCTGGAGGCTGTCCGGGAGACTTCGCGGGCCGTCATCGTTCATGAGGCGCCCAGAACCTGCGGATTCGGGGCCGAATTGTCCGCTACCATCCATGAGAGGGCCCTTCTGCATCTGCAGGCGCCCGTGCTGCGGGTTGCCGGATACGACACTCCGTTTCCCTATGTACTCGAGCACGAATACTTGCCCAATGAAAAGAGAATCCGCAAGGCGCTTCGGGACGTCATGGCGTTTTAACGATTAAATGTGGATCTTTCAGGGCCTCCCTGGAAAGCGGTAGGTTTTCCGTATGAGCCCTGACTTTTTCGGAGAAGTGTTTTCATCATGGCATACGAATTCAAGTTGCCCGATATTGGCGAAGGCGTCGTGGAAGGGGAAATTATCTCGTGGAGGGTGAAACCCGGAGATGAGGTCGAGGAAGACGATCCCATGGTGGAGGTCATGACCGACAAGGCTACCGTGGAAATCCCCTCGCCGCTGAAAGGGAGAATCCTGGAGTGCATCGGGGACGAGGGCGATGTCGTCGAAGTGGGGGCCACGCTTGTGGTGATCGAACCGTCTGAAAAGCGCAAGGCTTCGGGAAAGCGAAAAAAGGAAGAGGCGCCTAAAGAAAAAGACCGAGCGTCGGGGCGCCAGAAGGATAAGCCCGCACCCGCCGAGAAGGAAGCCGCGGACGAACGAGTCCTCGCAACTCCTGCTGTTCGACGGTTGGCTCGGGAACGCAAGATCGAGATGGAGCAGGTTGAGGGGACGGGGCCGGGCGGGCGGATCACCCGGGAAGACCTGGACCGCTTCGCTGCAAAAGGCCCGCCTCAAGCAGAGGCTCCTTCGGAACGACCGGAAAAGGAAGTCGAAACGATACCCTATCGCGGCCTTCGCAAGAAAATCGGCGACCGCCTGAGTCAGGCAAAGCATCACGCGCCCCATTACACATACGTCGAAGAAGTCGACATGACGGCGCTGGTGGAGCTTCGACGCCAGTACCTGAAGCGCCGCTCCGACGGACGATTGACCTATCTTCCCTTCATCTTGAAAGCGCTCGTCGCAGGCCTGAAAAAATTTCCTCTTCTGAATGCCACGCTTGACGAGGAAGCCGGACAGATCCTTGTCAAGCGCTACTACAATATAGGCGTGGCGACCGCGACGGAAGAAGGATTGATCGTTCCGGTCGTGAAAGGAGCGGACCGCAAGGGAATCGTCGAACTGTCAGAAGAGATCCATGGAATGGCTGAAGCCGCCCGCCAAGGGAAAACGAGATTGGAAGACCTCAAGGACGGCACCTTCACGGTCACCAGCCTGGGCGCGCTGGGGGGTCTGATGGCAACCCCCATCATCAATTATCCCGAGGTCGCCATTTTGGGAATTCATCGAATCCAGGAAAAACCCGTCGTTCGCCATGGGACGATCGCGACGCGCCAAATCATGAACCTCAGCCTTTCTCTGGATCACCGCGTGGTCGACGGCGCCGTCGCCGCCCAATTCATGCACGAAATCATCCCGCTGCTCGAATCGCCGGCCCTGCTTTGGGTGGAATGAGTTCCGAGTTCGAAGTTCCGAGTTCCAAGTTTCGAGAGCAGGGTTCAAGTCCCCCAGCACTAAGCACCCAGCACCAGATACCCCGTTTCTTGTACTCCGGAGGCCGCTCGGCTATAATTTGTGGCCTCATTCCAATAGGGCCTATAGCTCAGGTGGCTAGAGCGCACGCCTGATAAGCGTGAGGTCGGTGGTTCAAGTCCACCTAGGCCCACCACTTCCGAGTTCCGAGTTCCGAGTTCCATCTTGCGGGATAGCGGAGGGCGGCGGGATTCTCCACGCTTTTCCCATCGGCGCATCAGCCAGGCGGAGAGAAACGATTCGCCAGCGCCGCCGCGAGAACGATCGCCACACGAACTGTATCCGAGAACGCAGAACGC
>CAZAEY010000109.1:0-12208 GCA_964484155.1 uncultured Acidobacteriota bacterium
CTGCGTGCTGAATCAATTCTCCGCAATTTTTCGAATTGTCAAGTGCCGGCGGGACATTCCCCCTCAGAATCTGTGAAATTCTAAATCCGCACCGTGCAGCCTGATCGATATTGGCTAAAACGGATCGATTTCGGAGCACGCAGCACGCGGAACGTAGAACGCAGCACGCGGAACGCAGCACGCAGCACGCGGGACGCAGCACGCGGAACGCCTAGCGAGCTCCCTCACTCTTTCCGCTCCAGACTCAGATACTCCAGCTTTGCGGTTCGCGGGAAGAAACGGACTACGAAGGAAGCCGAGCAGCGCCCGCAGGTGGCGGTCGTTTCCACAAAGGGCTCTTGCATCTCTTCCTTCGTTTCGGTTTTCAGTATGTTGATCCGTTTCGCATCGCAGGCGGGACAGCGAAACATTCCCCTCGGCACTTTCAGTGGGCCGTCGCTTTTGGAGGCCGTCCGTCCGGTCCGTCCGCCGTAATCCAGCGATGCCTTGCGGATTTCCGTCCGGAAGTCGGGCCCCTCCAGGGGAATCACCTCGCACATTTCAAGAACGCGTGAAAAGAGCCGCTGCCCGATGCGCTCGGCCAATCCGGCGTCCTTGCGATCGAGACCGCCTGTGCCGGCGGCTCGGTTAGTCGACAGAATCGTGAGTTTGTTGTAGGTGTACCGGTGATTCAGCACCATGTGCACCGTTTCCCTGACCCACTCGGTTGGGCGGCCCGTTCCCAGATCGTCCCAGACCAGCAGATCGGCCTGCATCAGGGGATTCAGGACATCCCGTTCGGTGTCCGGGGAATCGGGGCCGTAAGTGTACTGAAGCCTCCGCAGCAGTTCGGCTTCGTCGACGAAAAAGGCCCGCAGCAGATGCTCCTGAATCAGCGCCCTGAGAATGGCCACCGACAGGTGGGTTTTCCCCACGCCGCACGGCCCCACAAACAACAGCCCCCTGCGGACGTCCGGATACGATTCCACAAACTGCAGCGACAGCTCCAGCGCTCTGGTCTGCGTCGGATGATGCTCTGAGAACACTTCAAATCCACGGTCGAAATAACGAGGCGGGATCCGGGCGGCCTGCAGCAGGGACCGCACTCGGCCGCGGGTGCGGCACTGCGGACAAGGACGCGCAGAGTCGAGATTCCGAGCTCCAGCCTGGACCATCCATCCGGTCCCCCGGCACACAGGGCACTCTCTTTCGTCATTCATAGGAGCAGACTCTACATTCAAATTTCCAGTTTCATGAAATAAAACCCGAAATCAATCTTCTGACACCTCGAAGCTGGAAACCAGAAGAACTCGGTACGGCGTCGCGGAACTTGAAGCTGGAATTTCGAAACCCGCAACGGTTCCATCGCCGGATGACGAAACCTTAACATGGAAGAAGAGGCGGACGAAAGCGGAATTCGGTTCCGCGTTCGGCGTTTCGAGTTCCGGGAGCCGGTTGTCAGGAGTCGGGAGTCAGGAGTCAGGAGTCGGGAGTCAGGAGTCGGGAGTCAGGAGTCGGGAGGCGGGAGGCGGGCCCAGAACCCAGAACCCAGAACGCGGAACGCATTGATTCCGTCTCCCAGGTGACATACAATAGACAATCGGAGGCGGATCGTAGTCTCCATTCGTCAGTCCCGACGCGTCACCAGCAATAGTGGGGTTGATTCCAATTCCTTCCTTCAGCCTTGTGCCGGGACCCAGAAAGCAGAGGGTACAGCAACATGTCTAAGAAGTATCGTCAATCCGGATACCAGGATCATTCCGAGAAGCGTGAACAGGGCAAGCGTCCCGAACCGGCAAAGCGACGGGAAGGTCCGCGCTCCCCGCGGATGCCCGGACTCCGGAAGGCAGTTCGTTGCGCGATGTGCGGCGCAGTCATTCGGATTGATGCCGACGATATAGCATTCTCTTCCAATTGCGACAGTTGCGGAACGGCCCTGCGCTCTTGCAAGAACTGCGTCTTTTTCGACCCGGCCAGCCAATTTGAGTGCACGCAGCCGATTCCGGAGCGGATCTCGCCTAAGGACAAGCGAAACAGTTGCCAATTCTTCCAGATCCGAACCACCGTGGAGAAAATCATCACATCCTCCGATTCCAGGGAGGCTCCCACGGATGCCCGCCAGGCCTTCGAGAATCTGTTCAAAAAATGAACGGCAGATGTGCCGGTTCGGGTTGCATCGAGGGGGATTCTGAAAAAAGCTCATGAAGATCATCACATGTTTGAAGGAAGTGCCGGCGCGCGACGCCCGTTACAGCGTCGACAACGAGTCCGGATGGATTCACGAGCGCAATCTTTCTTTTGAGATCAATGAATGCGACGAGTACGCCCTGGAGGAAGCGCTCAAGCTGAAGGAGGCCCATGGCGGCGAGGTCGTGATCCTGACTATCGGCCCGCTGAGAGCCGAAAAGGCGATGCGAAAGGGCCTGGCCATGGGCGCCGATCGCGGCATTCTCGTGGTGGACGAGGAGCGAACGACGCAGAGTCCCATGGCATTCGCGACGATCCTGGCGAAGGTGCTGGCCGACGAAGAGTTCGATTTGATTCTTGCCGGGACTCAGTCGGACGATTACGGTTACGCGCAGACGGGGGTCATGCTGGCCGAGATGCTTGACCTGCCTCACGCCACCATCGTCATGGAAATCGAAGTCGATCCGGAGAGGGGAATGGTCAAAGCGTTGCGCGAAATGGAGAGCGGTTGGTTCGAGCGGCTGGAGATGCCGCTTCCCGCGCTGCTGTCGATTCAAGCCGGAATCTCGCAGATTAGATACGCCTCGCTCCCGGGAATCATGCAGGCCAAAAGGAAGGAGCTGCGGTCGATTCCGCTGGGCGAACTAGGCGTGGATTCGGAAGGTCTCGCCACCGTGCAAATCGAAGAGTTGTACTTCCCCGAACGGGAGAACGCTGGCGAGATTCTGGAAGGAAATGCCGAAGAGGTGATCGATCGTTTGGTGGACCGGCTGAAAAAGGAAGCGAAGGTCCTTTAAGGGAGAAGTTGCCGTGGGTAAGATCTACGTCCTGATTGATCGAATGGAAGGCAAGGTCCGCAGCCAATCGTTGGAAGCTGTAGCGTTCGCTCAGAAGCTGGGAGGCGATCTGGGGCAGACGGTCCACGCGCTGGTTCCCGGCGGCTGCTCGGAGGCTACTGCCGCCGAACTGCAGGGGCTGCAGCTCGATTCCATCGAGTGCCTTGAGACCGATCTGCTGGCCGAATACGATCCGGACTCGTATTGCGCGGCGCTGGCCCAGGTTTTGCAGGATGACGAGCCTGAGCTGCTCGTCATGGGGCATATTTACCAGAACATCGATTTCGCTCCCAAGTTAGCCGCCCGGCTGCGCTGTCCGCTGGCGACGGACTGCATCGGGTATCGCCTGAAGGAGGGGCAGCCTCTGTTTACCCGGCAGATGTTTCGCAACAAGGTGAACGCCGATGTGCGCCTTTTCGGGCCCCGACCCTGGATGGTGACGATCCAGTCCGGGGCGTACAGTCGGGACGACCTTGTTGCAGGGAGCGCCTCGCTGATTAAGCGAAGCGTGGAACCGGGGGCGGTTCAGACGCGAAGAAAGCTTCTCGAGCGAATCGAGGCCGGGCGAGGCAAGGTCGATCTGACCAAGGCAGAGGTGATCGTAGCCGTGGGGCGCGGCATCAAGAAACAGGAAAACATGGCGATCATTGAAGAGCTGGCCGAAGTTCTGGGCGCTGAAATCGGCGCCAGCCGTCCGGTCGTCGACAGTGAGTGGCTGGGGCGAGAACGACAGATAGGCAGTTCGGGGCAGAATGTTTCGCCAAAGCTCTACTTCGCTATCGGAATTTCCGGAGCCATCCAGCACGTGGTTGGAATGAAGGGCGCGAGCTGCATCGTGGCCATCAACAGCGACCGCAACTCTCCCATCTTCAACGTCGCCAACTACGGAATCGTCGGCGATCTGTTCGAACTCGTCCCCGCCCTCACCAAACGCCTGAAGGAAGAAAAAGCGGATTAGCCGCGGAGGCGAGCCGGAAATGATTTTCGGCTTCCTGCTGGTCGGGAAGCAACGTTTCAGCCGCGATCGCGAAATCGCTGAGAGCGGCGTTCATCTTACCCCACGATCGTCGGTCGGAGCCCGATCGACTCTGAAGCGCCATATGTGCTACAATGTGCTACATGGCAGAATCAAAAAGCGTGGGAATTCGTGAACTGCGTCAAAATCTAAGTAAGTACCTTAGAAAGGTGGCGTTGGGCGAGAGTTTTCGCGTCTCGGACCGAGGCAGGCCAGTTGCGCTGTTGGGCCCGCTGCCCGAAAGAGCGACGCCGCTGGAGCGCATGATCGCCGACGGCAGCGTTCTGACCGCCCGGCGGAATCTGGTGGAATTAGGCGAGCCGCCAGCCAGGCCTACCGACATTTCCATCAGTCAAGCGCTCGCCGAACAGAGAGCCGAAGGATGACCGAAGGCGTTTGCTATTTAGATGCCTCGGCGCTGGTGAAGCTGGTGCTTCCCGAATCGGAGAGTCAGGCGATTCTCACAAGTCTGGCAGAGTCGAAGCATCAGCATGTGACAAGCGAAGTTTCGGCAGTGGAAGTGATCCGGGCGGCGCGACGGGCATCCAAAGACCAGTCGGTTCATCGCCGGGCGCGGGAAGTAATCTCAGCCGTCCATTTGCTGAAGTTGAACTCCGATATACTGAACAACGCCGCTTCGCTCGATCCGCCAAACCTGCGCGCGCTCGACGCCATTCATTTGTCCGCCGCGCTTTTTCTCGGTTCGGCTCTCAGGGCCATGTACGTCTACGATTCGGCCTTGGCCCAAGCCGCCGGCGCAGCGGGGATCCCGGTAGTTTCTCCTCGCTGATCCGGGGCGCCTCGTCGGCGCCGTCCCTGAAGGCCTGTTTAGGGCTGGAAGGCTTGCCTGCCGCTTCGGGATGAGTGACGGGGCTCCCGAATTCGCCCAAGCTGGGCAAGGCAATGCCCGAGCCGTTTTCGGAGGCTGCGGCTCTCTTCTTGGCTTCGATCAGCAAATCATCCGGCAGCTTGATGGTCGTCTTTCATGTCAGGAGCCCATAATTCCATATTTAAGGGTGCGATTTCCCACTCTTCGGGGCTCCGGTTTTTGGGCCTCCTACCTTTTGCCGGGTTGGCGTCGGGGAGGGCAGGGGTCTGTCGAAAGGGGCGTTCCGTCGGCGGGGTCCAGGAGGATTTCGTACACGCCGAAGCCGGTGCGGCCGGAGCGGCTGAAGCGAGCGTCTCGAAAAATCACGGAATAGGGGCGGCCGTCCTTGGAGACGACCTCATACAGTGGGTAGCGGCCGAATCGCGACAGCACCTGGCCAGGGCAGCTTTGCAGCGCTCGGCTGACCAGTGGATGGTCGGGCTGCGATCGGTAAAGTGTCCATTCCGTTGAACGCCGGCCCAAAGCGTACGCCTGTCCGAAACGAAGTTGGGAGTCATCGAAAAAGAGCGCGTACCAGCGGAGCGGGTTGGCCGGATGCGGGAGCAGACCAAGGCTATGCACCGATTCGGCGCCGAAGTCAGGAGACATTTCCGCCAGCACTTTCTGATGGGTCCGAGCGTGCAGCAGGCTGAGAGCGCCGGCGTAGAGAACGATTCCAATCAGGCAACCGGTCGCGACCTGTCCGGGCCAGACCGGCCTCCTCCATTTGCAGTAGACGGCCAGGGCCCAGCCCAGAGCCAGAATCGCCAAAAGCGCGAATCCCGCCGCCGGCTCGTTGAGCGCGAACTGCACGGCTACAACTGCGATCGTTAGCGAAATGACGATCCAGGACAATCGACTGACCGTCGTGCGGCGGGCGGTCAGAAAAATGGCCAGCCCTAGAATGATCCAGAGGTAGGGATCGATGATGAAAAAAACGTCGCCGTGGTAGCGAGCTTCGTGAAAAGGCAGAAACGGCCGCAGCCCGTAAGTGTTGGTCCAGTCCAGAAGGGGGTGGGTGGCCAGCGTCAGCCAGACGACTCCAAGAATTGGGAGGAATCGATGCCTTGACGGCTCCCGACGGCGAGCATACTCCCAAAGTAGGAAGGAAACGATCAGGCCCTGCACAATGATTCCCGGTAACGAGTGGGTGATTCCCCTGTGGTAGTCCAGGTAGTAGAGCGGTCCCCAGAAGCCGCTGACGACGTCGATGTCGGGCAGGTTGGCGACTGCGGCCAGAGTCGCCGTACCGAAGGGGACGCGTCTGCCGAGCCCGGTCCGAGCCAGCGCGACTCCTGTCAGCGTATGGGCGAGGTTTTCCATCCGGAGCGGTCTCTAAAACGTCTGGGTGAGGAATTCCAGGATCTCGACGAGGTGGGCGGTGACCAGCTCCCAGCCATGCGGCTCATTTTCGAAAATTCGGAATGTGTGGGGGACGTTCCGGCTCGTCAGCGCCTTGGACAGCTCGCGGACGCCGTCCTCCATGGGAAAGGCGTCGTTATACCGATCCGCCGTTCCGTATGCGAAATAGATGTTCAGGCCGCACAGGTCCCGCTCGGCGGCCAGATGCATCAGGCTGTTGTCCCTCCAGTGGTCCCGGTCAAAGGGGAGGCCATAGACCGGTTCGACCAGGGAGCCGAACATCTGGGAAAAACGGGATTCGGAATCCTGGATCTGTCGGGAAGGATCCTCGCCCAAAAAGACGATTGGCGAAATTCCGGCTGACGATGCGTAGCGGTCGGGATGCTTGAAGCCGATCTTTAGAGCGCCATAGGCCCCCATTGAGACGCCTGCGATGGCGCGGTGGCCGCGGTTTTTAGAGATTCGAAAGCGAGATTCCACCTCTTGAGTCAATTCCCGCACGATCAAGTCCTCGAAATTCCGCTCGCCGTTCAGTGAGTTTGTATAGAAGCTGTTCTGACCGTCCGGATGCACTATGACGAATTCGGGAACTCGACCTTGCCGCATGAGGTCTTCCAAGGTCTGCGGAATGTTTCCGTAGCGGGGCGCCGCCCAGCTTGTCCGATCATTGAACATTCCGGGCAGAAAGTAGACGACCGGGTACTGCCGATCCGACGAATCAAAGTAGGAGGCCGGCAAAAAGACGCTATAGTGAAACCGCTCCCCGATCGCTTGCGCTTGGAAGCTGAGAAACTCGACCCGACTTCCGCTCTCCAAATGGATGGTGACCGGATTCTCGATCCGTCGGGGAGGGCCTTCGCGCTGAGCGGTCAGAGGGGTCAAGATGGACATCAACAAGAAAAGTGCGGCCGCGGTTTGCTTCATTTGAATTGCGATTATAAAGCGTTTCGGACGATCGGGCAGAGGGCTGCTTTCGCTTCGTCCAGCGTACCCCCGGCATCAGCGCCCGCCCTTCGCGTTTTCCAGCTTGTTTAGAATTTTTCCGATGTAGGAGGAACATGGTCGATCTTTTCGCTCCAGGTTCACCCACTCCATTTCGCAAGGCTTTTCCCCGTCCAAATCGGCGAGAACGGGGTGGAAATAGATTTTTCGATGGGTGATCGCATGCTCTATCGGTGTGGCAGCGCGAAAATTCTTTAGCCGCAGGCCGAAGGATTTGTTGAAGGCTTCCTGCGGACCGTACTGCTTGACGACTTTCGGGAATTCCCAGAATCCCTGCAGATACGGGGTTTCCCGGCTCTGTCTCATCAAATAGGAGTCGCCCTCTCGAACGACCGCCGACAGGAAGTGATGGATGGTTGGAGCCCGCCTGGCCGATCCGGGGGGTAGACGGGTTTCGGCGCCCGACAGATGCGCATGGCAGGCGAAGGTCAGGGGACACTGACCGCAGTTCGGCCGCCCGGGAGTGCAGACGAGAGCGCCCAGTTCCATAAGGGCCTGGTTGAAGTCCGAGATGTGGGCGGCGACGGATGGTTTGGCGACCCAATCTTTCAGAGTGGCCTGGAGGAATCTGTCGACCTCCGCGCGGCCTGTCCCCTCCAGATCGAGGACCCGATAGAGCAGGCGCCGGACGTTTCCGTCCAGCGCGGGTTGGGGTTGGTGAAAGGCGATCGAGAGGAGGGCGCCCGCCGTGTAGGGGCCGATGCCGGGCAGCTGCAGCAACTCGCTTCGACTGCGGGGGAATTCTCCCCCGAACTCGGCCTGCACTGTGCGCGCGCAGCGAACCAGATTGCGGGCGCGGCTGTAGTATCCGAGACCGGACCAGAGGGAGAGCACCTCTTCTTCTTTGGCTTCGGAAAGCGACCTGAGCGTCGGAAAACGGCGAATGAAGCGTTCGAAATAGGGGACGACGGCGTCGACCCGGGTTTGCTGCAGCATCACCTCCGACAACCAGATCCGGTATGGGTCCGAGTCCTGCCTCCAGGGAAGGCTTCTCTTGCGCCGTCGGTACCAGTCCAACAGGCGGAAGGCGAATCGCCGAGGAAGCGGTTGCGGCTTCACTCGACGCCTCATCGCGCGTTCACTGGAACATCCCCTTGGCGATGGTGGCCAGTTGCATATTGGACGTCCCCTCGTAGATCTTGCCGATCTTTGCGTCGCGGTAGTACTTCTCCACAGGGTAATCCCGGGTGTACCCGTACCCGCCGAAGACTTCGATCGCCATGGAGGCGACTCGTTCCGCTACCATGGAACTGAAGTACTTGGTCATGGCCGCAGCCTGAACGAAGTCGATTCCGGCATCCTTCATCCGCGCCGCGTTGTAGACCATCAGGCGGGCCGCCTCCAGTTCGGAGGCCAGTTCGGCCAGCGGGAACTGCACGCCCTGAAACGAGCCGATCGGCTTTCCGAAGGCCTCGCGCTCCTTGGCGTAGGAGACGGCGTGTTCGAGAGCTCCGCGAGCCAGTCCGATCATTTGCGCGCCGATGCCGATGCGCCCTTCGTTCAGCGTTTCGATGGCGATCCTGTAGCCTTTTCCCGATTCGCCCAGCAGGTTTTCCCGCGGAACTTCGCAATCCTGCAGGATCAGCTCGCAGGTGGAGGAAGCGCGAATCCCCAGCTTGTCCTCCTTCTTTCCGAGCTTGAGACCGGGGGAGGAGCGCTCAACCAAAAATGCTGTAATTCCGCGGTAGCCTTGCTCCGGATCTTCGGTGGCGAAGACGATGTACAGCTCCGCCTCCAGGGCGTTGGTGATCCAGAGCTTCTGACCGTTCAGGTGATAGATGTCGCCCTTTTTTTCAGCCCGCGTACGCAAAGAAAAGGCATCGCTTCCCGAAGTGGCTTCCGACAGGGCGTAGGCGCCCACCCATTCGGCAGCCAACCGCGGAAGGTAGCGTCGCTGCTGCTCTTCGGTAGCCCAGCGCATCAGGGCGTTGTTGACCAGGGTATTCTGAACGTCGCAGATGACTCCGGCCGAGGCGTCCACTCGGCTCAATTCCTCAACTGCCAGAATCGACATAAAAAAGGAAGCGCCCGCGCCTTTGTGCTCTTCCGGGACTTCGATTGCCATCAGGCCCAGCTCGAACATCTTTTCAATCAAGTCTTTTCGGAAAAGCGACTGTCGATCCATTTCCTCCACGTGCGGACGGATCTGTTCTTCCGCGAACGCCCGCACCATCTCTTTAAATAACGTTTCTTCTTCCGAAAGCTCCGTAATCGGCGGGCGAGTTGGTTCTGGCATGTGGCGTCTCCTCCCGGCGGCGTGTTCCGAGCCCTACCCGCATTGACGAGCCGGCTTTAGGAAGCGCTGCCGTTGTCTTTTGGGAAAGGTATCATAAAACCGGTGCGCCGCCCGTCGCGCAGGCTTCCAGCCTGTGATTGGAGTGCGACGACTTCCGACGGATTGAAAGGCCGCCCAGTGGCGGCGAAGCCGAAATGGAACAATGGACCGAACGATCTTTCACGTAGATATGGACGCTTTCTACGCCTCGATCGAACAGCGCGACCGTCCGGAGTTTCGCGGCCGCCCGGTCATCGTCGGTGCGGACCCTCAGGATGGCAAAGGGCGCGGAGTCGTGGCCGCTTGTTCCTATGAGGCTCGAAAGTTCGGGATCCATTCCGCAATGCCGATCAGCCAGGCCTTCCGGCGCTGCCCGGACGGTGTCTTCCTGCAGCCGGATATGGCGAAGTACATCGAAGCGAGTCGGCACATCCGCGAGATTTTCCGCAAGCTGTCCCCGCTCGTCGAGCCGATCAGCATCGACGAGGCGTTTCTGGACGTTTCGGAAAAAGCCTCAGACGAGAGAGAAGCGATCCGCTTGGCCCGTAGACTTAAGGCCGGCATCTTTCGCCGGCACCGGTTGACCGCTTCGGTTGGAATCGGCCCCTCCAAGTTCATTGCGAAGATCGCTTCGGACATACGAAAGCCCAACGGACTCTTTCTGGTCCGAGAAGCCCAGGTGCAAAGGTTTCTGGACCCGTTGCCCATCAGTCGGCTGTGGGGCGTCGGCCCCCGGACCGAGGAGCGCCTGCTTGCCATGGGAATTTCCAGAATCCGAGAACTGCGAGAAAGCGACCCCGAGGCGCTTGCGGCGCAGTTTGGAAAGCTGGGGTCGCACCTGTGGAACCTGGCCCACGGCATCGATCCGCGGCCCGTGGTCGTGCAAAGGCCGGTCAAATCGATCGGTCAGGAGTCGACTTTCGCGGAAGACACCGGCGATCGGCGACTGGTGGAAAGGACGCTCGACCGGCTTTGCCTGAGAGTCGCCGACCGGTTGAAGAAAAAGGGTCTGGAAGGTGGGACCGTCACGCTGAAGCTCCGCTATGCGGACTTCACCACCCTGACTCGCCAGGCATCGATCCGAGAGCCGGTGCGCGAGGCGGAAGCCTTGCAGTTTTTAGCGCGCAGGATCCTGCATCGGAACGTCGACGACAGCCAGAAGATTCGCCTGATCGGAGTCGCCGTCTCCAGGCTGACCGAGGTTCGAGGCCGAAGGCAGCTGCGGCTGTGGTAGCGGGCATCCTCGCAGGCTGATCGCCGGCTGGAAGCCGGAGCCAACGCCTACAAATTCCGGCTGCGGCGCCAGACCCAGAAGGCCTGGATGACGGCCGCAAGGGAGAATGCGCCGAGACCCCAGTAGAGGCCGGGCATGGAGACCCAGCGCACGCCGATCCACAGCAGGATTCCGCAGGTCAGGACGAAGAGCGTCACCGCCTCGGTGATGGAGCGGGTTCGCCGTGCGTGTACGAGAATTCCCTGAAACCAGTTCTTGAGGACGCTTAAGGCGGGAAGCAGGAGTCCGAACCAGAGACCTGTGCGCGCCAACTCGCTCAATTCGGGCGGGAGCCCTGAAACGGTTTCGAACCAGAGGCGGGAAAGCGGTGTGGCGGCGACAAGGATCAGCAGGCCGGTGGTGACTGCGGTCAGAATCAAGCTGAAGCGGCGCAGCGCATCCTCGTTTCCAGGGATTTCAAGCATCGCAACGACGACTTCCTGATAGGCGAGGCCGAGGCTTCGCAACAGAAAGATGAATCCGAATACGACAGGCCAGACGGCCAACGATTCCAAGGCGTCTGGCATGCGGCTCAGCGCCGCGCTGCCGATGGGCTGAATTACCAGCGTCATCAATGATGTCAACGCCAGCGGGATGTAGAAGTTCAGAAAGCCGCGCAGATGCAGCGGCGCCGCTTTTGGATCCGGTTCGCTCAGATGCTTGCGAACCACAGGACGGACCTTGATGCCGATGTACAGAGCTTCTGCCATAACGCCGGCGGCGACGGCCACCGTCGCCACTACGATTCCCGCCACATCGTATAGCAGGTAGCCCGCCAATAGCAGGCCGACATCCACCAGCAAGCGCACCAGCGTGCCTAGGCTGACGAGGCGGGAGCGGCCGAATCGAATCAGCACTCCCTGATGGAACCGGCGGCTGGCGATCGACCAGGTCCAGGGAGTCATGATCATCAGACCGATGCGGGCCGGCTCGACGATCTCCTCGGGGGCGCCGATCAATCCTTCGACCACTACGTAATAGAGAGGCGTGAAAGCGATCAGGATATGCAATCCGGTCAAGAACGCGCCGCTAGCCATCATATAGCGCCGCAGTCGATGGTATGCGTCCGCGTCCCGGCTCAAGGCTGTGGAGGCGGCCAGCAACATGATGATGGGCGCTTCGATCAGCAGCGCCAGAGGGAAGACGATCCCGCCGTAAGCCGCCAGATGGATGGTCGGATCGGCCAATCGGGCCACTACGGCGCTGACAGCCGGCAGCTCGATCGACATCAGTAGCCAGCTTGCGGCAAGCGGCCACCAATTGCTCAAGACTTGCCTCATGCGTCGATCCCGAGCCGCGGGGTTCATGCAGAGAGAATATGATAGTTCTTCGTTCGTCGTTCCGAGTTCAAAGTTTTGGGTGCTGGGTGCTGGGTGCTGGGTGCTGGGTGCTGGGTGCTGGGTGCTGGGTG
>CAZAEY010000110.1:0-1260 GCA_964484155.1 uncultured Acidobacteriota bacterium
TCGGAGCCTCGTCAGTAATGACGAGGGCGATGTCGCGGTTCGCGCCGGCGCTTCGGCCGAAACCGAGCGGAGACGTGTCGCAGGCGGACTGAGTGGCTTTGGCGGTTGGGGCTGCGGATTTGGCTTTTGATGTGACACCGCCCCGGTCATTACTGACCGGGCTCTGTGGTGAGCTGACCGGGCGGTGTAGTGCGCTGAGCAGGCGCATTGGAGCCTCGTCAGTGTCCCGATTCCCATCGAACCCCTCCTCCTCGCACCGGCGGACTGCTGAGGAGTAGGTCAGCCAGACCCGGCGATCGCACAGAGCGGATTGCGCCAATTTGCAAAGAGTTCGGCGCACGATTCCTGCCGCCTTGCGCGCTTCGAAATGAAGACCTTCGCTTCCAGCAGTCTCGCGGTCTCGCAATGTTGAATAAAGGGAAACTGCTTGAAGGTTACACGCGAGCGTTCGGGCGGTCAAGGAGAGAGGTCAGCGATCCGCTGGAAGCAATTGAAACGATGCGCCTTCGGAACCGGGGAGCACTCGAAAATGTCTTTCATCCAGCGTCAGAAGCCGATGGAGTCGATGACGTCGCGCCAGCACTACAATGGACGCATCGGCCAGACTGATTTTGAGGTCGGAGTGCGAAACAATCACCTCCCTGGCCTCTGCGATGTCTGAAGCCGTAAGGGCCTCCAGCCGGTACGATTCGTCGGCCACTTCAGCAAGGAAGGCGGCCTGCGCCTTGGCCCCGGCAAGTTTGGCGATCAGATAGTCGAGTTCCGCCAGAACGAAAGGCGACAGCAGAAAGGGGCCTTCGTCCTCTAACAGAATCTGCGCACATTCCTGATGCCGTCGCTGATCCTGAAAGAGCGCGGCGAGGAGTCCGCTGGTGTCCACCAGAATCATTCCTGACCGAAACCCTCCAGGATTTCATCCACCCTCTCGGCCACCGTCGCGTCGCCCAGGCCGCGGCTGGTCAGGGGAATCCGGGGTCGCCCGCCCCTTCGGCCGCTCACCAGAGTCCGAACCGCCTCGCGAATCACTTCCGCTTCGGACCTGCCCTCCCGGCGGGCCAAACGCTCAACAGCGTCTTTCAAATCCTCAGGAAGGTAAACAGTGGTTTTGACCATGCCATACATCGTACCATACACCCCAGATTATCGGCGTGATGGGTGCTGGATGCGAGTAGTTGGGTTCTACGTTCTAATTTCTGGGTTTTCTAATGGCGTTTGTGAGTCATTCGAGTCGAGCAGAGTGCGCCCTGCGGTTCGTCGGAA
>CAZAEY010000110.1:1360-12207 GCA_964484155.1 uncultured Acidobacteriota bacterium
TCGGCTCCGCCATCCGGCGCTTCGAAACAGACCCACGAAACTGCGGAACCCGAAGCGCAGAACGCGGAACGAAACCGGTCCGCGTCGCTCTGACGATCGCACAGCGCCGTTTATTCGAAGGCGTCGGCTTCCATGAAGTAATAGCCGACGAGGTGTTGAATCAGGAAGTGGCCTTCTTCGATTCGGCCCATGTGGCCTGATTCTACGAAAATCGGCGTCTGCGCGATCGCTCCGAGCTTTCCGCCGGGTCTGCCGGTCACCCCGATGGTTTTCAGCCCGTTTTTGTTGGCCCATTCGACGGCATTGATGATATTGGGGGAATTGCCGCTGCCGCTGAAGGCGATCAATAGGTCCTTTGGATTTGCAAAGTTCTTCAGCTGCTCGACGAAGATCTCCGAATAGTCCAGATCGTTGGCCAGTGCGGTCATCCAGGCGATGTTGTCGGTGAGCGCGTGGATGCGGAATCGCTGCTTTCGCCCCACGGAAGCCCCTTTGCCCAGGTCATTCGCCAGGTGAGAGGCCGTCGAGGCGCTCCCTCCGTTTCCGCAGGTGAAGATCTGGCGGCCGGATCGACAGGCTTCCTGCAGAGTTTCGATCAGGGTCGCAATGTCCGGTTCAGGAAGGGTTCGGATCGCTTCCAAGGACTTTTCTTTATAGGACTGAATGAACTGGAGGGATTCGCTTTTTGTCATGACGCCTTGCTGTATTCAAGCCGACCTGGACTAGACCGACCGGGTGATCGTCTTCGAGGGAAGGATTTTGCCTCGGTTGGGAACAAAGTCTCAACCCTCGCTAATGAACTGCGCCTGCCGCATAAATCCGACGATCTTTTGTGCATTTTCTTCGGGCGAGAACCGGACGGTGTCCAAGCGGATCTCGGCGCTCTGAGGCTCTTCATACGGGTCATCGACGCCCGTAAACGCCTTGATTTCGCCCCGTCTGGCCTTCGCATACATGCCTTTGACGTCGCGCTGTTCGCATACTTCCAGCGGAGTGTCGACGAAGATCTCGATGAAGTTGTCGGCGCCGACCATGTTTCGGACGTCGTTCCGAGTCGCGCGATAGGGGGATACGGCTGCGCAGATGACGGTGCCGCCGTGCCGGACGAGCTCCGCCGCCACGAATCCTATCCGTCGGATGTTGACGTCGCGATCTTCCTTGCTGAATCCGAGCCCTTTGGAAAGGTGCGTGCGCACGACATCCCCGTCCAGGATCGTCACCTGCCGGCCCTGCTCCATCAACAGGGTCGCCAAGACCTCCGCCGTCGTCGATTTGCCCGAACCGCTCAGGCCGGTAAACCAGATGCAGACGCCTTGGCGATATCGGGGAGGATGGATCTGAGCCAGAATGTCGGCCACTTCCTTGCGCGTGAACCATTCCGGAAGGGGAACGCCCGCGTACAGGTACTGCTCTCGCACCTGGGTGCCGGAGATATCGGCCGTTTCAATGCCTTGAGGAACCTTCGAGACCTCTTCATACCGCTGCTCTTTGGGAAGGTAGACGAGCGCTCGAAACGGAATGATGCCGACCCCCAGCTCGGAGCTGTGCTGCCGAACCAGCTCCTGAGCATCGTACGGACCGTAAAACGGTTGCCCCTTTGAGTCGTTCCCGGGACTGGCATGATCTCTGCCGACGATCAGATAGTTTGCTCCGTAGTTGCGACGGATCAGGGCATGCCAGAGGGCTTCTCGCGGGCCGGCCATTCGCATTGCCAACGGCAGCAGCGCCAAGAGAATCCGGTTTGGCTCGAAATACTTCGAGGCCAGGGCCCGGTAAGTGCGCACCCGAGTGTAGTGGTCGACGTCGCCGGGTTTGGTCATCCCGACCACCGGGTGCAGAAGCAGCGTTCCGCTTACTTCGTTTATGGCCCGTTTTGTCAACTCTTCATGTACCCGATGCAATGGATTGCGGGTTTGAAATGCAACGACGTTGGACTGGCCAAGCGACCGCAATCGCTTCCGCGTCTCGGCAGGGGTCAAGCGGAGATCCCTGAAATCGTGATGCACGGGCAATTGGAGGACTCTCAACTTTCCGGAGATATTCAGGCGGCCCCAGCGGGTCATCTCGGCGACCAGAGGATGGCGAGGATCAGTGGTTCCGAAGACCTTCAGGGAAGCCTCCCGATGATCCCATTCATAGATTTCTTCGACCGTCACCACCCCGAGGAGATTGTTTTTTGAATCCCGCAAGGCTAGATCCTGATCGAGGGAAATCGGGGCGCCTTCTTCCACAGGGAGAGTCACGGGCACCGGAAACAGCGGGCCGGAGCTTAAACGCATTTCCTCCAGAATCCGCTCGTAATCGTTCCGAGAGACGAATCGGTCCAGAGGAGAAAACGCTCCGCACGCCAACAGTTCCAAATCGCAGAGACTGCGGGAGGATATCTGAATCGAAGGGAGCCCATTTGCGTATGCCTTGAACTCCTCGCGTTCCGGTTCAGGTACCAGAAGATCCACAAGACTGTCGCCGTACGGGCGAATCATTTTCACTTTGGCCCTCGTGTTCATTGTAGCCACACAGCTTAGCATGGAAATCGAATTTCCATGCCGAAGCGAAGCATCGCCGGCGGGAAACCACCTTCTTTACGGTTCAATCGGTCGAGACTTCGCTGGCCCAACTCTGGTTCTCTCGATACCAGGCGACCAGGGAAGCCACTCCTTGCTGGATGGAGCACTCTGGCTTCCACCCCAGGAGGCCGGCCGCTTTGGAGATGTCGGCCCAGGTGGCCTGTACATCCGCCGGATGTTGGCCTTGAAACTGCAAGCGGGCTTTCTTGCCGACGGCCTCTTCGATCATGCGCAGAAAATCGATCAGCCGGGAGGGCTGGTCGGCGCCCAGGTTGATGATCTCGTAGCCCAGTTCCCGGAGTCCCATAATCGCGCCTCTGGCGATGTCGTCGACGAAGGTGAAATCCCGACTTTGCGTACCGTCTCCGTATATGGTTACGGGACGTCCCTCGCTGATCCACTGGGTGAACCGGAACGGGCTCATGTCCGGGCGTCCTGCGGGGCCGTAAACGGTGAAGAAGCGGAAAATGGTGACATCGAGACCATACAGGTGGTGGTAGACGTGACAGAGAGCTTCGGCCGCTTTCTTCGAAGCCGCGTACGGAGAAAGCGGTCGATTCGTCTCCGCGTCTTCTCTAAACGGTTGCGGGGTTCCGACGGCATAAAGGCTGGATGTGGAGGCCAGGACAAATTTCTTGACGTTATTGATGCGGCAAGCCTCCAGCAGAGTCAGTGTTCCACGTTCATTGGTATCGAAATAAGCGTGGGGATCCTTCAAAGACTGGCGCACCCCCGCCCTGGCGGCGAAGTTCAGGACTCCGTCGAAGCGGCCTTCTGCAAAAAGCCCTTCGATAGCGCTCTGGTCGCAAATGTCCGATTTGTGGAATTGAAATCGAGGATGCGTTTTCAGGCGGACAAGCCTCCATGCTTTCAGCCGTCTGTCGCAGGAGTCGTTGAGATTGTCAATTCCCGTAACTGCATGTCCTTCATCGAGCAGCAGCTCGCCCACCCGCGACCCAATGAAGCCGGCTGCCCCCGTCAACAGGTAGTTCTTCATCGGCTGCTCACGCCTTGACCACTTTGGGGTGGCGACCCCGGAAAACGCCCCGGGTGTCGACGACAGCGGAGGCATGTTGCAGGACTTGCTCGTAATCGATTTTGGAGTGGTCCGTGACGATGACGACAAGGTCTGCGTCCTGCAGCGCTTCCGGCGTCAATTCCACCGAAACCAACTCCGGGAGTTCAGGCCACGTGCGCATGGCGGGCGTTTTAGGAATATACGGATCGTGATAAGAAACCTCAGCGCCTCGTTTCAGCAAAAGGTCCATGATTTCAAAGGCCGGACTTTCCCGCGGATCGTCGATATCCTTCTTGTACGCCAGTCCCAAAAGGAGGATGCGACTTCCCTTGACCGACTTGCCGGCTACGTTCAAGCTGCTGACGATTTTTTCCACGACATATTCAGGAACGCGGATGTTGACCTCGCCGGCCAACTCGATAAAGCGTGCAGTGACTTTGTATTCGCGCGCCTTCCAGGAAAGGTAGAAGGGATCCAACGGGATGCAGTGCCCACCCCAGCCCGGACCGGGATTGAAGCGCATAAACCCGAACGGTTTGGTCTCCGCTGCATCCAGAACTTCCCAGATGTCTATCCCCATTCGGTCGAAAACGATTTTCAATTCGTTTACAAGCGCTATATTGACAGCGCGGAAAATGTTTTCAGTCAGTTTCGTAGCTTCGGCGGTTCCAGTCGTGGAAACGCGAACTGTCGCCCCCACGACCTTGCGGTACAGTTGCTCGCAGAGATCCCCGGAAACCTCGTCGATTCCGGAAACGATTTTTGGAATGGAGCGGGTCGAAAAATGGACATTCCCCGGGTCTTCCCGTTCCGGCGAGAATCCCAGAAAATAATCGGTCCCCACCACGAGACCGCTTTCCGCCAAGATCCCCTGCACCAATTCTTCCGTGGTGCCCGGATATGTCGTGGACTCCAGTATGATCATCTGTCCGGGCCGAAGGACCTGGGCGATTCTCTCGGCGGTCGAAATGACGAAAGTCATGTCGGGCTCTCGCTGAGCCGTCAAGGGGGTGGGAACGCAGATAATGATGCAGTCCGCTTCCTGGAGTTTGGAAAAATCGCTTGTCGCCGACAGCAATCCTTTTTCTATGCCGCGTCGGACGCTGTCTTCGCTGAGATGTCGGAAATAGGAACTGCCCTTGTTGAGCTGTTCAACTTTGGAAGGGTCAGTGTCGAATCCGAGCACCCGAAAGCCCTGATCGGAAAAGGCGAGTCCAAGCGGCAGTCCGACATACCCCATGCCGACGATTCCGATCACCGCCGACTTCTCATCAATTCGAGTTTTCAGGAATTCGGCCGGTCGGATCGACACCGATTCTTTCAAGCGCTTCTTCACAGGAGTCAGATTATAACCTGAAACCCGCGTCTCTCTCTCGCTTCTAACGCAGAAGTCAGTCGATTCGGTCGCAGCGAAGTCCGCGCCGCGGTCGGCAGGCCGCACGAGGCGGGAGGTCTGCGCCATGCCGGAACGCCCCCCCCCAAGCCTTTCGGCCCCGGCGGACGCACTACGCCCCGAACTTACATTGAGGGATGTTTCCCCAATGGAGTCTCTCCGAAGCGCACTTTGGCGGCGCTCCGGAAAACCACTCCTCAAAGATTGAGAAATGATCTAATTTGACTTCTTTGCTTCTCGCTCGCGTTTTCTGCGCTCGGCCCAGTACTTTTTCATCCGAACGGAAACGGCCTTCTTTTGAGCCGGAGTCATCGAGCGACGTCCCCGTTTCTTAGGCTGGCCTTTTCCGGCTTTGCCCGCGGATCGCTGGCTCCCACTCAACTCCGCGCGGATTTGTTCCAATTCAGACTCGATGCGCTGCCTTTCCGACTCGAGCCTAGCCCTGGCGAGTTCTAAAAGTCTGTCCCTCTCAATAGTCATAAGGAAGGATCATAAACGATTTTTGAAGGCTATGCCAATATTATTTGAGCGATTTCTTCAAACGACCAGCTGGATCTGCCGAAAGCGACGGGGGGCGTTTTACAAGATCGTGTTACAGCGGCGGGTGCCGCCGCAAACCCGGAAAGGATCGAAGCTAGATCCTTTCAACGTCTGCTGCGTCGATTTCACAGGCTACGGCTTGCTGGATCAGATCGACGGTGATAACGAACTTGAACCTGCTCTTCTTTTCTACCAAAATGCCTTCTAAGCCCCGTAATGGGCCGCGCCGAACCAGAACGCGATCGCCTTCGGCCATCTCGGGGTAGGGATCATATGGAAGCTCACTAAATACAAGCGTTTTTACGGCGTTCACTTGCTCGTCCGGAATCGGCACCGGTTCATTCGAAATGCCAATGATTCGAACCACAGAGGGGAGCTTCAGGATGTCGAGGCGGCGCTTCCAAATGGGGACGTGCACGAAAAGGTAACCGGGGAAAAGAGGCAGCTGAATGCTCTTTTTCCGATCTTTCCATTGAGAAACCGTTTCCCGTAAAGGCAGGAAAACCTCAATTTCCTTCTGCCAGAGTTCTTCGGCGACAACTTTCTCGTGCCGCGCTCGCGTATAAACGGCAAACCAACCCTTCGGATCTTCCCTCAATGTGTACTATCCCCCACAGCATTTCTTATACTTCTTTCCAGACCCGCACGGACACGGATCGTTGCGTCCAATTTTCGGCTGGTTTCGAACAAATGGCTTCACTTCTACGCCGGCGCCTCCTCCCCGTGCCTGCTGCGGCGCCTGAGGGCGGGCCTTGGCCGCCGCATCGATGGCCGATTCAGATTCACCACCTGAGTACTGCATGTCCTGCCGCCGGGCCGCCTGTCGCGCCCGATCCGATAGGATTTCCTTTTCCTCCGCCTCCGAAACCGGACGCAACAGAAACAGCATCCGGATGCTTTCCTCTTTCACCCGATGCGTCAGATCTTCAAATAAGGCGAAACTCTCCCGCTTGTATTCGATTTTCGGATCGCGCTGCGCGTAACCTCTCAGTCCGATGCCTTCCTTTAAGTGATCCACCGCCAGCAGGTGGTCTTTCCATTGCTGATCGATGACTTGCAGCATGATCATCCGCTCGAAAAAGCGCATCACCTTCGGCGTGATCTCCTTCTCTTTGTCGTCGTAAACTTTGTAAATCCGATAAAGGAGATAGTTTTCAAGTTCGGGTCGAGAGGCTTTGGAAAGCGGCGTTTTCGCGGACACGGCGCTGGAGGCGCTTTCTGAGGCGGGCTCGAAGGCGTACCGGCCCTCTTCGTCGGAAATCCTGTCAATCAATTCGATCTCATCCGGGAGTTCGATCCCGAACACTCGCCTCAGATTCACTCGCAGATTGTCCAATTCCCAATCTTCCGGATCGTCGTCTGGGCGAGCGTATTCGTCCAGAAAATCGAGCAAGAGATCCTCGGCCATTTCCATGACGTATTCGCGCTGCTCCTGACCTTCCAGCAGATCGCGACGAAAGCGGTAAATCTCTTCCCGCTGCTTGTTCATTACGTCGTCGTACTCAAGCAGGTGCTTGCGGATCTCGAAGTTTCGAGCTTCCACCTGGGTCTGCGCTCGCTCGATCTGGCGGGTGATCAACTTCGATTCGATGGGAACCCCCTCTTCCATCCCCAGATTTTGCATCAGCCCGGAAATTCGGTCCGAGCCAAAGATTCTCAGCAGGTCATCTTCCAAGGAAAGGTAGAAGCGGCTGGAACCCGGATCCCCTTGTCGACCGGCTCGACCGCGCAGCTGATTGTCGATTCTGCGAGCCTCGTGCCGCTCGGTTCCGATAATATGCAAACCTCCCAGTTCCACGATCTCATCGTGGTCCGCTTGCCACTGAGGCTTCAACTCTTCGATTTCCGCTTTCAGCCGGCGTTCAAATTCCTGAATGGTCTCGACTGCGGACTGCGATTCAGAGGAGTCGGCTTCTTCGCCGGAATCAGCGTCACGTTCGCCGCGAATCTCTATGCGCCCTTCACGAAGTTCTTCAGGAGACAGAATCCCGCGGGAGGAGAGCCTTTCCCTGGCTTCAAAATCGGGATTTCCTCCCAGGATGATATCGGTTCCCCGGCCCGCCATGTTCGTGGCGATGGTGACTGCGCTTTTCTTTCCAGCCTGTGCTACGATCTGCGCTTCCTTTTCGTGGTACTTGGCGTTCAAGACCACGTGCTTTATGTTCCGGCGCTTGAGCAGGTTGGAGAGCTTCTCTGATTTTTCGATGGAGGTGGTTCCGACCAGAACAGGGCGACCTGCTTCGCTCAGCTCTCGAATCTCATCCACAATGGCAGTGAATTTTTCCCGCTCCGTCCGGTAAACCACATCGGAAAACTCGATGCGAATGAGGGCCTGGTTGGTGGGTACCACCACCACCTGAAGTTCGTAAATGTTCTCGAACTCGGTGGCTTCGGTTTCGGCAGTTCCCGTCATTCCGGCCAGCTTGTCGTACATTCGGAAGTAGTTCTGAAACGTGATCGTCGCCAGCGTCTGGTTTTCCCGCTCGATCTTGACGCCTTCTTTCGCTTCCAGGGCCTGGTGCAGACCGTCTGAGTACCTGCGCCCCGGCATGAGCCGTCCGGTGAATTCGTCGACGATGACGACCCCGCCGTCCTTGACCATGTAATCCTTATCGCGCTTAAAAAGCGTGTGGGCCTTCAGGGCCTGCTGGATATGATGGACCAGGTCCATGTTTCGCGGATCGTATAGATTGTTAATGCCCAGGGCCTTTTCAGCCTTTTCAATTCCGCTTTCCAGCAGAACCGCGGTCCGGGCTTTCTGATCCACCTTGAAATCCTGTTCCCGCACCAGTCGGGGGATGATCTTGTCGATTCGATAATACTTGTCGGTGGACTCTTCACTGGGCCCGCTGATGATCAGAGGCGTGCGCGCCTCGTCGATCAGGATGGAATCGACCTCGTCGACGATTGCGAAGTGGTGGCCCCGCTGTACGCATTCCTCCAGCCTGTACTTCATATGGTCGCGGAGATAGTCGAAGCCGAATTCGTTGTTGGTCCCGTAAGTGACGTCGGCGGCGTAAGCCGCTCGGCGCTGGGAGTCGTCCATTTCGTGCTGGATGACCCCGATGCTCAGTCCCAGAAACTTGTAGATCGGGCCCATCCACTCGGCATCGCGCCGCGCCAGGTAGTCGTTCACGGTGACCACGTGGACGCCCTTGCTCTGGAGCGAGTTCAAATAGACGGGCAGGGTCGCGACCAGCGTCTTTCCTTCGCCCGTCTTCATCTCCGCGATTCTGCCCTCATGAAGGACCTTGCCTCCGATCAATTGGACGTCGTAATGGCGCATGCCGAGCGTCCGCCTGGAAGCTTCTCGCACCACGGCGAAGGCTTCGGGAAGCAAGTCGTCCAGAGTTTCGGACTTCTGAAGGCGCTGCTTGAATTCGCCGGTTTTTTCCCGCAATCGGCTGTCGCTGAGTGCCGAGATTTCGGGCTCCAGTTCATTGACGCTTTCGACGATCGGTTGAGCCGCCTTGACATAGCGCTCAGTCTGGCTGCCGAAAATCTTGGCCAGGATGTTGTTCAACATGTTGGGTTATAGTTTAGCACTTCAGGCTGGAAGAACGTCGCTCTCACCCTCCTGGGAGCGCGGGCTTCCAGCCCGCTTTGTTATCGCGCGTCAGCGCGATCGGAACGGCTCGGATTCACAGACATCGCCACAGTTTCAAGCACCGTACACAAACCTCATCTTTCAATCCGTTTCGAGTGCTGCTACTCGGCGATCGCGCTCGCGCGCGATGAAGGGGCGGGCTGGAAGCCCGCGCTCCCAGGCGCGGGGTTCTGCAGCCTCTCAAAATCTTGACCGCTGGCTAGTCGTGTCTGAGCCATTTTCAGGAAGCGGTCAGTCCTCCAGACGGTAATTCGGGGCTTCTTTGGTGACCACGACGTCGTGGACATGGGATTCCCGAACTCCGGCAAGAGTGACTCGAATGAATTTGGTTCGGCTTTGCAGCTCGCCGATATTTCGCACTCCGCAATACCCCATCCCGGCCCGCACGCCGCCGATGAGGACGGGAATGAGGCGCTCCAGACTCCCTTTGTACGGAACGCGGCCTTCGATACCTTCGGGAGCAACTTTCTTGAAGCCTTCCTCGCCTTCGTACCCGTAGCGGTCGGAGCTTCTGCCCGAGGCCATGGCGCCTTGCGAGCCCATTCCGCGATAGGTCTTGTAGCTTCGATTCTGGTAGAAGACGAGTTCTCCGGGAGACTCGTCGGTGCCGGCAAAGAGATTTCCGATCATGACGCAATCGGCGCCGGCGGCGATCGCCTTAACGATTTCCCCTGAGTATTTGATCCCGCCGTCGGCGATGACCGGCAACTTCAGCTTCCGGGCTTCTCGAACGGTGTCCATGATTGCCGTTATCTGCGGGACGCCGGTGCCGGTCACGACGCGGGTGGTGCAAATGCTGCCGGGACCCATTCCGACTTTGACTCCGTCTGCTCCGGCCTCGGACAATTCCCGCGCGGCTTCGCCGGTGGCGATATTGCCTGCCACCACGTCAATCTGTCGAAGCTTTCGCTTCAGTTCCTTTACGGCGCGCAGCACCCTCTCCGTGTGGCCGTGAGCCGTGTCGACTACAATTACGTCAGCTCCTGCGCCCTCCAGTTCCCGGGCTCTTTCCAGGAAATCACCGCCGGCGCCTACGGCGCCGCCTACTCGCAGTCGCCCGAAACTATCCTTGGCCGCATCCGGATACGTAATCATCTTCTGGATATCCTTGACCGTGATCAGCCCTTTCAAGTGAAATTCCTCGTCCACTACGGGAAGTTTCTCAATGCGGTGCTCATGCAATTTCCGCTTGGCGTCGTCAATTGAAATCCCCTCTTGAACCGTGACCAGACCCTCTTTGGTCATCAACTCCTTGGCCTTCAACTCCAGATTCGTTGCGAATCGGAGGTCTCGGTTGGTCAGGATCCCCAGCAGCTTTCCTTTCTTGTTCGTGACCGGAACTCCCGAGATTTTAAAGCGGCTCATGACTTCCAGCACCTCTCCGATCTTGGAATTGGGGCCCATAGTAATGGGATCGACGATCATGCCGGATTCGGATCTCTTTACCTTATCAATTTCCGCAACCTGCTCTTCAATGGAGAGATTTCGATGGATGACTCCGATCCCGCCGAATCGGGCCAGAGAAATCGCCAACCGGCCCTCCGTCACGGTATCCATGGCAGCCGATGAAATGGGAATATTCAGAGAAATGTTTCGGGAGAACCGGCTCTTCAGCGCGGCTTCAGCGGGGGCGACATTGGAACGAGCCGGCATCAGTAAGACGTCGTCGAAGGTGAGAGCTTCTGGGATCTTCATCTTTGAATTATAGCAAACCCCTGAACC
>CAZAEY010000111.1:0-2469 GCA_964484155.1 uncultured Acidobacteriota bacterium
CGCAGCACGCAGCACGCAGCACGCAGCACGCAGCACGCAGCACGCAGCACGCAGACCGCGGACCGCCAAACGTTTCCCCTCACTTTTTCGGCGGTTTGGCGGGGCGCATTTCTATGCGGCTGGTCAGGCAGCGGTCGGAACGTTTCAGGGTCTGAACGACGACTTCGGCTACGTCCTGGGCCGAAAGCTTCCAGGATCCGCTCCCTTGCGGGCTGCCGCCTCGGAACCAGGTGTCGACGCTGCCCGGCATGACGTAGGCGACGCGGATGTCGTCGTGTCTCACTTCCTGCATCAGGGCCTCGCTGAATCCGATGAGACCGAACTTGGAAGCGTTATAGGCCGCCCCGTCCGGGAAGGCGTTCTTTCCGGCCAGACTTCCGATGTTGATAATGAATCCGCCGCCTCGGCGCTTCATCTTTGGAATCGCAAAACGGCAGCCGTAAAACAGGCTGTCCAGATTCGTGGAGAGGACGCTCCGCCATTCCTCGACGGTCATTTCTCCGACCGGCTTGAAGATGCCGATCCCCGCATTGTTGATCAGAATATCGAGCCCGCCCAGTTCCGATTCTGCGAAATCGAGCAGCGACTCGAACTCGCTGGCTTCTCGAACGTCGCATTGCCGTCCCAGGATTCTCCCTTCGAAGCGGGCCGAAAGATCTTCGACGCAGGCCTGCACTTCATCGGAGTTTCGCGAGCAAACCGCCACGTGCGCTCCTTCTTCCGCAAGCGCTTCTGCAACGGCCAGGCCGATGCCCTTGGTGCTTCCGGTGACGACCGCGATTTGATTTTTCAGATTCATCGTCTTTTTCGCTCCTTTCGAATCAAAACTTCTGACCGCGTCGACTGGCGGCGGGTGGCAGTGCGCTCGAACCCCGCCGACTGGAGACGACATGCGATGTTGGCGTCATAGCCTGTTCCAAAGTAGTCGTCAGAGCCTGGTCCATATATAATTATGACTCTTGAGAGGTTGCATTTAAAATAGTTCATTTTGTAAGGAGATATTGATGCACATTCGCATTTTGATTCTAATTGTATTTCTGTTTAATTTTTCCGCTCTTTTCGGAGCGGTCGAAAAGTTTACGGATGCGTCGATTTTTTCCGAAGAATCGGTCAAGATCGATTTCGAAAACCTGGCTGACGGTGCCCGTGTGGCGACCGTGTATGACGGTTGGGGCGTTCAATTCGGCGTCTCGGATCAAAGCCAGCCGGCCACCCACACCATCGCCTCATCTCTCGGCACGTTCAACAACGTCGTGCGCAACGTTAACCCTCAGGGATCTTCCGCCAACGTCCCCCTGATCCTGAACTTCTTCCATCCCGTTTCCAAGGTCGGGTTCATTCTGGGCAATGGAACCGGCGCCACGGAGGCGACGATCAGCGCTTTCGGGCCGGATGGGACTTCACTCGGCTCGGTTCAACAGGACCAGTTGGATGAGCCCCAGTTCGTTGGGATTTCGACCGACGATCCCGCCGGAATGTCGAAGGTGGTTATCAGCTACGGCGCTGCGGCCGAAGAAGAGCAGATCGACGATCTGACGTTTGAGTACCTGGTCCGGGAGGCATTCGAGGTGGCGCTTGCGGCGGTCGGAGACGGGCCGATCGACGCTACTTCGATGTTTCGAACGACGATCGTCATTTCCAATCTGACCAATTCGACGGCGGTTGGGGAAATCTCCTTTTTCCGAGGCGAAGGCGTCGCCACTTCCATCACCGTAGAAGATGAAGGGGGGCTCGTCACCGGAAATTCCTTCGACTTCGCAATTCAACCGTTTCGCTCGCGTACGTTGGTGACCACAGGCGAAAGCGATCCGATCTTCTCCGGATACGCCCGTATTGGATCGAACGTCCCGGTTGAAGCCACCGCCATTTTTCAGGTAGTCACTCCGGAAGGAGAGTTGTTGACGGAGGCGGGGGTTGGATCGGCCGTGGGGAAGGTGATTGCCGTGGGCGCGGCGCAGCGCTTCACCGTTGGCAACCTGAACAGCGGCATCGCAGTCGTCAATCTCGGCTCGGCCGCAACGACCGCCTCGGTGCGTTTACGAAGCGAATCTGGGGCTACTTCAAACATCGGAATTCCGCTGGAGCCGGGCGAGCACCGGGCCCGGTTTTTGAGCGAGATGTTTGAGCAGTTCGCAAACGACGACTTTCAGGGGACTCTGACGATTTCCAGCAGCCAACCCCTAGCCCTGATCATTCTGCGCACGGCGGAGGGGCTCCCGTTTTCGAGCCTTCCGGTGGGAAGCACGCAGAAGTGAGCTGACGGGTCGGACCGGTCGGACGAGTTGGACCTGTCGGACGAGTCGGACCTGTCGGACCTGTCAGACCTGTCAGACGAGTCAGACGGGTCAGACCTGTCGGACCTGTCAGACGGGTCAGACGAGTCAGACGGGTCAGACCTGTCGGACCTGTCGGACCTGTCAGACGGGTCAGACGGGTCAGACCTGTCAGACGAGTCAGACCTGTCAGACC
>CAZAEY010000111.1:2569-12205 GCA_964484155.1 uncultured Acidobacteriota bacterium
GTCAGACCTGTCAGACGAGTCAGACCTGTCAGACCGGTCAGTCCAGCAGTCCTTCAACAGCGTTTCTCAGCTCCGAAAAGCCGTAGAGGACCTGCGGCGGGGATGCATCGTAGTCGTTTCCGAAGAACGGAGGCGCCAGGATCTCACCCTGCGGCCCGATCAGCCAGATGGTTGGCGTGCCGTATCTGCGAGGGTCGCCGCGCCACTTGAGCAGGCCCTGCCAGGGGTAGACGGGACCGTAACCGGCATCCAGCTCCCGCTCCGCCTTATTCTGAGCCAGTCGGAACTTGGGGTCGTAATAGACCGCTTCGAACGGCAGCAGTCCGCCCTCTCTATACTTTTCCGTTTCCTCAATAAAGACGCGTACATTGCGCAGGTAGGCGTCCGAGCTGGGTGGTTCGGTCAAAAAGATGTCGTCGTCGAAGCCGTAGCGGTCCGCGCCGTAGACCGGAGGGACGGCGACTGCAATAAATTCGACGGGCCGGCCTGCGAACTGCCGGACCAGCGCTCGCTGCACGCCCAGGTCATCCAGGCTGTCCTGGCACCAGAGCGGCCCCCGAAAGGGAATGCCCTCCGGAACCGCCGCCGCCGCGCCGCCGAAAAGGATCAAGACGGCGACCCTGGTCTCCGGCTTCAGTAGATCCAGCAGCCGCACCGGTTCCATGCTCCGGTCGAGCACGAAGCTCTGCGGATCGATCCGGTCCCCGGGTTGATAGCTGGACGGGGCGGTAGGAGCGATCAGCCGGGGCTGAGCCGCCGCGATGGCGCCGAGAAACAGAAGCAGACTGAATGCGGTCAGTTTGTGGCGTGCGCTTTTCATATCATTTCTCAATCTTCATCTTCATGAGTGCCAGTCCGGTCAGAAGTTTCGGGTAAAAATCGGTCGATTTCTGCGGCATCTTCTCTCCCAGTTCCGAAATTTCCCTCACCTGCTGCAGCGTCGTTGCGTTCAATAGAAAGGCCGCCTGGTAGCGGCCCTCGGACAGCTTCGCTAGAAGTTCGTCCTTTTCGCGGAAATAGTCGACGAAAGACTGCCGTGCCAGCTCTTCCTGACCGATCCCAAGCAGCGGCTTCAAAATGCCCTCGTGCAGAACATTGACGTCCAGGGCGCGGGCGCTACCCCGGATCTCCGGCATGAAGGATCCTCGAGCAGCCGCTGCTTCATCGACCTGCAGCAGCCAGCATCCGGCGTCTTCGTTCAGAGCCAGCCCGATGCCGCTTGGCGTCGTCCTCATTGCGGCCGCCAGATCGTCCGCATTTTTTCGCCGCTGGATGGTGAAGTTTGCTTTCAATCCGTTCAGAAGCCCCTCCGTGCTGAAATTTCGGAGGTTGCGAACGCCTCGGTGAGTCGGCAGGATTTTCAGCCCGGGGCTTTCCATGTTAAAGACTGCAACCATTCGCTTGTCGAAACTTTCGGCCCCTGCCGGCCGCCATCCTCTTTCCAGGCACTCGCGGTGAAAGAGAGCCGATGTCTGAAACCGGTGATGGCCATCCGCAATGTAGAGAGTCTGCGGCTCAAGATCCGAAATCAACTGCTGCTGAAAGGAAGGGCCCGAGGCAGTCCAGAGCTGATGCTTGACGCCCGTTTCGTCGACGAAATCGAAATCAGGCGAGTTTTCGTCCGCGAAGGTTTCCAACCGTCGATCGGCCTTCAGGCCCGGATCGGAAAAGAGCGTGAAGATCAGGCCCTCGTTAGCTTCCGTGGCTCGTATCAGATTCAGTCGATCCTCCAGCGGCTTGTCCAGGATGTTTTCATGTCCCTTGATCGCCAGTCCCGGATCGGCCAGACCGATGAGCCCGATGAAGCCAATTCTGGAAAGCGTCTGGCCCTCAAAGGAAAACTCCTGGCGGTAAACATAGAAGGCGGCGTCCGGATCCTGGGTCAGCGCCCCTTGCGCGATCCAGTCGTTCAGGAAACGGCCGGCCTCCTCGTAATTCTCGTTTTTGATGACGCGAACGATATTCTGAGGGTGCCGTTTCAAGTATTCCTCCCGCAAACTGTCGGAAATCTTGTCGTAAGGCTGAGTCACAACAAGGGAGATGTCGCCGACCCGCTGCGGGTTGTAGCGATGCGCTTGAAATGGATATAGTCTTGCCATCAGGGCATTGTACCGGAGCGGTTGGACGCAAGCAGCCGGCTCCGTTTGTTCAGGGCGGGTCGGGCGACGGCGCCCTTTGCTCCGGCGGCGATTCAGGAGGAGAGCCACATGTCGAACTTTCTCAAAGGCAGGAAAATCGGCCCCAGCCCTGTGGGCAAAGAAACCAGTATCACGGAGTTGGTCGATTCCGTTTTCGAAGCCTACAACGCGGCCCGCCTCCGAGAAGCCTGCCACCTGCTGACCAAAAAGATGCTGCAGCCGGACGTTACCGTCGGTCTCAGCATTACGGGCGCTCTGACCCCGGCCGGACTGGGAATGTCGTGCTTGAACCCGCTGCTGGAAGCGGGATTCGTCGACTGGATCGTGTCGACCGGCGCCAACCTGTACCACGACGCTCACTTCGGAATCGGCTTGGACATGCACCGGGGCCATGCGGCAGTCAGCGATGTGGAGCTTCGGGAGGAAGGCGTGGTCCGCATCTACGATATTTTCTTCGACTACGACGTCCTGCTCTCCACGGACGCCTTTTTCCGCGAAATGATCCAAGCCGAGGAATTTCAGGCGGAAATGGGCACCGCCGAGTTTCACTTTCGGGCCGGCCGCTTCCTGGCCGAACGGGAGAAGGTGCTAGGAATCGAAGGCAAGTCATTAATGGCGACCGCCTACCGCTGCCGGGTCCCTGTCTACACCTCATCTCCGGGGGACAGCTCGATCGGAATGAACGTGGCGGCCATGGAACTGGTCGGAAACCGCCTGCGCCTGAACGTCTCCCGCGACGTCAACGAGACGGCAGCCATCGTACTGGACGCCAAGCGGGATGAAGGCAAGAGCGCTGTCTGGATCCTGGGTGGCGGCTCTCCGAAAAACTTCTTGTTGCAGACCGAGCCCCAGATTCAGGAAGTCATGGGGATCGAAGAGAAAGGGCACGACTATTTCCTTCAAATCACCGACGCCCGTCCCGACACCGGCGGCCTGTCCGGCGCCACGCCGGGAGAAGCGGTCAGTTGGGGCAAAGTCGACCCGGACCGCCTGCCCGACGCAGTTGTCTGCTACGTCGACTCGACGATCGGTCTTCCCATTCTCGCCGCATACGCCCTGACCAATCATCCCCCCAGGCCGAGAAAACATCTTTACGACCGGTTGCCCGAAATGCTCGAAAAGCTGAGCGAGGAATTCCGGAAAGCCCTCGGGGAAATCGAATAGCCGGCATTCGGCCGCTTTCCGACGTCGTCCGGCCGGTTTGACCTTGTTTGCCATATGGCAGTATACTTAGTGACAAATGGCAGCATCCGGCGCAGCGAGCGAGTCTTTGAAAGTCGTGAGTCTCATGGGCGGAAGCCGAGCGTTCCCGGGTAGAATCCGCGACGTCGACGACGTTCGCGAGGCCCTTCGCAGAGGGCTTCCCTTCAGGGCTTTTGAAGCGCTTCTGGAGGCTCTCGAAATCAGCCCGCAGATTTTGGCGGAACTTCTCGGCGTAGCTTCCCGCACGCTGGCTCGCAGAAAGAAGAGCCGGCAATTGACCCCTGTCGAATCGGACCGCCTGTATCGAATCGCTTATATCGCCATGACGGCAAAAGAAGTTCTCGGGTCGAAGGCCAAGGCCAGAACCTGGCTTCAGACTGAGAATCGTGCGCTGGGAGGCCGCCCGCCGATCCGTCTTCTCGACACGGAGATCGGCGAAAAGCAGGTGGAGGACCTGCTGGACCGAATCAATTACGGAATTTTCAGCTGATGCGCGTCTGGCGCATCTGTCGGAAGGCCTTTGCATCCGACGCTCTCAGCGGTCGGGGCGGCCTGTTCGTTGCGGGACGCTGGCACTCCAAGGGACATCAAGTCGTTTACGCCTCCTCTTCCCTGGCGCTTGCCGCATTAGAGCTTCTGGTGCACGCCGACCGCACCGAGCTGCCGGCGGACTTGATCCAAGTCGAGATCGGCGTTCCTGATGACGTTCGGATCAATCGAATCGAACGAGTGAAGCTGCCCCGGAATTGGCGCGACTATCCGGCGCCGGAGGCGCTGCGGCGAATCGGAAACCAGTGGCTTGCGGGAATGGCTACGGCGGCGTTGCAGGTCCCTTCCGCCGTGATTCCGGAAGAAAGCAATTACCTGCTCAATCCATTGCACGCCGACGCGCAGAGAATCGCTGTAATCCAGTCTGCGAAATTCCTTTACGATCCTCGGCTGGCGAATTGATCGATACGACGATATGTCGCCCGGACGGCAACCGCGGGCGACTGTCGGTTGTGGGACAGACGTCTCCGGCCGCAGGCGCCTTCACGGCGAGCCCAGACACCCTTCGTAGAACACGCGGAGCGGATGCAGTTCATAAGAGAACACTCCATTTTCAACGGAAGGATCCCGCTCCACCATGGACCGCGCTTCCCCTTCGGACGATGCCGCGAGTACGACCAGGCCCTTGTCAGAGTACCGTGCGCCCATTTTCAGGCTTCCATTTTCCCGCAGGCGGCGCAAATTGGCGGAATGTTCGCTGAAATAGGATTGTTCCTGCGGAGGCCTGGAATGATCCCATCCAGGACCGGTGCGAAACTCGACGGCGTAAAGCGCCGGAGGCGCTTGAGTGACGGTCGAAGCGGACAGATGGGCTTCCGCAAACGGAATCCCCAGCAAACAACCCAACAAGCCTAACAACAGCGAACCAACCGGAGCGTAAAGCCGCATTCTCATTCTGAATCTCCCAGGCTCAGTGAAATCAACAAATTGCGTCCCAGTTGCGGCCAATCTTGACCGTAAGAGCCTCAGAAGCCCGATCGTCGATCGAAGGGCCGACCCACACGCAATGAAGCTCCACCGGATCGGACTCTTTCATACGACCTCGCGGGAGCAGCGCTCGACAACGCTGGGTTGATTCTCACTCGATTCGAAAGGACGCTTCCCCCAGCTCGGCGCCGCCGGCACCCTCCACGACGACGCGCCAAGAGCCGGTTTGCCCAGCGCCTATCCGCTTACTGCTCCAGATGCGCCAGCGGTCTCCCTGGGCCGAGAGCGAAACGCGAGCCTGTTCGGCGTCGCCGTGGTACCAGACGTGCGTGACTTCGATCGGCTCGCCGGCGCCGGTGACCTCTGAAAAGCAGTAGACCCTTTCCACTCCGTCTGGAAAGGTGTCCGCCTCTCCGACCGGTTCCCGGTCCTCGACGCCGGCGGCGGCCGCTACTCGGGAAACCCCCAACTCACTTGCGGAGACGGTTCCAAAGACCATGAGCATCACAGCCATGGCCTGTCCTAAAAGGAGGATTGCTCTGACCATCCTGTCCGTCCTTTCTTCAAGGCTGCGTTTTATCCATCGTACCCGATTCAGTCGAAACAGTGGGCAATGGGCTGAGGCGGGATCTCCGCCCCCGAGCGGAAATGACCGGCAAGACGCCGAACCCTACGGTTTACGGACCTTTTCTTCTGGGAGCAGCCTTCCTTCGCGCGCGTACCATTCCATCTGATTGAAGATTCCTCTGAGGATTCGGACATCGCGCGGAGTCAGTTCAGCCGATCCGAGGAGTCGGCGAATCGAGTTCATGATGTGAGCGGGATTGCCGCTGCTCAGGAATCCGATCTCGATCAGGACCCGCTCCATCTGCTGCAGCATCTCCTCGCGCACTTGGAAACCCGCCAGGTCGGGCGTGCGGTCGTCGGGCGGGCCGGTCGCTGCCGTCAGCTCGTAGCACAGTACAAGAACCGACTGGGCAACGTTCAATGTGGGAAACTCCGGATCGGAAGGAATGGAAACCAGGAACTGGCACTTGGCCAGGCGATCCTCGCTGAGACCTTCTCGTTCTGGACCGAAGACCAGGGCGACGCGCTGCACTTCGGCAGATTCCAGAATCTTGGGCGCAAGCTCGCGGGGGGAGTGGACTCTGCGCCGGGCCCGTCGTCCGCGAACGGACGTGGTCCCCACCAGAATCCCCTCGTCGGCGCAGGCTTCGTCGAAGCTGCCGTAGATTTCGGCGTCGGTCACGATGCGCCAGGCGCGCCCCGCCATCATTCGGCACTGCTCATCCGCCAGATCGGGCGGATTGACCAGCTTGAGGCGGCGCAGGCCCATATTGAACATTGCCCGCGCCGCCGAGCCGATATTGCCAGGAAAGAGAGGATCGACCAGCAGGACCGAAAGGTTGCTTTTCTGATTGCCGTTCACAGTTGCAAGACGCCCGAAACGGGGGGCTGGTGTCCTGAATCGCTAGCCAGCGGTTCGCTCCGCCGCCAGGCTCTGCCGGATGCGAGCGAAGGCTTCCTGGAGATTCTGGACCGATGTAGCGTAGGAAAGTCGAATGTAGCCCTCCAGGCCGAAAGCGGAACCCGGGACCGTAGCCACCCGCGCTTCCTGAATCAAGAACCGTGAAAACTCCTCGGAAGTCGAGCAGCCCGCTATGCTCATGGCTTCCTGTACGTTTGGAAACGCGTAAAAGGCCCCGTGCGGGCGTCCGCAACGGAATCCGGGCAGCTTTTCCAACTCTTCGATGACCAACTTCCGTCTTCGCTCATACTCCCGCTTCATCCGGCCGACTTCTTCCGCCCCTGAGAACAGAGCGGCTTCGGCTGCCTTTTGCGAAATGGAGGAAGCGCTGCCGCTCTGATGGCTTTGGTATTCGGTGATCTTCCGAATCAATTCCCGATGGGCAACCGCGAAGCCGACCCGCCATCCCGTCATAGAGAAGGTCTTGGAAAAAGACCCGACGATTGCATAGAAATCATCGACGCCGCGCACGAACGACGCAAGGGAGGTGTGGCGGGACTCGTCGTACGTAAAATACTCATAGGTTTCGTCAAACAGGAGGAACAGGCCCCGCCGCCGGCCGATCCCGGCAATGGCCTCCACTTCCCTTTCGGGAATTATTGCGCCGGTCGGATTGTTGGGCGTGTTGACGATCAATCCCGCCGTACTCGGTCCGCAGGCTCGTTCCACGGCAGCCGCTTCCAGGACGAATTCGCTCTCTTCCGGAGTGAGGAGATCGACTGGGACGGCTCCAGTCAGCTTGACCGCCTCCGGAAACGTGACCCAGTAAGGGGCCGGGTTCAGCACTTCGTCTCCAGCCTCGAACACAGCCATGCAGACGTTGTAGATTGCGTGCTTGGCGCCGGCGGTCACAATGACGTTGTCGGCGTTGAAATCAGCGCCCCACTCGCGATTGTACTTCTCTGCGATGGCCTGACGCAGCGATCGAATGCCGGCAGAGGGCGTGTATTTCGTAAAATCCGCGTCGAGCGCCTCCCGGGCGGCGTCCTTGATTCCCTCCGGCGTCGGAAAGTCCGGCTCCCCTGGACCGAGGTCGATCACATCGATTCCCCGAGCCCTCATCTCCTGCGCTTCCTGCATGACCGCCATGGTCGGGGATGCGCTGATTCCAGCCAGTCTTTTGGCGATTCTCATGTCTTTAATTCCTGCTTCAATTTGTGCCTGGCCGTCGCGACCTTTTCCAGCACCGTTTCTGGATCTTTTCCCGTAATCATCGCAACTTCGTCTGAAGTGAACCCTTCGAGCGCAAACAGAACGAACGACTCTCTGACCTCGTCCGGAAGGCTCGCCAGGATCTTCTGCATCTGATTCTCGACATCCTCTCTTTCCAGCATCGCCTCCGGGCTGTCAATCGACGAGTCCGCAAGCAGATCCGACAGCTTCAGCACTTCGTCCGGCTGGTAGAAGTTGAGGCTCTCGTCGTACCAGCGGTCTTCCAAGTCGACGGCTTCTTCGAAATGCCGCTCTTCCCGGTGACTGTCCACTTCATCCATACGTTTGCGAAGCGCTTCGCGAGCCACTTGAATGATCCACTGGTCGACAGATACGTTGTTGGGACGAGACGACGCCTGCGCAGAGGCCCGCAGAAAGACTTCGTCGACCAGGGCGTGCGGCTCCAGAACTCCGGCCGGAATCCGTCCCATCAGGACCTGGTGGTAGATTTCCCTGCGGAGATAGTTTTCGACTTTTTCCAGTTGGTCTCCGAAGACCCGCTCGACATCTACGGGGGACGCCGCAGGAGTTTCTTCGGCGACGGGTGCGGGCGGGCGTCTCCACAAGCGCTCCCTGTTCAACTGACTCTTAAATCGCTTGACCCGTCGCAAAAGCTCCTCGAACGCCCGCAGAACGCTGCTGGCCGCGTTGTCTTCGATCTCCTCCACCCGGATGGCCCGCTGCGGAATGGCCAACACCAGAACGGTCTGAAACTGGTTCCTGCGCGGCAGCCTTTCCAGATTCACGTTCAAATCCAGAACCTCTCCCGCAAACGTGGGCAATAGCTTGCGCACTTTGCCCGCCTGCCGAGTGATCAACTTGTTTAGAACGGGGGTGACTTCCAGATTGCGATGCTGAATCTTCAGGTTCATGCAGTCCCGATTATATTCCCGAGGGAAACAACCGGCAATCGCGGCGGCCAATTCCCAGCGATCGAATCAGAACGGCAGTTCCGGCGCCTTCTTGTCCCGACGCCCGCTGCCGCTTTCATCCTCTTCCGCATCGTTCTCGGGGGAGGAGAGGGCCTGCTTTCCCCGCTTGTACAGAAAACGATTCAGGTAACGGTCGTAGCGAGTGAATTCCGATCCAGACTGGTCGTCTTCGGCGATGACGCGAAGCATTCTATTCATTTTGGCATCCAGATCGTCGACGTAATGGAGCAACAGCGCCTCGGGAATCATCGGCTCTTTGGGCGAACCCCATTCGAGCTGTCCCTGATGGCTCAAAATGACGTGCTCGATCAGCATTCCCAGTTCGGTCGGAAAGTCGGGAATCCGCTTCGATTCCTCGCGGAAAATGTCGCGCCCGATCACGACGTGGCCGATCAGCCGCCCTACCGCGGTGTAGGAAGGATTCAAAGGCCCGCTCAACTCCTCGAGCTTCCCGATATCGTGCAGAATTGCGCCGGAAATCAACAGGTCCCGATCCAGGTCCGGGTACTTGTCTGCGAAAAACAGGACGCTGCCCAGCAAGGACAAAACGTGCTCCAGAAAACCGCCGTAATACTCATGGTGGATCTCCACGCCCGCGGGAAAAGTTCGCACGGAATCGGCGTAACGATCCAGCACGTTGTTGAGCGCTTGACGAACGGCCGGACGAACAGTCTCGCTTTCGACCTTGGTCCTCAGTTCCTGCCACATGGCGTCGATGTCGTAGCGAGTGGTCGGGATCAGGTCCCTCTCGGAAAATCCGGCTTCGCGGTCCTGCCACGCGACCGGGCGAAGCTGGTCGACGATCAACTGTCGAGCTCCGTTGTATGTCTCGACCCGCCCCCGATACTTGACGAAGCCTCCCTCCTGCAACTGGGGAAAGATTTGATCAGCCGAGTCCCAGACCCGCCCCTCGATTCGACCGGTGCGATCCCCCAGCACCAGCCGCAGGTAAGGGCTCCCGTCTTTCTTTTGACGAACTTGCAGGGTCCGCAAATGGGCGAAGGAAACGACCCTTGCGCCCTCTTCAAGGTCCCGGATCAACGTCACAGACACGCTCCTGAAGTTATCATGCAATGGTGACTGGGGCAGTCTTCGGGTTTCGTGCTGCGTGCTTGGTTCCGCGTGCTTCGTTCAGCGTGCTTCGTTC
>CAZAEY010000112.1:0-12022 GCA_964484155.1 uncultured Acidobacteriota bacterium
AACCCAGAACCCAGAACCCAGAACCCAGAACCCAGAACCCAGAACCCAGAACCCGGAACTTTCCCCCCTCTTTGGATCGCTTTCCCCGCGTGCTATAATCCGCGCGACAGCGGTTCGGGGGGGGGTGCCGATAGCGGCCGCATCCAGTCAAATTCAGGAAGGAGAGTCACCATGTCGATGGCCATGCTTGCAGGTTTCTTCAGCGTTTTTGGATTCGGAGTTCTGGTCGCATTTCTCGGCAGCATCAAGTTGAAGCTGGCGCCGAGGATCGGGGCCGACGATACCCAGTTCGGCAAAATCGTCGCCGTCTTTCAATGGACGATGGTGGTGATGGCCATCGTGGGGGGAATCGCCCTAGACGCCCTCGGTCACGGCCTGATCATTCCGATGGGGATGGCGCTATCGGCCATCGGGATCTTCCTGATTTCCTCTTCCGGCAGCATCGGCGCCGTCATGGCCTCCTGCGTGGTGCTGGGCATCGGCGGCCAGTTCATCAATCTGGGTGGAAACACGTTGCTGCCAAACCTGTTCGAAGACCCGTCCGCCGGAAGCAATCTTGGAAACACCTTTTTCGGCCTGGGCGCCCTGCTGATCCCCATTATTGTGGCTTCCCTTTTCGTCCGAACCAGTTACGCTCGGGCTTTGCGGATCGTTGCACTCATCATGCTGCTGCCGATCGTCGTGGCTGCCGGCGCCGAATTTCCGTCGATCGAAGGCCAGCAGTTCAGTCTGACGGTGGCGATAGAATTGCTGGGCAGCCTGGTGACCTGGCTGGCCGCCTTGACGCTGTTCTGCTACGTTGGCCTGGAAGTCTCTATGGCCGTCTGGATCACCACTTATGCCTCGGAAATGGGCGCTAGCGATCGGGAAGCCGGAAAAGTTCTGTCGATTTTCTTCGTCGCCATGATGGTCAGCCGGCTCCTGTTCGGTCTTCAGGATCAGATTACCGGCATCGAGCTGACTCCGATCGGAGGCTACGTTCTGGGCGCAGCCGGACTGATCGCGGCCCTCGCCATCACCTTGATGATGACGGCCGGTTCGCTGGGCGCCGCCAAGGGCGCCATCGCGCTGGCCGGATTCGTGTTCGGCCCCATCTTTCCCACTACGGTGGGCGTCACCTTTCAGCATTTTGACCCTGCCCAGTGGGGCACTTTGTTCGGAGTCATCTTCGCCATCGGTTTGGTCGGCGCCAGCACGCTTCCCGCCTGGATAGGCAAGCTGGCCACCGGCAAGACGGTTCGCAGCGCGCTGAACATTCTGCGTGTGACCGCAGTGGCTCTGGCTATTGTCGCGGCCATCTTGGGGCTGCAGTAACCGTCGCAACGGATCGATTTCCATCACGCGCCCGGGTGCGCCCGGGCGCGTTTCCTCAACAAATCGCCCGTCGGGCGACCGCTGCCAGGCGAAGCGTCTCCCGAATCGTCGCATCGACTCAGCCTTGAAAAATAAAATGTTCGCTTATGGTGGATTTTCTTCAGACATTTAGACTAGAATCTCTCAAATAAATACAGAGCGTTTCACAAAAGCGTCACAGTTGGCCGTTTTCGTGTATCGCAGATGAACTTGGAAAAACTAAGGAGGAGCGATCTGATTATGGAAGCGAAAGAAATCGTACAGTGGATCAAGGACCGGGAGATTCAGGCGGTCGATCTGCGATTCTGCGACCTGCCGGGCTTGTGGCAGCATTTTACGGCCATGCCTCACCAGCTCAGTGAGGAGAGCATCGCCGAGGGGTTCGGATTCGACGGATCGAGCATTCGCGGATTTCAGCAGATTCAGGAAAGCGACATGCTGCTTTTTCCCGATCCGGACACTGCCTTTGAAGATCCGTTCACTCAAGTTCGCACGCTCGTAATGATTTGCGACGTCGGCGATCCGGTCAGCGGGGAGCCGTACAGTCGCGATCCGAGATATATCGCCCGCAAGGCGGAAAAATACCTGACCTCGACCGGCATCGCCGACACCGTTTACTTCGGCCCCGAACCCGAGTTCTTCGTCCTCGACGACGTTCGCTTCGACCAGACCTACAACCACGGCTACTACTTCATTGATTCAGCGGAAGGGTTTTGGAACAGCGGTCGCGAGGAGAATCCGAACCTGGGCTACAAGCCCAGGTACAAGGAGGGGTACTTTCCGGTCCCCCCCATGGACACGCTGCAGGATCTCCGTACGGAGATGATGCTGACGCTCGAGCAGCTGGGCATCACCGTTGAAATTCACCACCACGAGGTGGCCACGGGCGGCCAGTGCGAAATTGACATGCGCTTCGACAAGCTGATGAAGATGGCGGACAATCTCCTCAAATTCAAGTACGTGGTCAAGAATGTGGCGCGGCGCCACGGAAAGACTGCGACCCTGATGCCCAAACCGATCTTTCAGGACAACGGTTCCGGCATGCACTGTCACCAGAGCTTGTGGAAGGACGGCAAGAATCTCTTCTACGAAGCGGGCACGTACGCCGATCTCAGCAAGGCGGCGGTCTATTACATCGGCGGCCTGCTGAAGCACGCGGGGGCGCTGCTGGCTTTCTGCGCGCCTACCACCAACTCCTACCGCAGGCTGGTCCCGGGGTACGAGGCTCCGATCAACCTGATCTACTCGATGCGGAATCGAAGCGCCTGCGTTCGGATCCCCGCCTATTCCCGGAGCGAGAAGGCGAAGCGGATCGAGTTCCGCACTCCGGATCCGTCAGCCAACGGCTACCTCGCCTTTTCCGCGATGCTGATGGCCGGTCTGGACGGCATTCAGAACAAGATCATGCCGCCCGATCCGATGGACAAGGACCTGTACGATCTTGAACCCGAGGACCTGGCAAAGGTCGAAAACACGCCGGGCAGTCTGGAAGAGTCTTTAAACGCGCTGGAGGGGGATCATGACTTTCTATTGCGGGGAGACGTCTTCACTCCGGACGTCATCGAGACCTGGATCGAATACAAGCGGAAGCGCGAAGTGGACGCGATACGATTGAGACCCCATCCTTACGAGTTTGCGCTTTACTTCGATATTTAACAGCATTTATCTGGACGCCTCCAGTCAAGAGTGATTTGTCGCGTCGTCGTTGGACCTGTGGGAAGGTGGGAAACTCGAAGAGTTTTCCAAGGAGGCGAAGCCTCTGTCTTTTCCACAGTCCGGCCGGTAGGAAATTGGTAAGATTCCGGAGTGAAAGCGGCCGACCTTTTTCTTTCACCGGATCTTCCGCAATCTCAGGCCGCGGAGTTTCTTCGACTCCGCGGCTTTCGATCTCCCGCCGACGCGGATCGACGGATGCAGGACCTTGCGGCGCTGGTCGGAGATCCGGTTCGGCTGGCGCGATGGGCGGAGCCGATGCTGGAGCTTCTGACTTCCAGCGCCGCTCCCGACGACGCGCTGAACAACCTCGTTCGTTACTTTGAAGGCGCGACCGGCCCTTCGAATTTCCTCGCCTTTCTGGAATCGAACCCGGCGGCTGCGGCGGTCCTGGTTCAACTGCTTGGCGGCTCGCCCTTTCTTTCCCAGCTATTGCTGCGAAACCCCGAATATTTCTACTGGCTGATTGAAGATAACCGTCTGGAGCCCATTCTTTCGGAAGAATATTACCAGCGGGAGTCGGAGCGCTGTCTGGCCTATTCGGGCGAACCGCAGGCCGTGCTGAACGCCCTCCGCAGGTTGCGTCGCAGAGAGACGCTGCGCATCGGGGCCCAGGACCTGCTGCAGCGAAGCGGCATGGATGAAACGGTGCTGCAGATTTCCCTGCTGGCCGAATCGACGCTGCAGGCCGTCTTCCGGCTGCTGGCCGGGGATCGCCCCCTCGGCTTTGCGGTGCTGGCAATGGGAAAGCTGGGAGGGCGGGAGCTGAATTTCAGCTCAGACATCGATTTGATCTACCTGTACGAAGACGAGTCGGAACGGGAGCCGATGCTGCGCTTCGCCAGGGAGTTCACGCGGGCGCTGACCGAGTTCACCCAGGAGGGACGGCTGTTCCGCGTCGATTTGAGGCTGCGCCCGATGGGAGCGTCTGGGGAAATAGCCTATTCCCTGCCCGCCTCCCGCCACTACTATCAGACCTGGGCCGACACCGGCGACCGGCTGGCGCTGTTGAAGTGCCGCCCGGCGGCCGGCGATCTGGAGTTGGGAAACCGCTTCCTCGAGTCGATTGAAAGCTTTCTATACCCGCGATACCTGGATCACTTCGCCATCGAAGAAATCCGCTGGATGAAGGAGCGCAGCGATGCGCGTTTGAAGCGCAGCCAGTCCGAATCAATCGACATCAAACTGGGCGGCGGCGGGATTCGCGAGATCGAGTTCTTCGTCCAGTCCTTTCAGCTCCTGTACGCCGGCCGCCACCGGCGATTGCGCACGCACCGCACTCTGGACGCTCTGCGGGAGCTGGTCCGATTGGATTACATCCAAGTGGAGGAAGGCCGGCGGCTGGCTGACAGCTACCGATTTCTGAGAAATCTCGAGCACAAGCTGCAACTGGTTCACGACCTGCAGACCCACGCGCTTCCGGACGGGGAAGTCGAATTGCGAAAGTGCGCCCGGCGAATGGGCTTCGCCTCCCTTCGAGAGTTCGAGTCGGCGCTGGCCGGCCATCGGCGGTCGGTCAGCGGGTTCTACCGGCGCCTTTTTTCCGAATCGTCCGACGAGCCGCCGCCCCAGCAAGCCATCCTGCGGCCGGGAATCGATTCCGAGGAGGCGGTCAGACGGCTCGGCGAAGCAGGCGCGTTCCAGCCGAACAACCTGTACGAGGGGATCCGACTTCTGGCCGACGCCAAGGCCTTTCCCCACTCGCCGGCCCGGCTTCGAAACCTGCTGGCAAACCTGATTCCAGAGTTCACCCGGCTCTCTCCTCTGGCCGACGACCCCAGGATCTGGCTGAGTCGGCTTGACCGCTTCTTCGAGGCTGCGGGAAGCCGCGTCTCCCTTCTCAGCGAGATGGTGGAAAACGCCGAATTCGCCCGCAGACTTCTGACGGTCCTCGCATCCGGGGATTTTCTCGCCGAAATACTCATCCGTAATCCCGAGCTGCTCGACACGATTGGTCGGCCGCCGGAAAGAGGCCGGCCGCGCCGCCGCCTGGAGAATCTGTTGGAGTTCACCTCGCCCGACCGCGTTCCTGAAGCGCTGCGACGATTCAAGCGCAGAGAGGATTTCAAAGCTGCCGTCGGCCTGCTGTTCGAGAAGAGGCGCCCGGAACAGGTCCATCGTCTATTGTCGGATGCGGCCGAAAGCTGCCTTGAAGCCTCGATCCGGCGGGTCTTGACCTCCGCGCCGGAGCTGCAGTCCGGGGCGTTCCAGCTGCTGGCTCTGGGAAGACTGGGCGGTCGAGAGCTCAGCTTCCAGTCCGACCTGGACCTGGTCCTGGTGGTGGACGACGAGAACTCCAGCGCAGCGCTGTCCGACTTTCATTCCCTGCTTCAAGGACTGCGCCAGGACCTGCAGGAGATCACCTCGGCCGGCAGAGCCTACCAACTCGATTTCCGGCTCCGCCCGGAAGGCCGCCATGGCGCCGAGATCGTTCCTCTGAGCGCTTTCCGCACCTACTTCCGGGAGAGAGCGGATTCCTGGGAGCTGCTTGCTTACGTGAAGGCCCGGTCGGTGCTGGCCCATGGTCTGGACATTGTCGAAAACGGCCTCCTGCAGTCGCTGCTTTTCAGTCACGATCTGGACGCGGACGAACTGGATCACGTGCGGCGGCGCAAGGAGTTGGAAATCGGCAAAGAGGAGGGTCGCATGCAATGGGACCTGAAGGTCGGCAGAGGAGGGCTGCTGGACATCCAGTTTGTAGTCCAGTTTCTACAGATTCTGCATCAGATACCGAATCCCAATCTGTTGTCTGCTCTATCGGAATTGGGCAAGACGGGACGCATTGGAAAATCCGACTCCAGGATTGTGAGCGAGGCCGCTCGCTTCTACCATCGGGTCGAGCTGGTCAATAGCCTTTTCTCCCCGGGAGGCCGCCATCAGCTTTCACGAAAGCCTGGAAGTCATCGGAGGCTGGCCGGATTTTTCGGCTTTGCGTCGGAAGAGCTCTTCATGCAAAAGGTCGGCCGCCTGAGGGAGAAGGTTCGGGGCGTTTATCGGAAGTTCTTTCCAGCCTGAAGGCCGATCAGAATCCCGCTATAGAATATCTCGCTCGCCGGTGCGAATGTTGTATCCCTGTTCGACGGGGAGTACGAAGACGCGGCCGTCGCCGATTTCTCCGGTTCTGGCCGTTTCAATGATGGTGCGTATGGTTTCGTCGACCATGTCTTCGGGCAGCACCACTTCGATCTTGGCCTTGGGCAGCAGGCTGACGCTGTATTCCTTTCCCCGATAAATGGCCGTCTGGCCCTTCTGACGCCCGTGGCCGCGGACTTCCGTGATCGTCATCCCGGAGAGATTCAGACGAGTCAGCGCCTCCTTGATTTCCTCGACCCGACTGGGTCGAACGATGGCAATGATCAGCTTCATGTTCAATCACCCCGCCGCATCGATCAATCTTCCCCGAAGCGATTCCTTTGTCTTCGCTCCCAGTCTACTCCCCCGGCGGCTCAAATAGAAGACGTCGACGGCCCGCCCGCCCTCGGTCGAAATCAGCGCCAGCTCGATGTCGCATTCCAGGCGAGCGATTTCCCTGCTGATCCGATGGAGCAGTCCGATGGAATCGGGGGCGACGATTTCGACGATCGAGTAGCGCTGCTCGGCCCCTTCCTGTTCGAAATGAACCGTGGGCGCAAACGGAGGGCGGGTCGACTGAAAGAGGACGCTTCGCTCCTTTCCTTCCAGCAGCCGCTCCACCTGAATCTCCCCTCCAACCGCCTTTTCCAGGAGCTCCAGCAGCCGCCGCTTCTCCTCCGGTCGCTTCGAGAAGGTCTCGCGGACGTCCGCGAACTGGAAGATGTCCAGCACGGTCCGTCGCCGATTGGCAAACCCGAATCCCCGCAGGATGTTCATTTCAAAATAGGACAGGATTCCCGCGATCGTGGCGAAGAGACGTTTCTGGTCGGGCGTCAGCACCCATAGCTCGAAGTGATTCTGCTTGCGGATCAATCGCGTTCTGAGGGGCGACTGGGGGCTGAGGTCTCGAGACAGCTCGAAGTGCTGTTGGATTTCTTCGGGGGGAGTCGAGGTCAGGTACCGCCTCGGAAATCCTTCCAGAAAACTTTCAAAGTCAGCGCCGGCGTCGAGCTTCTCGAGGAGCCTTTTGGAAATGTCCTTCGGTTCGATCCGCTCCTGCCCGAAGCCGAGCGTGAGCTTGCGGTATGCGGACAGATAGAGTTGCCAGAGCAGATCCTTCTTCCAGGGAGTGAGCACGCCGGGGGCCACGGCCTGAATGTCGGCGTACGTCATCAGCGTCAAAAGCCTGAGACGCTCCGGATCCCCTACCAGATCGGCGAACCGACTGACGACCGATTCGTCCTCCAGGTCGCGACGAAAGACGACGGCCGACATTTCCAGGTGGTTGCGCACCAGAAAGACGACCCGATCGATTTCATCCTTGGCGAAACGCAGTCTCTTGAGAGCCCGTGCGGCCATGCGGGCGCTGGAGGCCGTATGCCCTCCTCTTCCCCCCTTGCCTACGTCGTGCAGCAGCAAAGCCAGCGTCAGCAGCCAGGCATCGTCGGCTTCCCGAAGGAGAGCCAGGAAGCGGCCGTCGCCAGCCGAAGAGTCGAGTTGTTCGACGTTGCGCACGGCCACCAGCGTGTGCTCGTCGACCGTGTAGCGGTGATAGAAATCCCGAATCACGCGCCCTTTGATGTTTCCAAATTCGGGAAGGAGCAGTTCCAGAAATCCGACCTCGTACATTTCCGAGAGAGTTCGATACAGTCCCGGTCCCGGCTCCAGCAGTTCCCGCAACAGAGGAGTCATGCGCTCCAGATCGAGGCTTCCGCTCGCCTTCGGAAGCGTCTCCCGCAGTCGACCGCGGGACTCCGGCGCCAGCTCCAGGCCCGATTTCCGACACTCTGAAAAAAACTCCAGAAGATCGGAAGCTCGACGGATCTCCGGAAGGGTTTCCGGAGCGGCCGCGGGAGGGGATTCGAAAAAGCGGCTCCGTCGCAGCAGATCCTGGCAGAATCGGTGGATCTGTCGGGCATTCAAGTAGTAGTTTTGCATCAACGCCTCGACGCCGTGCTGGGGATCGGGGTCGCGGTACCCGAAGGTTTGGGCGACGGCTTCCTGAAAGCGGTGGCTCAGCCGATCGTCTCCGCGGCCGCTCCTGAGGTGCAGCAGCACCCGGATTCGCGAAAGAAAGCGAGCCGATTCGACCGTTTCGCTCGAAAGGGGCTTGGAGTCGCCCCAAAGCCGGCGCAACCAGCGACCGGCCAGAAAGTCCCGGAGCCCGCCCGGGGCTTCCTTCAGGTTCGGCTCCAGGTGATAGATCGTGTCGGCATGCTCTTGATGCCGGAGAACGGTCAACTCAACCACCCTTTGCTCCAGGATCCCGCTTTCGCGTCGGAGAAATTCAGGGAAAAAGTCGTCGGCCGCATACGCGGCAAGCCCGGCATCGCCGCACACCAGTCGCAGATCCAGCATCGACAAGACTAGCTGCAGCGACTCGGGCGTCACATCCCGCAATTGGTTCAGACTCCAGACCTGATGACCCAAATCCAGCCGAAGATCCCACAGAGCATGCAGAATCGACCGCACCGCCTCCTCCTCGATTTCCTTTTCCTGAAGGATGAGCAAGTCGATGTCCGAATGGGGAAACAGTTCGGACCGGCCGTATCCGCCGGTCGCAAACACGCAGAAGGGCGCCTTCCAAGGCTGCTCCGCGGCTAGACTTTCAATCAAACCGTCGACCAGCGACGTGTGCTCCCGCAGATACCGGTTCTCGTCCAGGTTTTGGCGAAACTCTCGTTCCAGAGCCTCTCTCCCCTCTCTGTATCTGATCTGGAGCGTTGGGCGGGCTGAATCTGTTCGCGACACGTTGATGGGCACATTGTAGCGCAGTTCGAGTTGAGGTCGGACGCGGGGCTCCGTCTGGATGGACGTCCCTGCCGATCTTTCCGAAGCGCCGCCCTTGACTTTCCGAATGAAAGCGCATAGTCTTTTTCGGGAACGAGCATGATGACGAACCGGACGCAAAACTGCCGAATGATCGAAACGGAATCGGGGCGCGACGAATTCGCGCCGGCCGCGCCTGCGCCCGACGTCATTTGCACCATCATTATTTCGATGATTCCCTCCACGGATTCTTTGCGGAGGGATTCGGCGATCAAGCGCTGAATCCGCAGCTCCGTAAGGAATCCAACCGAACCCATTGACACTACAGGATTGGACTTTGCGGAGCGACGGGAGGTGGATTGCGGCAAGCACGCCGCGCAGAAAGGAGAGAGGAATGGCCAGAATCTTTTACGACAAAGACGCGGATTTGAAGTTTTTGAAAGATCGCACGGTGGCGATCATCGGCTATGGCAGCCAAGGGCACGCCCATGCACTGAATCTGAAGGACAGCGGCGCGCAGGTCATCGTCGGGCTTCACGAGGGGAGCAAATCAAGCGAGAAAGCCGAAAAGAAGGGATTGTCGGTATTTCCGGTGGCTGATGCGGTGCGCAAGGCCGACGTTGTAATGGTTCTGATTCCGGACACCGAGCAGCCGCGGGTCTTCTCGGAGTCAATCGAGCCGAATCTTCGCGCAGGGCAGACCTTGATGTTCGCGCATGGATTCAACGTGCACTTCAAGCAGATCGTCCCGCCCGATTCAGTCGACGTTTCGATGATCGCCCCCAAGTGTCCCGGACACCGTCTGCGGGAGCTGTTTCGGGAGGGCGTGGGCGTGCCCGCCCTGGTGGCAGTGCACCATGACCATACGGGAAAGGCCCTGGAAAACGCTTTGGCATACGCTCTCGCGCTCGGCTGCACGAAGGCGGGCGTGCTGCTGACGACCTTTCGGGAGGAAACCGAAACCGATTTGTTCGGCGAGCAGGCGGTTCTGTGCGGAGGCGTCACCCAGTTGATCAAGAAAGGGTTCGAAACTCTGGTAGACGCCGGCTACCAGCCGGAGGTCGCCTACTTCGAATGCCTGCACGAATTGAAGCTGATTGTCGACCTGATCTATGAGGGGGGCCTCAGCTACATGCGGTACTCGGTCAGCGATACGGCCGAGTACGGCGACTACACCCGCGGCCCCCGGGTGCTTGACGATCGGGTTTCGGCCAACATGAAGCAGGTTCTCAAGGAAGTCCAGTCGGGAGATTTCGCGAGGGAGTGGATCTGGGAAAACGAACGCGGCCGCCCTCAGATGAGCCAGTATCGGCGGGATGAAGCCCGGCACCTGATCGAGGACGTGGGACGGGATTTGCGCAGCATGATGCAGTGGCTGAAATCGGACCAAGAGGAAGAAGTCCCCGGCAAGGAAGCGGTTGCAAAACCATGAGCGAACGCGTTCTCATCTACGATTGCACTCTGCGGGATGGGACGCAGGGCGAAAGCGTCTCTCTAAGCGTGGAGGACAAGCTGCGCATTGCGCAGCGGCTTGACGAAGCCGGGATCCACTACATCGAAGGAGGATGGCCGGGCTCCAATCCAAAAGACGTAGAGTTCTTTGAAAAGGCCCGCAAAGCCTCTTGGCGGACGGCCCGGCTGGCAGCCTTCGGAAGCACTCGCCACTGGAAGAATCCAGTCGACGGCGATCCCAACATCGCGGCCCTGCTGGAGGCCGAGACGCCGGTGGTGACCGTAGTGGGAAAGAGCTGGGATTTTCACGTCCGGGAGGCGCTGGGTGTGGAGCTTGATCAAAATCTCACCATGATCCGGGAGAGCGTGCATCGCCTGAAATCCTTCGGTAAGGAAGTCGTCTTCGATGCGGAGCATTTCTTCGACGGCTTCCAGGCCAATCCCGACTACTGCCGCAGCGTTCTCACTGCGGCGCAGGAGGCGGGAGCCGACTGGCTGGTCCTCTGCGACACCAACGGCGGCAGCCTGCCGTCGCTAATCGGGCGCGTCACTGCGGAGCTGCGACAGGACTTTCCGCGACTGGGCATCCACACCCACAACGATTGCGAGCTGGGAGTCGCCAATTCGCTGGCCGCCGTCGCCGAAGGCGCAGCCATGGTGCAAGGCTGCATCAACGGGTACGGCGAGCGCGTCGGCAACGCCAACCTCACATCCATCATCCCCCTGCTGGAATTGAAGCTGGGACGCAAGACCATCGGAGAGGAGAATCTCAAGGGGCTGACCTCAGTGGCCTACTTCGTAAGCGAGACCGCCAACATGGCCCTGCCCGCGAATCTTCCCTTCGTCGGGCGGAGCGCGTTCGCCCACAAGGGCGGTATTCACGTCAGCGCCATTCTCAAAGACGCCCGGACCTACGAGCACATCGATCCGGAAATCGTGGGAAATCGCCGGCGCGTCCTGATTTCAGACCTTTCGGGAAAGAGCAATCTGCAGTATAAACTGACGGAATTCGGTGATATCGACGCCTCCCGCGTCGATTTAAAAGGGCTTCTGGAGCGGTTGAAGCAGCTCGAATATGAAGGTTACCAGTTTGAAGGCGCCGAGGCCAGCTTCAAGCTGCTGATCAACCGCTACACGGGCGACTTCGACGAGCCGTTCGAAATCCGGGGATTTCGCGTGGTGGTCGATCAGTCCGTCGACGGCGCCTTCCTGAGCGAGGCGACCGTCAAGGTTTCGGTCGACGGTCTGCAGGAGCACACCGCCTCGGACGGCAACGGCCCCGTCCACGCCCTGGACCGGGCCACCAAGAAGGCCCTGGTTCGATTCTTTCCCCAGCTTCAGGAGATTCGTCTGATCGACTACAAGGTGCGCGTCCTGAACGCGCAGGACGGAACGGCCGCAAAAGTGCGGGTGCTGATTCAGTCCACTGACGGCAATGAGGCCTGGACCACCGTCGGAGTCTCCGCCAACGTGATCGAGGCTAGCTGGATCGCCATCACCGACAGCCTGCTGTACAAGCTCGTATTCCGTCGCCAGAAAACGGCGGTTTGACGGTTTTGGCCTAGCCCGCAATTCTCACACGCGTCCTGCTGCGGCGTCGGATAGCGAAGCGTCTGCTGCGTTGCCGCTCTTTGGCCTCCTCGACGTACTGCACGAGTACGAC
>CAZAEY010000113.1:0-12003 GCA_964484155.1 uncultured Acidobacteriota bacterium
CCCGTTCAGACCGAATCAACGGCCCCTGCGGGCCCGTCGCTCTGCCATCCGGCGCTCTGTCGGTTGCGTTTGACTGAATCGCTTTCCCCGACCCTTCGAACGCAGGACGAAGACCCCGGAACGAATCACCCCGCCGCCGGTTCCATTTCGGCTGCGGGCGCCTTTTCTTTGCTTCGGACGCGTACGCGCTCCATAGTGAAGAACAGGGTGGGGATGAGAAACAGGGTGATGAAAGTTGAACTGATCATGCCGCCGATCATCACCCGGGCCATGGGCGCCTGCAGCTCGCCTCCTTCGCCGACTCCAAGGGCCATAGGAGTCAGACCGAGAACGGTCGTCAGGGTAGTCATCAGGATGGGCCGGAGGCGTCGCCTCCCGCCGGTCACCAGAGCATTGACCAGCGAAAGCCCGTGATCTCGTCGCAATTGAAGAACATAGTCGACCAGGACGATGGCGTTGTTGACCACGATGCCGACCAGCATGATGATTCCGATGAAGGCCTGCATGGTAAAGAGCGTTCGGGTCAGAAATAGCGCCAGAATGACTCCGATCGAAGCCAGCGGAAGGGAAAACATGATCAGGAAGGGGTAGCGAAACGACTCGAACTGCGCCGCCATCACGAGGTACACCAGGATGATCGCCAGCAGAAAGCCGATCTGCAGCATAAAGAAAGCCTCCTGCTGCTCTTCCCATTCCCCTGAAAAAACCACGGCAACTCCAGAAGGAACTCTAAGCGTCTGGATTTGCCGTTGGAGATCTCCGACAATGGAGCCCATGTCTCTATCGCCCGTCAGATCGGCGGTGACAGAAACGATGCGTTCCTGATCTTTTCGAGTGATCGCCACGGGGCCTTCTCCCCGCTCGAATCGAACGACGGAAGCCAGCGGGATCGTCTGTCCGCCTGGAGTCTGGATCGGAATCGCATCCACATCCTGACTGGAGAGGCGGTCTTCTTCTCGAAATCGAACCAGGATGTCGTATTCGTCGCCGCCTTCACGGTAGTATCCAGCAGTGGCGCCTCCGACGCTGGCGCGGATCGTAGTAGCGATTTCGCTGACCGAAAGTCCCATTTTCGCAGCTCGCTCGCGATCGATGACGATGCGGCTTTCCGGTCTTCCGGTGCTGCGGCTGATTCGCGCATTGGAGACCCCTTCGGTGTTTTCAACCAGGCGCCTTACGTCGACGGCTGTCGCGTAAGTCTGAGCCAGTTCGTATCCGCGAACGTCGATCGTCAACCGATCGCCGTCGCCCTGAGCGATCCGCAGGATGAAGTTTCCGCCGCCGGCAGTGGTTCGGGAAATAACGCCCGCGAACTGGCTGTAGATCGGCTGCAAGTCGTTGACGATCTGCTGGCTGGAACGAGTGCGCTGGGAGAGCGGCGCAAGACTGAGTCGAATGCTCGAAGTGTTGGTGTTGGCAACTCTCCAGCCCCCGGCCGATCCAACCTCGGTCAGGACGTCGGCGATTTCCGGGACGTGCTCGAGTGCGATGGCTTCGGCGCGTTCCGTCACCTCGTCGGTAACGGAAAGGCGGGTGCCTTCGGGGAGTTCGAGGCTGATCCGAACCTCACCTTCGTCGGTTTCAGGCTGCAACTCAAATCCGATCATCGGGACCAGCGCCGCCGCCCCGGCCACTAGCGCGAGACTTGCTCCAATGACAAGGTATCGGCGACGCAGGGCCCAGCGGACGCCACGAGCATAGGCTTCGTCCAGGCGCTCCAGAGCCTGGGCCGCTCCGTGGATGATGGGGTAGTGCCAGGTTTCGCGATCCGGTTCCCTTACCCGAATGAAACGGCTCGAAAGAAGGGGCACCAAGGTCAGCGCGATCAGCAGGGAGGAGAACAGCGCAAAGGTTACCACCCATGCAAGTTGCTGAAAGATGACCCCCGACATCCCGGTCATGAAAATGACCGGGATAAAGACCACGACCGTTGTGATGGTCGAAGCGGTTATAGCCAGGGCGACTTCCTGGGTCCCTTTGCGGGCGGCCTCCATTTTTTCGCGGCCGTCCTGACGGTGGCGAAAGATATTCTCGAGCACCACGATGGCATTGTCGACCAGAACGCCCACCCCCAGAGCGAGACCGCCAAAAGTGACGGTGTTGAGCGTAAACCCGTAAAAGTGCATCAGCGCAAAAGTGCTGATGACGGAAATGGGAATCGCGATGGCAACAACCAACGTCGAGCGAACGTTTCTCAAAAACAGGAGCAAAACAATCACCGCCAGAATCGATCCGTACAGGGCGGCATCACGAACGTTGGCCACAGCTCGTTCGATAAACTTCGAGGAATCGTAGATCACCGTGACTTCGACATTTGGGAAATCACTGTTCATCCGCTCGATCTCGGCAGCTACCGCCCGGGACGTCTCTACGCTGTTTGCTCCGGACTGCTTCCGGATAGCCATGCGCAAGCCCGGCACCCCGTTGACGCGCACCAAGTTGCGAATCTCTTGATGTCCGTCAATCACGACGGCCAGGTCCTCGATGTATATCGGCCGGCCCTCGCGGCGGGCCACCATGGTATTGCGGATTTCCTCCAGGGAGACGAATTCGCCCTGGATCCTCATCATCAACTCGAAGTCGCCTTCCTTGACTTGACCGGCGGGTTCGGTGAGGTTTTCTCGGCGCAGGGCGGAAACGACCTGCCCGGGGCTCAGCTTCAAAGAATCCAGTTTCTGCCGATCCAACTGCACCTGGATTTCCCGCTCCAGTCCGCCCCAGATGTCAGCCTGCGCCACACCGGGAATGCGCTCGAACCGGTATTGCAGCTGCTTTCTGGCGAACTCCCGTAAATCTCTCGGGCCCATATCGCTGGCGACGCCGAGAAATATGATGGGGAAGGTGCTGACGTCGAACTTGAAAATCGTGGGCGTGTCGGCTTCGATCGGCAGTTGATTGCGCGCACGGTCGACCCGCGTGCGGATTTCGTCGGCGGCGGCGTCCAGGTTCGTGCCCCAATCGAAACGAAGTACGATCCGGCTGCTGCCCTCCGACGAGGTCGAAGTCAATTCTCGTGCGCCCGGAGTGGAAGCCAGGACGCGCTCCAACGGCATGGTCACCAACTCTTCCATCTCCTCCGGTCCCACTCCTGTGTAGGTCGTGGTCACGGTGATGGTCGGCAGCGACACGTCGGGCATCAGGTCGACCGGCAGGCGCATGAAGGAAATCGCGCCCAGCAGCGTCATGATCATGAAGACGACTGAAATGAATACGGGACGCCTTAATGCCAATTCAGGTAGTTTCACTCTAGCCTCACTCTGTCCCCTTCGTTCAAGGACTGAGCGCCTGCGGTCACCACCTCAGCGCCTGCCTCAAGACCTGAAAGAACCTCGACAATCCGATCCTCAATGCGGCCTACCTCGAGCGGGTGAAAGACGGTCCTCAAATCATCCGTCAACAGAAAAACCCCTTTTTGATCGCCTCGGGTCAACAGCGCGGATCGGGGAATGCTGACGGAAATATAGGAAAGGTCGGCGTCAATTCTGACTCGCGCGAACATTCCCGGCCGAAGGCGCCGGTTGGGATTCGCGATCTCTATTTCCACGTCGGCGGTTCGCGTGTCGGGCGAAAGATAAGGACTGATACGCGTGACGGTTCCGGAGACCGCCTCGCCGCCCAGGGCATCGATCGAAACCAGCGCCCGCAATCCGACTCTGACTTGCGGAAGGATGTTTTCGGTGACGGGAACGACCGTCTTCAGGCGACTCAGATCCAGAACCGAGACGGTCGGGGTGTTGGGGTTCACCAAGGCTCCCGGATCCAAGTACCGCTGTCCGACCACGCCGCTCAGCGGAGAATACATGCGAGTCTGCTCCTGCTGAATCTTCAATTCCTGAAGCGTGGCCTCGGCCTGGCGCACTTGAGATTCGGCAAGTTCTACGGTGGCGCGTGCCGAGCGCAGACGGCTTTGCAGCTCTTCCAGATCCTGAGTGGAAACCAGCGCTTCGCTGTGAAGGCTTTGGTACCGTTCCACCTGAATGCGCAGATTGTCATGGACGGCCTGATCTCTACTCACTCCCGCACGGGCGACGCTGATGCTGGCTTCGGCGTGACGGATTTGTTGCCCGAGGTCGGCGTCATCGACGACCGCCAGCAGCTGCCCAGCGCGAATTTCGTCTCCACGTTCCACCAGCACCTGCTGAAGATGGCCGCTGATGCGCGACATGACGTCCACGGACGCTTTCGGCTGCAGTTCGCCGAGGACTTCGAACACGGTGGTGAACTGGTGAAGAGTCGCTTTCTCCAGCTCCACAAGCAATGTTGGGCGCATGCCCGCGAAGTTGCCAGCGCTCGAGCTGGCCGCCTTAGAGCCGAGCTCTTCATACAGGCGCAGCCCGAGAAGGGTCAGGAAACCCGCGAGTAGGAGAAACGCCAGCAGTTTTTTCAAAAAGACTCACTCCCCATCAACATTGGACCGCCGAATCGGACATCCTGCTCCGGCATCCTCTTATACGACTCGAGCAAAGAAATGTTTCACCTTTTCCCGCGAGGTCTTCGGCTCGCCTTTTCGCCTGCGGACCGGCTGGAATGACCTGGCAGCCGAAGGACGGCGCGCGAGTGATCCGGCTTCTGACCTTCAGGCAAAACCGCAAAATTTCCCGCTCTGGCGGCTTCCTGATTTACATTCAGGATTCTTCCTGGGCGATGGCATCCGGAATGAAACCTTTTCCTTTTGAACCAGTCCTTATATAATGAGGTAATCGCTCATGGGTAAGTTTCTCGCTTCTTTCACAGTCTTCTGCATCATCTCCGGTGCATACGCGGCATCTGATCCGCCGGCTCGAGTTACGGCCGTTGACGGTCCGGTCATCTTCGAACAGGGCGAGGGGGCGGAATGGGCGGAAGCGACGCTGTACCAAACCGTTTTCCCGTCGGATCGTTACGTGCTGCAGGAAGGGGCGTATCTGGAGATCGAGTTGAACGATGGAAGTTTCGCCCGCCTAGGGCCGAAATCCGACATCGTGGTCGAGAAGCTTAGTCTGGAATCCAGCGGCCTGACCCTGCACGAAGGCGCATTGATCCTGCGCACGGAGACCGATTCTTTCGTCACGGTGAATGTGGGGCAGGTTCGGGCCTCCATTCGGGGAGTCGGTTTGTCCCGCATTGAATTGACTCCTCAAGGCAATGTCAACGTGACCAGCCGCTTTGGAACGGTTGAACTGACCGACGGTATCCGGACGCGCACCTTGAGCCGAGGACAGCACCTTGAGCTTTCGCCCAACGGCCTGCTTGCGTCGACTCTCGGCTTTGGATTTCCGCTGGACGATCTGGATCAGTGGAGCGACGAACGGGACGCCCGTTTAGTGGCCTCCGGCGGAGGCATCTACGGAGGCGAATCGGTTCCGGGCTACTTTGGAGATTCAGGCGCTCTCGCATACGGAAATCAGGGCGTCTGGGGAGGCTATGGCGGCTACGGCCATCCCTGGAGCCCCTATTTCGGATTCGGGCAGAGTTCCTTTCACCGCGCCGATTTCCGATTCTATCCCGGTCTGGGGTTCGGCTTTTGCGCATTCGAGCCTTGGGGATTTTCCCCCGCTTTTGCCTGGAGCCCTTATTATTCCCACTTTACTTATAATCATTGGGCCTATGTGCGCCCGCTGTCTCGCTGGTGCCGAATGTCTTCGTTTTACGATTGGCGCTACAACCGTTTCGGCTTTCGTCCTTCGACTACTTGGGCGGGACCGGGGCCGTCAACCCCAGGCGGGGCGGGACCGGGCCAAACAGATGCGCCGGCAGGCCCGCCGGGATTCGCGCCTCCTCGGCCGTTTGAATGGACGGCTGCGCGTTCGCTCGACCTTCCCCTCGGACAGGCCTTTGCCGAAAACCCGGTGATGCGGCCGGTGGACAATTGGATTCCGTTTGTTCCTGAAAATCCGGCATCGCCCCTGACTCGTCCGACTCAACCGGCATTGGGCGGCTTGGAGCCTCTCGGCGGTTTGCCTGTGGCAATCATCCCATTTCCCAGAACTCCCTCCGAGCCGGCTTCAAATCCTGCAAGCGCCGGCCCTGCGGAGAAGGCTCCTGCGGGCGGCATTCCAATCGGGACCGCCCCTCGTCCCCCGACCAGAACTCTTTCGAATCCGCAGCCTCTGCCCCAGACTCCTGCGGTGATCGTCATTCCGAGAAGAGCGGCGCCCGAAACTCCTTCGACCGGCCCGGCGCCGCGCGCGCTGACTCCTCCTCCAAGCAGAGAACGGAGTCCAAACCTGACTCCGCCTGAGAATCTTCCGACCCCGCAAATCCAGCGTTTTCCGAGTCGCGAACGGGTTTATCCGCATCCAGAACCCCAGGGTCGACCGCTGATTGTAGTCCCCAGGCAGGCGCCGCCGGAAAGGCCGGCAACCGCCCCGCCACAGCGTTCGCTGAATCCGCCCTCATTGGATCGGACTCCTGGGCTAAGGGCGCCGCAGGCTCCTCAGGCGCCGCAGATTCAAAGACCTGCCCAGCGGCCGACGCCGCAGGTCCAACGCCCGCAACAACGGCCAGTTCCTCAGGTCCGCCCTGTGACCCCGCAACGCGCTCCTCAGGTCCGCCCGCAACAGCCCCGACCGACTCCTCCGCGGCCGGCGGCGCAACCTGCCCAGCAGCGAAAACCGCAGGAAAGATCCGGACGGCCGCCTCAGTAGATTTCAGAATCACGTTTGAACGCGTTCGAGGGAGGGCCCCGCTTCACAGTTTGGGACGCGCCGCGGACGACTTTCAGCTTGGGTCGTTGATATCCTCAGCAGCCAGTTCGAATTCGGATCCGTTCCAGCGCCAGAGGTGGTTCGCCCGAGAAGCTTGTTCGGCCTGCAACCGGTACCCTTCACAGTGCAGCCAATAGTCGCCGGAAGAAGGGAGATTTTCGATCAATGCGGCGGGCATCTCCCGGGACCACCAGCTCCAGTAGCGAAAATGGAATTGAAGCTCTGAGTCGGACTCCGCACCTATGGCCGCCCACTTCGACCACTCTTCCGTAGACATCCAGATGGAGGAAGGCCGGAACATTCGAAAGATGTCGTGAGCGGCGATGGTTCCCGGGGCGTCGAAGATCCCCACCAGCCGCTTACGGGCGCCTTCGATCTCCTTCAGTTCCGGAGCGCTTCCCTTGCGAGTCGCGTCATTGATGAAGCGCAAAAACTTCAGCAATGCGCCGCCGCTGACGCGCATCTGCCAACGACTCAGCGTGTCCAGTCGACCGCGATCAGGAACTTCCGAGCCCTTTCTCAGATCGATGAGAAACATTTTTAATCGCGCCGCAAATTCGTCAGCGTCGGCGTAGGGCTGTTCCATTTCTCCAGCCTTCAGTCTAACCGAACAGTTGGTCTGGGCGAAGAGGATGATTGGCCTTGGTCGAAGCGAACCGGCGGCGGCGCCGGATGTCGGAGCGACGGGCCCCGCCTCGGGGCCCGTTGATGCAACGGATCGATCCGCAGGCTCCTTCGTGGGTTCAGCCAGCGGTTCGCCCAAAATCAACGCGCCCGAAGCGGCCGCGTCGCTCCGACAATCGCGCAAGCCAGATCATCTGGAGGCATGGGTTACGTTTGCGAAACGGGGGCGCTTCCGCAAGCTGAACGGCTCGATCGCCGGATGGCGGAGCGACGGGCCCCGCCTCGGGGCCCGTTGATGCAACGGATCGATCCGCAGGCTCCTTCGTGGGTTCAGCCAGCGGTTCGCCCAAAATCAACGCGCCCGAAGCGGCCGCGTCGCTCTGCCAATTGCGCTGCACCGATCAGGAGGAGGAATGGGGACCCTTTCGCAATGGAGGCAGTGCAAAAACCTGAAACTTGAAACCTGCCCCCGCGACTCAATTTTCCGCTCTGAGAATCTGGAGGGGCGGGGCTTCTAGAACTCGACGGCTGTTGAACAGTCCGACCAGCACGACTAAGGCCACGACGCCTAGAGCGAACGTCGGAGCAGCCCAGCCTGGATAGGGGATCGGCGACTCAAAGAGGTACAGGGAGAGTGCGCTGGCGGCGATCAGCGCCAACACAAAGCTGACCGCAACGGCGAATGCTCCGAGGAAAAAGTATTCTGCAGCCAGAATTTTCCAAATTTGAGATCGGGACCCTCCCATCGTTCGCAGCAATGCGCTTTCCCGAGTGCGTTGGTAACGACCGGAGGCCAGCGCTCCGAGAAGGACGATCACCCCTGTCAGCAGAGTGAAAGCCCCAAGAAACTGAAGCACGAAGGAAATCTTGGAGAGCACTGATTCAATCGATTCGAGAATCAAAGTCAAATCGACGGCTGAAATGTTCGGGAAATTCCGAACCACATCTCGTTGCAGTTGCGCCGACGCCTCGGGAGATTGGGTTCTGGTGATCAGCACGTGGAATTGAGGCGCGCGCTCCAGCACTCCGCTGGGGAACACGACGAAAAAGTTCGTCTGGAAATTCTGCCACTCGACAGCGCGAATGCTGGCGACTTCGGCCTCCACCTGGATTCCCTGAACGTCGAAGGTGAGGCGGTCGCCGAGGTCGACCTTCAATTCCTCTGCGATCCCCTCTTCCAGCGAAACCGGCGTCCGCTCGTTTTCGGCGTTGCCGGGAAACCGGCCCCTGACAATTCGCTCGGTGGAATCCAAAACGTCCCGATAGGTGCTCCGATATTCTCGTCGGAGGGCCCATTCGGGGCGGCCGGCCTGGCGATGGGCGAGCATGTCTTGACGGGGTACGCCTCCGATCGCTTCCAGGCGCATGGTGACGATCGGGACCATGTCGAGTACTGGAAGCCCTTGGGCTCGCACCAATTCCGCGACTGGGTCCGTCTGGTTCGTTTGAATGTCGAAGAGGATCAAATTCGGCTTTCCCGGGCCTCCGAAGCGATCGATTTCCTGCAGCAGACTTGATTGAACCAGATAGAGGCTCAAGAGAAAGAAAGTGCCGAGCCCGATCGCAAAGATCAAGACGGCTGTCTGATTGTGCGGTCGGTACAGATTCGCCAATCCTTGACGCCATTCGAAGGCCCACCGGGAGGGGAAAAAGCGCCGCACCAGCCGAATCAGAAGCGCCGCCGCCCCGTATAGTGCCCCAAAAACCGCGAGCAAGCCGACAAAGAAGCCCACGCCGACCCCGATGCTTTCCGTATTCAGCAGGGAGAAACTCAGGACAAAAGCGCCAATCGCTGCATAAACCAGACGCACTGCCCAATCGCGGCGCGGCAGGTCGCCTTCCTGATATTCAGACCTCAAGGCGAGCAGCGGAGAAATCCCGCGCAACGGAAGAAGAGGGATCAAGGCGAACAGAACGGAAGCCGCCAGGCCAAGGCAGAAGCCCTGCGCGACGGCCGACCAGGCGATTCCGGTCTCAACTTCGAATGGAATCAGGCCGGAGAATACGGCTGGGAGAGTTTCCTGAACCGCAACTCCCAGGAAGGCTCCCAGCGCCGAACCCAAAGCCCCCAGACCGGCCGCCTGCAAAAGGTAAATGGAAAAGCTTTGCTTAGCCGTGGCGCCTACGCAGCGCAGGGTCGCAATGACGGGGATCTTCTCTCTTGTGTACAGGTGGATTGAGGTCGCGACGCCGATTCCTCCCAGCAGCAGGGCGATCAAACCAACCAAACTGAGAAACCGATCCAGGTTTTCCATCGCCCGTCCCAGTTGCTCCTTGCGGCCCTGAACGGTCTCGGACCTTAGATCCATGCCGCTGATGCGATCCCGATTCTCCTCCAGAAAAGCAGCCGGATCGAAGGCATCGTCCGCCCGTACGAACACCGCGTAACGCACGCGGCTGCCGACCTGAATCAGCCCGGTTTCACTGACGAAACGCTCGGGAATGTAAATTCGAGAACCCAGCGCATTAAACGTCGGATTGTCTCCAGGGACGGACAGCAGGCTTCCCAAGATCTCGAATGTCTTGTGGCCGAGCTGGATTCGGTCTCCCGGAACCAAATCGAATTGCAGCATCAAGGTCTGGTCCAGCAGCGCAAAAGCGTCCTCTTGGAATTCTTTCGCAGCCAATGCCGGATCCGTTTCCAGTTCCCCGTAAAAAGGGAAATCGCCCTTCAGGGCCCTAACCTGTACCAGTCGAGTCCCCTCTCTGTCGGGAAACAGGGCCATCGAGGAAAACGAGGTCTGGTAGGCGCGCTCTCGAGCGAAGGGCCGGATCAGTTCCTCGACTTCGGGCGTTAGCGGAAGCGGGCTGCTAAAGACCAGATCGGCGCCCAGCAGGCTCTTCGCCTGTTCCTCCAACCCCGCGCGGAGATTTGCGCTGAAAGAGCGAATCGAGACGAGCGCAGCGACCCCCAGGACGATGGAAAGGGAGTAAAGCAGCAGTCGCAATCGGTGCGAACGGCTGTCGCGCCAAGCCATTCGAAAGACCCAGTCACCCTTCACCGTTTGCCGCCTTCACCGTTGCAAGCCTTCGATCCGACTCGATCGACCCGGAGCGAAGCGTAATGACCCTTTCCGTCTTGGAGGCCAGCTCCAGATTATGGGTCACCACTACGAGCGTCGTCCCTTCATCGCGATTCAATTGAAAAAGCAGCTCGGCTACCGCTCCGCTGGTTTCCCCGTCCAGGTTCCCGGTGGGTTCGTCGGCAAACAGAATCAAAGGCCTATTCACGAAAGCCCGTGCCAGAGATACGCGCTGCTGCTCGCCTCCGGAAAGTTGTGAAGGGTAGTGATGCAGTCGATCGCCGAGTCCAACGCGAGAAAGCAATTCCTCGGCTTTTTCGCGCGAATGATTCCCGCCTCGCAGTTCCAGCGGAACCATCACGTTTTCCAGCGCCGTCAGAGTTGGAATCAGCTGGAAATTCTGAAAAACAAAGCCCACGTGCTGGTTCCGCAGTTCGGCAAGCTGCTCTTCGGAAAGGGGATTCAAGTCCCTCCCATTCAACACGACTCGACCGCTGGATGGGCGATCCAATCCGGCGGCCAACCCTAACAGGGTGCTCTTTCCGCTCCCTGAAGGGCCCACGATCGCTGTGGCGGACCCCTGTTCGATTTGAAAGCTCACGCCATCCAGAACCGTTAGGTTGCGGTTTCCGCTCGGATACTTCTTCGTCAGATTTTCAACTTCCAGAACCATTGTTCCACCACTAGTACGCCGGATCGAGGTTAAATGTTTCTAATGCCGGGCCGCGCAAACCAACATGCCCGATTGCGCCGGCTGCAGGTCGGTTCCAAAGCAGACCCCTAATATCCTACAATGGATAGAAGCGGATGCGCCCCGCCGCCGGCCCGTGCAGCGGGAAGTCCAAAACGATTAAGAGCGGAGTCCGAACTGGAATCGTCGATGAACATCAGATTGACTTCTGTTTTAGCCCTGTCGCTGACCCTGTTGCTGGGGCAGGTCAGCGGAAAGGACCGGGAAACGAAGACGATCCTTGTTCTGGGCGACAGTCTGGCGGCAGGCTACGGCGTTTCGCCGGAACAGGCTTTTCCGGGCCTCCTGCAGGAAAAGCTGCGTCAGCGAGGACTTGCCTTCAGAGTCATCAACGCTGGAATCAGCGGAGATACTTCATCGTCCGGTTTGAGCCGGATCGAATGGTATTTGCGCGATCCGATCGACATCCTCATTCTGGAGCTCGGAGCAAATGACGGAATGCGCGGAATCTCTCCGGAAGCCACCGAGTCAAATCTGGCTGAAACGATCGAACGTTTCCGCGCGGCGAACCCTTCCGGAAAAGCGATCCTCGCCGGGATGCTGGTGCCTCCAAACATGGGCCCGCATTACTCTCGCCAGTTTCAAGAAATATTTCCCCGCCTGGCCGAAAGGACGGGCGCTCGTTTGATCCCCTTCCTGCTGGAGGGAGTGGCGGGAGATCCCCGGTTAAACCTGCCTGACGGGATTCATCCGACTCCCGAGGGCCATCGGATCGTTGCCGAAAATGTCTGGAGGGTTCTCGAACCGATCCTTCAGGAATGATGCGGTGCTGCGTTCCGAGTTCCGCGTTCCGAGGTTCCGCGGTTTTGGGTTCTTCGTCCTTCGTTCGAAGGGTCGGGGAAAGCGATTCAGTCAAACGCAACCGTCAGAGCGACGGGCCCGCAGGGGCCGTTGATTCCGTCTGAACGGGTTCAGCGAA
>CAZAEY010000114.1:0-11987 GCA_964484155.1 uncultured Acidobacteriota bacterium
CTTCGTGTCGCGGGCCTGGTAGACCTCGCCCATGCCGCCCTCGCCCAGCTTGGCGGTGATCTCGAAGTGGGCGAGTCTCTTTCCGATCATGGAGATGCGAGGCGTCGAGGTCCCCGGAGCTTCGCGCGAGAGCCCCGATTCTTCTTCGAAGTCATAAATAAATTTCCCGTTATCATAAAAACGAAATCGGGTGAAATTATCATAGGCATATGAAAGATGGAAGCCGTTTTTTAAATCGGTGCAGCAGTCCTGATCAGAAGGAACTTCTTTTAATTTCGGTCGTCATTGCGAGGAGCCGGGCCGAAGCTTGGCGAAGGCTGGCGACGAAGCAATCCAGGAAGTCATACGATACTGGATTGCCGCGCTCCCTCCGGTCGCTCGCAATGACGATGCCATGATGTAAAGTGTTTGCCGCACCGAAGTGAATCCATGATGAGTGCGCTCGCGATCGGGCTGGCCGGCAGTTCGCAGTTTTCGGGTGCTCGGACGTTCTTTTCAGGTGATGGCACGATCTGCGATCTACCGGCCCAGACGTCCCGAGGCGAGTGCACTCTACCAGTGTCTGCAACAGTACTGGGAGGAATTCCAGCAGGCCTACACTCCGTTGTACGAGAAGGACCACGGGCCCCTTCGTCTAGTCGTCGAGACGACGGTGGAACGCTTTCTCGAATGCGGCATCCTCCGCCACGGCTTTGCCCGCATCCGCTGCGGCTCCTCCCACATCCCCGACCCCCATCAGCAGATGGTCCGCTGCTATGGCCGCTATTCCAACGCCTCGCGCGGCAAGAGGCGAAAGCAAACCGTCCCGGCGCCCTTGAACACGGGATTGGACTCGACACCACAACCAGACTCGCCCGCCCAGCGTTTTGCCCGGCAACGGCGCCGCTTGGGGCCGACTCTTGAAGAAGGTTTATGAGGCGGACCCGATTCGGTGTCCCCGCTGCGGAAATCAGATGAAGATCATTGCATTCATCGAAGAGTGGACCGTCATCCGCAAGATCCTCCAGCATTTGGGACTCCGGGAGCAGCCTCGGCGCGCTCCTCCGCCGCCCTCTCTGTCACCACACAAACTAGAAGCTTTCCTGGCCACACTCTCTCCCCACCAGCGGCAACAGGTTCGAGCTTCGACAGATTATGTCTTCCGGGACGACTTTCCCGTCTACCGCGGGTGAAGAGCCCGCGCTCTTCAGCCCCTGTCGGTCCAGCTGCGTCTGATTCCTGCGCTCAATTCCGGTTGAGGCGCCCGCTCATCCACTCGGAGCGCACCCACCAGACCCTGGGGGCTTCTCTCCAGTCAGATCCTGCTTGAATCTGGAACCCACCCGATCATTGAAGCGCCTTTCACACCAATTCGGCCCCGCTATGCTCCCCCTCGCAAAAAGCAAATTCCTATCGGTGTATAATCACACCTTCCATGGCTCTCACTCCCGGCAAGAAGCTTGGCCCTTACGAGATTGTCGCTCCCAGCGGTGCCGGCGGCATGGGCGAGGTCTATCGCGCGCGCGACACCCGCCTGGGCCGCGACGTGGCCATCAAGGTCCTGCCCGAGCACTTTTCCTCCGATCCTGACCTGAAGGCGCGCTTCGACCGCGAGGCACGGGCCATCAGTTCGCTGCAGCATCCCAACATCTGCACCCTGCACGATGTGGGCCATCAGGACGGTGTCGACTTCCTGGTCATGGAGTATCTGGAGGGTGAGACTCTGGCCGCCCGCCTGGCCAAGGGTCCGCTGCCCACCGAGCAGCTCCTCAAGATCGGCATCGAGATCTGCGACGCCCTGGAGAAAGCGCACCGCCAGAGCCTGGTGCATCGTGACCTGAAGCCCGCCAACGTCATGCTCACCAAAGGCGGTACCAAGCTGCTGGACTTCGGCCTGGCCAAGCCCATGGCCCTGGCCGCCGCCTCCGGCTCCAGCACGCCCACCTTCACCGCTGCGCCCACCGCCACTAGCCCGGCCTCACCCATCACGGCCATGGGCACCGTGGTCGGCACCTTCCAGTACATGTCGCCGGAGCAGGTGGAGGGCCGCGAGGCAGACGCCCGGTCTGACATTTTCTCCTTCGGCGTCCTGCTCTACGAGATGGCCACCGGCAAGCGCGCCTTCGAGGGCCGCAGCCAGCTCTCTGTGGCCTCCGCCATCCTGGAGAAGGACCCGGAGCCCATCTCCACCGTGCAGCCCATGGCGCCGCCGGCGCTCGACCACATCGTGCGCAGCTGCATGGCGAAGGATCCCGACGCTCGCTTCCAGACCACCCACGACGTCGGCCTGCAGCTGCGCTGGGTGCTGGAAGGCGGCTCCCGCGTGGGCCTGCCCGCCGTAGTGGGTACGCGCCGCAAGACCCACCAGCGCGTCCTGTGGGCGCTGCTGGCCGTGGGTTGGCTGATGGCCGTGGCTGCGCTGGCTCTGGCTATGACCAGCATGCGCGATGCCCGCCAGGCCGCTCGTCTTTTGCACGCCGAACTGCTCCCGCCCGAAGGAGTCGCCTTCCAGCCCACCAACCCCGGCGCCGTGGCCCTCTCTCCGGACGGCACCCGCCTGCTGTTTCGCGGCGCCAGCGATGGGCAGATCCAGCTGTGGGTGCGCGATCTGGCGACCGGGGGGTCCACCGTGCTGGCCGGGTCAGACAACGCCATCTACCCCTTCTGGTCTCCCGATGGACGCCACGTCGGGTTCTTCGCGGAAGGCAAGCTGAAGAAGATGCCGGCCGGCGGCGGGCCAGTGCAGGCGCTTGCCGATGCCCGTGACGGCCGCGGCGCCTCCTGGAGCCCGTCCGGCATCATTGTCTTTACCACCGACATCCTGTCGCCCCTTTTCAGAATCCCCGAAGGAGGAGGCACGCCCCAGCCGGTCACTACCATCGCCGAGGGAGAAGGCCAGCGGCGCTCTCACCGCAATCCGCACTTCCTCCCCGACGGCAAGCGTTTCCTGTTCACCAACCGCGACACTACCTTGCCGGAAGGCAGTGTGTACGTGGGCTCGACCGACGGAATGGAGCCCCAGATGGTGATGGAGCGCGGCTCCGGTGTCGCCTACGCGGCCGGATATCTGGTCTTCATGCGGGACGGCAACCTGCTGGCCCAGCGATTTAATGCCGACAAGCTGGAGTTCCTGGGCGATCCCTTCGCCATCGCCCAGGACGTGGATTATTGGAATCCGCGCGACCTGGGCAATTTCTCGGTGGCGGGAGCTTCGGCCCTGGTTTACCGCACCGCCACCATCGTGCAATCCCAGCTTGGATGGGCCCAACCGGGCAGCAGCGTAGTGCAGGCCTTTGGCGAGCAGGGCCGCTTCAGCGTCGTGCGGGTCAGCCCCGACGGCCGCGCGGCCGCCGTCACCCGCGTCGAACCCGGCGGTATGGGTGACGTGTGGCTGCTGGACCTGGCGCGGGAGAGCCTGAGCCGGCTGACGTTCGATTCCTCGATTCAGAACTTCTATGCCTTTTCACCGGACGGCAAGCGCATCGCCATCGCGCAGAACGGGGCCGTGGGCCGCAGGATCATACTTCGCTCCGCCACTGGAGCTCCGGGCGTCGAGACGGTATACGAGAGCGGCGACTGGACGTTGATCTGGGACTGGACTCCCGACGGCCGCTACCTGGTCCTCGGCCTGCAGCGTGCGGAGACCGGCACCGACATCTTTTATCTGGACCTGGAAGGCGGAGGCGCGCCCGTGCCTCTCATCGTCGCCCTGCAGGACCAGGGCGGCGCCCGCGTCTCGCCCAATGGCAAGTGGATGGCGTATCAGTCCAGCGAGTCCGGCCGCTTCGAGGTTTACGTCACTGATTTTCCCGCGGCCAGCCGCAAGTTCCAGGTGACCAGCGGCGGCGGCAATTCGCCGTTCTGGAGCACCGACGGCCGGCAGCTTCTGTTCAATGCGGGGGGCCAGCTCAAGTCGGTCGAGGTGCGCGACCCGGAGCGCATGGACCTCGGCGCGCTGCGTGACATCGCCATGCCCTCGGACATTCTGGACGGCGCGTTCCTCCCCGGGGAGAAGCGCGCTCTGGTGCTGCGGCGCGGCGCCGATGGCCCGCCTCCGCCCGTGCAGCTCATCCTGAACTGGACCCAGGTGCTGGAGTAGCTACTTTCCCATCTGCGCGGCTTTTTCCTGCAAGACCCGTTACTTCTGTCCCTCCTGCCAGGCCAAGCGCGTGGCGGCTTTCGTGGAGCGGGTGACCGAAGAGGTCTTGGAAGCAGTCGATCACCGTCAACTGGTGTGGACCATTCCCCGGACCCTGCGGCCCACCTTTCGGCCTCAACTCGAAACCAAAAACTCGAAACTACTGCGATCCGCCGGCGGCGCGGACGATCAGGCTTTCTCGCGGGTCGGAGCCGGGGGGAGGGTCCTGGACCGGGAAGGCGTCGTCGCGGTGCAGGTCGTAGATGACGACGGCTTCGGCGGCGTGGTCGGCGGCGAGATCCTTTTCGCGCGCCAGTCGAATGGCCCGGTCGCGGGCGTTGTCGTCGGGCCGGTATCTCTCGTGCTGCGCGGAGTGGAAGCTTTCCTTCTCGCGGTTTCCCAGCACGCGGTAAATCTGGCGGAGCCCCCAGTGAGCCGACAGATCCTCCGGCTCGAGCTCCAGGACTCTTTCAAACCACTGCACCGCTTCTGAGAAGCGCTTCTCCCGCTCCTCGCTGCCGCGGGGGTGCTGCAGTCCGATCAGATAGAGCGTCTGCGCCAGTTCGTTCAGCAGCCGGTAGTCCAGTGAAAAATCGAAGCCTCGCCCTCTGGCCTGCTCGAATCCGCCTTCGATTATTTCACGGAAGTTGCGGGCCGCTTCTTCATACTGCGCGTTCTGTTTGTTGACCAGCCCGGTCAGCCAGAGCAGCGTCCAGGCGTTGGCCGCAGGGTCGGTGAATTCTTCGGCGCGGGCCAGAGCTTCGGGGGCGTGGCTCTGCACCTGGCCTTCGCGCAGGTAGACTCGAGCCAGATTCACGGGTCCCTCCGGGTTGCGCAGCTCCTCGACACGGGTGAAGGCTTCATGCGCCTGTCGTAGCTGCCCGGTGCGCTCCTTCAAAAGCAGTCCGATCCCGTAGTCGTTCCAGCGCATCCACTCCGGAATCTCCGAGGGCTCGTTGGCGACTTGCGCGGAGCCGCCCCGGATCGGAAACGTCACCTCGTCCCGCGCCAGTTCGGTCACCGGGAGCCGATTGACGTAGTCTTCGCCGAAGACGTGCTTCATGTAGGGCGTGTCGAACTTTCTGTAGTTGAGCGCCACCTTCAGCGTCACCGAATCCGCGCCGTGCGGCGCCCGGAAGCGATAGTGAACGGTGTCGGCGGCGCCGGGGGGGATCTGGTTGTTGTACAAGGGGATGAAGATGTCCTGAGGGTTGCGCCGGTCGATCCGGTTACCGTCCCGATCGAGCATGTAGACGTTGACGAAGTGCGACCAGGGGTCCACGTGACCCTCCGGATCCATCCCGCCGCTGCGCCCGACCACTTCGCCCGAGTCCGCGGCAGCCTTCACCTGCAACCAGACCTCGTTCGAATCAGCCGTCCCCTGCGTAAAGGGATGGCCCATCTTGACGGTTCGAATCACGATCTGCACCAGGTAGTCGCGTCCCGGCTCCAGCTCGGGCACTTCCGGCCGCAGCGGCGCCAGCAGCTGCCCTTCGATCGTTCCGCCTTCGCGGACTCCGAAGAGATCGATCCGCATGACGCCGTCCAGGAAATCCTGATGAGCCTTGACCACTTCCAAGGCGTCTGGCATGTCGACTAGGACCGGAATGGCCGTGTTGGCGGACGGGAACAGGTGGTTTCGAACTGTGGGACGGCCCGAGTCGTCGCGGACTTTCCCGCCGAAATCGTCCGAGGCGAAGGTCGGCATGTGGCAGTTGTTGCAATTGGGTTCCGCCTCGGGCGGGTAGTAGAAGCTCGCGATGCCGTGGCCCGAAACCCCGCTCAACAGGAAAGTGTCGTAGTGATTCTGACCCCGCAGCCACTTGTAGTTGTTGACTTCCACCGGCAGGTGCACCTTGTGGCAGGTCCCGCAGAACTCGGTCGTCTGGTGCAGCGGTTTGAGAAAAGTCTTGCGGTGAAACGCCGGCTTGGCCAGGATCAACTGACGGTTGGTCCACTGAAGGACGCTGTTTTCGCTGAATGCGAACGGATAGTGAACCGGTTCGTCGATCGTGTAATCGGCATTCCCTCGGACGGTGTTGATGTGCGTAATGCTGTGACAGACGGTGCAGGTGATCCCCGCGTGGGCGGTCGGATCGTTGACGTCGTCAAACTCGGGGTCGTCGAAACGGCCGCTGAAAAAGGGGACCGGGTCGTGGCAGCCGGCGCAGAATCTGGAAGCCTGGACGCTGCCGTCGCGCTCCAATCCCACTTCCCGGGTCTCTCGAACCGAAAACAGATAGGGAGGATTATTGAAGCTGGAGAAACGGTGAACGCTCTGCGACCATCCTTCGTGCACGTCGGCGTGGCACTGCTGACAGTAGCCGTCGTTCTGCAGCACCCGGGCGGGAATGAAATCGCCGGTGAAAGTGCGGGCCAAGGAAGGGAAGAAATACTGTTCGCCTTTCGGATTTCCTTCCACGTTCCACTGGCGAGGATCCTGCGATTGTACGACCAGCATCACCAGAGCGAAGCCCAAAGCCGCCATGCCCCACCGGAATCCTGTCTTCCAGCGGATTCTTCTGCCCGCCAGCCGGTGCAGCACGAAGAGCCAGGCGGCCGCAATGGGGCTGATCACGTGCACCCAGTAAGCGATCTGCCGGATCGTCGGATCGTTGATCACCAGCACGCCTTCGATACGAGTCAGAATGACGCCGCTGATCAGCATCAGCACGACAATGCAAAAAAGAGACACGCCCATGCGCACAGCGCGCCGGTTTCGCCGATGCCACGCGTTGCGCAGATGGATGATTCCAAAGACCAGCACGGGGACGATGAACAGAACGCCCAGCACCAAGTGAAACAGAACCATGATCAGATAGAACCAATTCTGGTACACCTGTCCGGTCCACCATTCCGTCAGCGTGGTGCTGCCCAGGTACAGGGCATTGACTGAAAGCAACGCGAATAAGCCGAACACGACCGCCAGGAGTTTGCCAAGCTTGGGGCCGACTGCTGGCACGTATCGGCGTCGAGCCGGTTTTTCGGGCTGAGTTTCGGAACGATCCTCTTCAGACATTCTCGGTGACTACTCTATCAAAAGTCGCGTTTCGCAATCCCGGAAAATCGCCAATAGACTTCGCCGCAATGTTGCAGGCCCTGAGGCGCTCTTCGCCATCAGTCCGGGACTTGCCCGCCCGCAACACATTCAATGTACCGATGCAAGTCTTGTACCGGTTTAGGCATAGATTGTTAACGCTTTGATTAGAAAGGAGTTGCATCGGAATTCCATCAAAATGCGTTTTCCTGAATTCATCCGATTTCTTAAATTTTATGGACAAATCCATCCAAAATTCGGTTTAATTGAAATGCGACAGGACTGAACCCTCCGCAATTGCTGCGGTGTTCATAAACTCTTGTATGAATTTCATAAATTCTATGAAGTCGCTTCGGCGGCGTCTTTCCTTCGTCCCGGGCATTCGCACGACAGTCGCATTGATCGTGATTCTGGTAGTGACGAATGCGGTGGCGGTGTGGGGCATCTTGACGGCGCGGCAGGAAGCCATCGAGATTGCGCTCAAGGATCTGCAATTGGAGGCGGTGGCTACGGCGCGATCGCTGGAGACGCTATTGGCGACGGTTCGGGGAGACTTCCTGTTTCTGACGGGAACCGCTCCGATCCGCAACCTGCGGGAAATCCTTCTGATCGAGGATCCGATGGCGCGGCGCTGGCAGAGGCTGGACCTGGAAGCGTCGCTTCTGCTGTATCTGGACGCCCACCGGGAAATCGAGCGGATCGTCCTGCTGGATCCGCGGGAGCGCCCGCTTTTTTACGCGGGCCGGCGGGAGGGTGCACCGGTGCTGCTGCCTGCTCCTGAATATCGGCGAGACGATCGGCCGGGCCTGTTGATCGGCCGCTGGATCATCGGCGAACCGAACGAAGTCATCGGTCATCTGGAGGCGGAGATCAGTCTGGAGCAGTTGTTGAACCGTGCGGCTTCCGCCCACCGGGAATCGTATTTTCTGATTCGAGATTCTCGGACGCCGCGCCAGACGGAAGACGGCATCCTGGTGCCGGTAAGCGTTCCGGAGTGGCAGCCTCCGATCGCGTGGACGCTGCTGAGGGAGCCGCCCGAGGCCGGCCTGATTCATTCCATCGAATCGATCGCCTCCCGCTACCGGACCACGCTGATCGTCAACGGCAGTCTGACGCTGCTGCTGCTTCTGATTGGCAGCTTTGCGCTGTTGCAGGCGAGAAGGGGAGCCCTGTTGGAGGAGGAGAACCGTCAGCAGCTTCGGATTCGCGAGCTGGAGCGCCAACTCTTTCACAGCGAGCGGTTGGCCAGCGTCGGCAGGATGGCGGCCGGTCTGGCTCACGAAATCAACAACCCACTGGAGGGGATGTCCAACTACTTGACGCTTCTTCGCGAAGAGGTCGGCAACGGTCGGCCGGAAGACTCCGCCGAACTGGTGGAGCAGGTACAGGAGGGAATCCAGAGAATCAGCGTGATCACGCGGCAGGCGTTGAATCTGGTCAATCCTAACCAGGAGGCGACGGTTCGCATCGACTTGAACCGCGTCATCCTGGAGACTGTTGCGTTTGTGAAGAATCATCCCCAGTTTCGGAATGTTCGGTTGGAGGTTCAGGGAACGGGTTCGGAGATCGAAGTGCTGGCCAATCCGGTGATGTTGAGCCAGGTGTTTTTGAATCTGCTGCTGAATGCCGCCGAACAGCAGCCGGAAGGAGGCGCGATCGAAGTCCGGATCGATGGCAGACAGGGGCACGCGGTCGTTGAGATCTCGGATGAAGGTCCGGGAATTTCGGAGGAGCGGATGGAACGCATTTTCGAGCCGTTTTTTTCTTCGAAAGGCTCCACGGGACTTGGATTGTCCGTCTGTCTGGGCATCGTGCAGCGGTACGGCGGCCGGATTCGCGCCGAGAATCGAGAAGGGCGAGGAGCGCGCTTTTCCGTGGAACTTCCGCTGCAGGGGGCGCCACTTGAAGACGAAAGCCGGAGCATTTCGACATGAAGAACGCATCCGTATTGCTGGTTGACGACGAAGCTTACGTTCGGAAATCGTTGGCTGCAGTGCTTTCCCGCAGAGGTTTTGACGTCAAGACCGCCGCCAGCGTGGATGAAGCCTTGCAGGCGTCGCTTCTGGACGGACTCGACGCCGTGGTCACCGACCTGCGCATGCAGGGCGCCGACGGGTTGCAGTTGCTTCGAAAGCTCAAGGACAGCGAGCCGGACCTCCCTGTAGTCGTGCTGACGGCCCACGGAAGCGTCAGTTCCGCAGTGGAATGTTTAAAGGCCGGGGCCAGCGACTTTCTCCAGAAGCCAACCGACCCGGAGGAGTTGACGCTGGTGCTGCGGCGGGCAATTGAGAACACCCAGATGCGTCGCGAGTGGGAATATCTGCGAGACGTTCACGCAAGTGAGAAGCCCGGCGGTGTGCGCCCGCTGGGCAGCAGCGGTCCCTGGATGAAGGTGATGGAGTTGGTGGAGGCGGTGGCGCCGACCGATTCCAGCGTGTTGCTGCAGGGCGAATCGGGGACCGGCAAGGAAGTCGTGGCCAACTACATTCACCAGATCAGCAGGAGGCGGGAGCGGTCGTTCGTAAGAGTCAACTGCGCCGCCATCCCCGGCGAGCTGTTTGAAAGCGAGTTCTTCGGGCATCGGAAGGGGGCGTTTACGGGCGCGCTCACCGAGCGGCAGGGGAGGTTCCGAGTGGCCGATGGCGGAACCCTCCTGCTGGATGAAGTGGCGTCGATGCCGGAGACTCTGCAGGCGAAGGTGTTAAGGGTGCTGCAGGACGGAGAGTTCGAACGGGTCGGCGACTCCGAGTCGACTCGCGTCGACGTGCGAATTCTGGCGGCCACCAATTCCGATCTTTCGGAGGCCTGCGAATCAGGAGAGTTCCGCCGCGACCTGTTCTTTCGGCTCAACGTGGTCACGATTTCCCTGCCGCCATTGCGCGAGCGGGTCGAGGACATTGAGGAGCTGGCCGAAGCCTTCCTGAAAGAGTTTTCGGTAAAGGTCGGAAAGCTGGTGACGCGGCTCGCTCCGGAAACCCACCAGGTTTTTTGCCGGTACTCCTGGCCGGGGAACGTGCGGGAGCTGCGAAACGTTATCGAACGGGGAGTCATTCTGGAAAAGCAGGCGCAGTTGAGATTGGAGAGCCTCCCTTCCAATCTGTTTGAAGGCGAAGCTCCAGCGGAAGATTCGGACATGAGTCTGAGAAGCCGACTGGCGCGGGAAGAGAAGCGGCTCCTCCTGCAGGCGTTGGAAGAGGCTGGCGGCGTTCGCAGGGCAGCCGCCCGGATCCTCGGAATCGATGAACGCAATCTATCGTATTACTTGAAGAAACACGATCTGAACTGAATGCGGAACATGCGCCACTTTTCTTCGATCGCTTGCTGGATCGCCATCGCCGCGCTTGCGGCCTGCGAGGTCGTCGATCGCCCTATGGAGCGGGACGCCGATTCCGTCCGCGGCGACGCCCTGTTTTCGGATGTCACCGCCGAGTGGGGCATCGACTTCGTCCACTACAGTTCGGCGTCCGACAGAAGGCTGCTTCCTGAAACCATGGGCGCAGGAGTTGCCGTATTCGATTTTGACGGAGACGGATTGCCGGACCTGTATTTCGTCAACGGCGCAACGCTTCATCCAGAAAGCCGGCAGCGGCCGACGGGTGCGCTGTTCCGGAATCTGGGCCACGGGCGCTTTGAGGACGTGACGGCCGGTTCGGGTCTGGATGTGTCCTTTTACGGCATGGGAGTCGCCGTCGGAGACTACGACAACAGTGGCCGTCCGGACTTGCTAGTGACCGCTATCGATCGAAACCGCCTTTTTCGCAATTTGGGCGGAGGGCGTTTTGAGGAGGTTTCCGATCGAGTCGGCGGTCTAGGTCGAGGCTTCAGTTCGAGCGCGGCCTTTATCGACTATGACAACGACGGCTACCTGGACCTTTTTATCGGTCGATACGTGGAATGGACTCCCGAGACCGACATTCCATGCAGCCCCGACGGCATCCATCCGACCTACTGCACGCCGGAAGTCTATCCGCCGATCTCCAACCTGCTCTTCCGCAACCACGAAGGACGCTATTTCGAAGACGTGTCCGAAGAGGCCGGGATTCAGCCCTATCTGGGCAAGGCCCTGGGAGTGGTGGCGTTCGACTACGATCGGGACGGATGGCCGGACATCGCCGTCGCCAACGACACGACCCGCAACTTCCTGTTCATCAATCAGAGGGATGGGACGTTTCTGGAAACGGCCGAGATGGCGGGAATGGCCTACAGCGAATCGGGCGCCACGCGGGGAGGGATGGGGATCGACGCGGCCGACACCGGAAGGGACGGACTTCCCGAGATCGTCATCGGCAACTTCTCGCAGGAAATGGTGGGGTTCTATCGCGGGACCTCCACCGGCTTCTTCATTGACGAGGCGGCTCAGGCGGGGATCGGCATCCCTTCTCTGATGACACTGGCCTTCGGAACCTTGATCGAAGACTTCAACGGGGACGGATGGCTCGATGTGATGGTCGTCAACGGACACATCGAACCGGAAATCTCGCGGACCCATCGGAATCAATCGTATCGACAGCCGCCGCAGTTTTTCGTCAATCAGGCGGACGGGACCTTTCGTCTGCTGGAGCCGCCGCCCGGAAGCGCTCTGGCCCGGCCGCTTGTCGCACGCGGTTTGGCTTCGGGAGACCTCAGCGGAAACGGTCAGCTGGATTTCGTAATCACGCAGAACGGGGGCCCTCCCGTCGTTCTTCGCAACGATCACCCGGTGGAGAGCTGGCTTCAATTAGCGCTGGAAGGGACTCGCAGCAACCGCACGGGATGGGGAACCCGCGTGGAGATTACTGCAGGAAGCCAGACCTGGAGCCGGCAACTGAAGTCCGGACGCTCCTACCTTTCCTC
>CAZAEY010000115.1:0-11749 GCA_964484155.1 uncultured Acidobacteriota bacterium
GCCCGCTCAGCGCACCGCTGCGCGCCCGTTATGAGTCGCCGCTTGGTTTCGGCCGAAGCGCCGGCGCAACTCGCGACATCGCCCTCGTCATTACTGACGAGGCTCCGTGACATCAAAATCCAAGGCTGTGGCCCTGGCCGGGCCGGCGTGAGAAATGCGGGCTACCCTCCCGACATGGACCGCAGGAACTCGTCGTTGCTGGGCGTTTTCGACAGCTTGTCCAGCAGCAGTTCCATCGACTCGGTTACGGACAGCGGATTCAACACCTTGCGCAGGACCCAGACCCTGTTCAGCGTGTCCTTGTCCAGCAGCAGCTCCTCTTTCCTGGTGCCCGAGCGGTTGATATCGATGGCCGGGAAGATCCGCTTGTCGACCAGGCGTCGATCCAGAACCAGCTCCATGTTGCCGGTGCCCTTGAATTCTTCGAAGATGACATCGTCCATGCGGCTTCCGGTGTCGATCAAGGCGGTGGCGATGATCGTGAGGCTTCCGCCTTCCTCCAGGTTGCGGGCGGCGCCGAAAAATCGCTTGGGGCGCTGCAGGGCATTGGAATCGACGCCTCCTGACAGCACTTTGCCTGAAGGGGGCACTACGGTATTGTAGGCGCGCGCGAGGCGGGTGATCGAATCAAGCAGAATGACTACGTCTTTCTTGTGCTCGACCAGTCGCTTGGCTTTTTCCAGAACCATTTCAGCGACTTGAACGTGACGGGAGGCCGGTTCGTCGAATGTGGAACTGACCACTTCTCCGCGCACGGATCGCGTCATGTCAGTGACTTCTTCCGGGCGCTCGTCGATCAGCAGAACGATCAGAACCATCTCAGGGTGGTTGACCTCTATGGAGTGAGCGATGCTTTGCAGGATCATCGTTTTTCCAGCTCGCGGCGGCGAAACGATCAAGCCTCGCTGTCCCATCCCGATCGGGTTCAGCAAATCCATGACTCGGCCGGTCAGGTTTTCCTGACTAGTTTCCAGCCGGAATTTCTCTTCCGGGTAGAGGGGCGTCAGGTTTTCAAAGAAGGTCCGTTCCTGAGCCACTCCGGGAGGTTCGAAGTTGATGGCTTCGACCTTGATGAGCGCGAAGTACCGTTCACCGTCTTTGGGCGGGCGCACCTGCCCCGAAACCGTGTCGCCGGTTCGCAGGTCAAATTTTCGAATCTGGGATGGGGAGACATAAATATCGTCCGGGCCGGGCAGATAATTGTATTCGGGCGCCCGCAAAAAGCCGAACCCATCGGGGAGCGTCTCCAGGACGCCTTCCGAAAAAATCAACCCGCTTCGTTCGGTCTGAGCCTTCAGAATCTGGAAGATCAGTTCCTGTTTGCGCATCCCTGTTGCGCCCTCGATTTCCAGCTCCCTAGAAATCTTGTTCAATTCCTGGATGCTCATCTCCTTGAGTTCCTGAATGTTCAGGGCCTCCTGATTGCCGTTTTCTGCGGCTGGTTCGACACCAGCTCTTTTCTTCTTTCCCTTTTCTTTCGGCTCTGTAACTTCAGCCATTTCTGTCACCTCAAGTGAATAGTTCTCGGTTATGGTGGGTTTTCCACCCGGTCAGCCTTCGGCTCGAATCCAGCCTGCTCCGCATCCCTCTCCCGCATTCCCCTGCGGACGCTCCGGGCGCGCACAACGGCGCGAGGTCGCTTCCCAGGGAGTGGCCTTGAATGATTTTTGGAATGCAGGACAGGCTATTCATCGCTGAAATTCCCGATTCGCCGATGGTCCGCCGGGTCGGACTGCCCGGCTTCGGACCGTCCGCCAATCAACCGATCGCACTGAACGGGGATCCCGCCAGCCGATCACTTTACTCGCATTCCCAATCATTGTGCTGATGCTGGAGGCCGGCTCGACCCGCGCCGGATCGAAATTCCACTGGTTTGAATCAAGCCGTCGCCTGATTCAGAACGCTCCAAAGCTCCTTCACGCCCTCTCCGGTTTTCGTCGAAAACGGGAGGACTCGGTCGACCTTCAGCGTCTCTTCTGCGAGCAGCTTCGCCGAGCAGCGCCGATTCTTTGGAATGCGGTCGATCTTTCCGGCCACGACGGAAAATGGGATTCCCAATTCAAACAACCAATCGACCATCATTTGGTCCTGTTCGGTCGGTCGATGCCGGCCGTCGACAATGACCACCACGAGTCTCAATTGCTTTCGACTCGTCAGAAACTCCTCTATCATCGGCCCCCAAGCGGCTCGAATCCGTTCCGGCGCACGGGCGTACCCGTAACCGGGCAGGTCGACAAACACGAGACGACCCTCGACCTCAAAAAAATTAACCAACTGAGTCCGCCCCGGCGTCGAACTGATCCGCGCAAGATTTTTCCTGCCGACTAAACAGTTAATTAAGCTTGATTTCCCTACGTTCGACCGCCCGGCAAAGGCGACATGGGGCAGATCGATTTCAGGATATTGATCTTTTCGAGTAGCGCTCTTGATAAATTGCGACTGACGTTCCACATTATATCGTGAAATTGCCCCTTCAACATACCCGAACCGCGAAGAAGCGGGATTTTGAGTTGATTCTCTTCAGGCAGCCTGAAAGCTGGCGCCTTGGAGCGGCCGACGACGGTTTCGCCGGCGTCGGGCCTTCGCGATTATCAGTGAACCCCCGGCCGATCTGAGGGCGGATCGATCTGAGGGGGTTGCTTCCGATCATAGACTTCGATATTGAGCTTTTTCTTTTCCTTGGTTGCGGGGCGTTCCAACGCCATCTCCAAAACCTGATCCATGTTCTCGACAAGAACGATCTTGATGTCTTCCAGCACAGATTCCGGAATGTCCTTCAGGTTTCGCTCGTTTTCCTTGGGGAGAATGACCGTCTTGATTCCCGCGCGATGGGCCGCAAGAATCTTCTCCTTGACCCCGCCGATCGGCAGGACATTTCCTCGCAGGGTGATCTCGCCCGTCATGGCGACGTCCCGCCGCACCGGAATTCCGGTCAATGACGAGATGATGGTGGTGGCAAGAGTGATTCCGGCGGATGGACCGTCCTTCGGGATTGCGCCTTCGGGAATATGAACGTGCATGTCCTTCAGCTTGTGGAAATCTTCCGTCAGCCCGAAATCCCGACTGCGGGAGCGGACAAAGGAAAGGGCGGCCTTGGCGGATTCCTGCATGACGTCGCCAAGCTTTCCGGTCAATTGCAAATCGCCCTTGCCGTCCATCGTGGTCGCTTCGGTCAGGAGCACTTCGCCCCCCACCTCAGTCCAGGCCAGTCCGGTCGCCAAGCCGATCTCGTTGGACTTGCTGGCCAGTTGATGGCGAAACTTCTTGGCTCCAAGCAACTCATGAATCGTCTGGCGAGTCACCTCGAAGACGTGCTCTTTGCTCAAATCCTTGGCCACCAGCTTGCGAACTATCTTCCGGCAGATGTTCCCGAGTTCGCGCTCCAGATTGCGAACGCCCGACTCGCGCGTGTAAAAGCGGATCAACTCCAGAATGCTTTCGTCGGCGAATACGACCTTGTCCTTTTTCAACCCTTTCTGCTTCATCTGCTTGGGGACCAAATACTGCCGGGCGATCTTGAGCTTTTCCAGTTCCGTATAACCGGAGATTTCAATCACCTCCATTCGATCCTTCAACGGCGCTGGAATGGTGTGCAGGACGTTGGCCGTGCAGACGAAAAGCACGTCAGACAGGTCAAACTCGGTGTCCAGATAGTGATCAATAAAAGTGACGTTATGCTCCGGATCCAGTACTTCCATCAAAGCCGCGGAAGGGTCGCCGCGGAAGTCCATGCTCATCTTGTCGATCTCGTCGAGCAGGAATACCGGATTACGCGAACCGGCCTTCTTCAAGCCTTGAATGATCTGTCCCGGGAGCGCTCCGATGTAGGTTCGCCGGTGGCCGCGGATTTCCGCTTCGTCGCGGACGCCGCCCAGCGATTGGCGGACGAACTTTCGTCCGGTGGCCCTGGCGATGGAGCGGCCCAGCGAAGTCTTCCCGACGCCGGGCGGACCGACAAAGCACAGGATCGATCCCTGGCGAGTCTTGCTCTTGCTGCGACCGAGAAGCTGGCGCACCGCAAGATACTCCAGAATCCGCTCTTTCACCTTTTCGAGCCCGTAGTGGTCCTCATTTAGAATCTTTTCAGCGCGTCCGATGTCGCGGACCTCTCGGGTGCGCTTGTTCCAGGGCATGGAGATCAACCAGTCCAAATAGGTGCGGCTGACTGTGGTCTCTGCGCTCATCGGAGGCATCTGCTCCAACCTGCGCACTTCGTTGAGCGCCTTCTCAAGAGCGTCTGCCGGCATTTCAGCCTTTTCGATCTTTTCCTTCAGATCTTCGATTTCGCTCTTGTCATCGCGGCCGAGCTCCTTCTGAATCGCCTTGATTTTCTCGTTCAGATAATATTCCCGCTGAGCCTTTTCCATTTGCTTGCGGACGCGGTTTTGAACCGACTTGTCCATCTTGATCTTTTCGATCTCGATCTCGATGAATTCGCAGATCTTCTCCATCCGGTCCGTTGGGTTGACGATTTCCAGCAGAAGTTGCTTGTCCTGCACCGAAATCGGCAGATTGGCGGCGATGGTGTCCGAGAGCCGGTCCGTATCCGTGTTTCTCGCAGCCTGGATGATCGACTCATAGTTGATGTTGGGATTCAGCTTCGAGAATTCTTCAAACAACAGGTTCAACCGCTTGGTCAGCAGGCTCATCTTTGCCTGAGACACCTTTGGAGCGGGCTCAAAGTGCACGGTAGCCTCAAGATAGCCGTCTACCTCTTTGACTTCCGTGGTTCGCGCCCGACGCACACCCTCGACCAGCACTCGAATGTTGCCGTCCGGAAGCTTGAGGCTCTGGGCGATGGAGGCGACGGTACCCACCTGGTAAATCTGTCGCGGCGAAGGGTTGTCCTCGGAGGCGTCCTTTTGAGTTGCCAGATAAATCTTCTTGTCTCCGTGCAGCGCCTTTTCAAGAGCCGCCACAGAGGATTCCCTCCCGATGACGAACGGAACCATCATGTAGGGGAAGACTACGACGTCCCGAATCGGGACCATCGGCAGGGTTTGGGTTCGTTCTGCTTCATGTTCTTTCATATTTGATTTTTTCAAGCGCTCTAGTTTCAGAGTAAAAGATGCTTCCACATGCCTCAGGTTTCAATAAAAGACCGACTTCAACGCAAAGCAAGCCTTCGTGGAGTCGTGGAAGCGACGCGGAGGCAAGCCCGCAGGGGAACGCCGGCCCGTAGAGACCATGGGGGGGCGGCTTAGCCCGCCTTTTCAAGGAGCTTGAAGACAACCTCCTTGTTTTCCACCATCTCTTTGGTGATGACGAATTCCTTAACCTTTTTGGTCGAGGGCAGTTCGTACATAATGTCCAGCATCAGATCCTCCATGATCAGGCGCAGGCCTCTGGCTCCGATTTTTCTGACGATGGCGAGTTCGGCGATCGCCGCAAGCGCGTCGTCGGTGAATTTCAGGGCGACGCTCTCGAATTCGAAAAGCTTCTGATACTGTTTCACAAGCGCATTTTTCGGCCTTGACAGGATCTCAATGAGCGCGTCCCGATCCAGTTCATGGAGCGTGGCCAAAATGGGCACGCGGCCCACAAACTCCGGAATCAGACCGTACTTGATCAAGTCCTCCGGCAACACGTGATCCATCAGCGCGGTTTCGGAGTGCTTGCGCCAGCGCCCGTCAGAAAGATCCGAGCCGAATCCGATTCCGGAACGGCCCATCCTTTTCCGAATGATCTTGTCCAGTCCGACAAAGGCTCCGCCGGAGATGAACAGGATATTGGTGGTGTCGATCTGCAGAAACTCCTGATGCGGGTGCTTGCGTCCGCCCTGAGGGGGAACGTTTGCGACAGTGCCCTCAAGGATCTTCAAAAGGGCCTGTTGAACCCCTTCTCCTGAAACGTCCCTTGTGATGGAAGGGTTTTCATCCTTGCGGGAAATCTTATCGATCTCGTCGATGTAAATGATCCCCTGCATGCAGCGATCCCGGTCTCCCCCCGCCGCCTGCAGAAGCTTCAAAATGATGTTTTCAACATCCTCTCCGACATATCCGGCTTCCGTCAACGTGGTGGCGTCAACGATTGCGAACGGCACCGACAGCATGCGCGCAAGGGTCTGAGCCAGCAGCGTTTTTCCGGTTCCTGTCGGTCCGATCAGGAGGACGTTGCTCTTGGCGAGCTCGACATCCTGGTGCCGCCTCTTGCCGAGCTTGATGCGCTTGTAATGATTGTATACTGCTACCGAGAGCTTCTTTTTTGAAACTTCCTGACCGATGACGTACTGATCCAGAAACTCTTTGATTTCGGCCGGTTTGGGAAGGGTGTCGCGAACGGAGGAGGCTTCTGCGGAAACGTCATCCGAGATAATCTCGTTGCAGACATCGACGCACTCGTCGCAGATGAATACGGTGGGCCCGGCGATGAGTTTCTTGACTTCATTCTGACTCTTATTGCAGAACGAGCAACGTAAAACGTCGTCTCCGGATTTCTTCAATGTTCCTCCCGCGATCCTTTCCGGGCTCCTCTGGCAGCCGCATTCCACCAGAGAAATTCACTGGATCGTGAATTCTCGAGACGCTTAAACATGCTTCTCGATAATCTTGTCAATGATACCATACCCGATCGCCTGCTCTGCATCCATAATGTAGTCGCGATCCACGTCGTCCTCTATTCTTTTGACTTCCTGGCCCGTATGCTCAGCAAGAATCTGGTTTGTCAACTGGCGGAGACGGATAATCTCCCTTGCATGGATGTCGATGTCGGAAGCCTGCCCTGAAAGCCCTGTCATGGCAGGCTGATGAATCAGGATTCGGCTATGGGGAAGCGCGAACCGCTTTCCGCGTGCGCCAGCCGCCAGCAACAGCGCTCCCATCGACGCTGCCTGACCGATGCAAATGGTGTTGACGTCGTTTTTCACGAACTGCATGGTGTCGTAAATGGCCAAACCAGCTGTAATAGCCCCTCCGGGCGAGTTGATGTACAGGAAAATGTCGCGGTCGGGATCCTCGGCCTCAAGAAACAGCAACTGAGCGGTCACAAGGTTCGCCACATTGTCATCGATCGGCGTTCCCACAAAGACGATATTGTCCTTCAAGAGGCGCGAATAAATGTCGAACGCGCGTTCGCCGCGATTCGTCTGCTCCACCACCATTGGAACCAGCGTCATTTTAAAAGGCCCCGCCTTCCGGTCTGTTATTCCCCATCTTTTTCCACTTTCCGTTCCATTATAGATGCAGGAGCGCATTGTTCGGTCGCGCCGACATCAGCGGAATCCGGAATCCACTACATATCACTTCAGGCTGTCGCGCAAGCATGCCCTATCAGTTTTCGATGACGACCGCCTCTTCGACCATCCGCAATGCCTTGCGTCGAGCTAGCTGGGCGGTCAGCGAGATCACCTGATCCTCCTGCTGATAATACTGCCGCACTTTTTCCAGGGGCTGATCCAGCTGCTGTGCGATTCCGGCCATTTCCTCGTCCAGTTCCTCCCGGCCAACCTCAATGTTCTCTTTCCTGGAGACGGCATCCAGGATCAGTTGCCCCCTGGCTTCTCTTTCCGCGTCCTCTCGAAAGTCCTCGCGAACCCTCCGCCAGTCTACGTTGGCCTGGCGCGGATCGAAACCTTGATGGGCGAGGCGGTAGGCCGCCTCCTCCAGCTTTCGATCCATTCGCGCTTCCACCAGCGAATTCGGAAGTTCGAACTCGGTGCGCTCGATGAGTTGATCGATCGCCTTCTCCCGCAATTGATTTTTCCGGTTAATTTCGGTCAATTGCTTCAGATTCGCCTCAATCCCCTTCTTCAGCGCGTCCAGTGAATCGTATTCCAGATCTCTGGCGAACTGATCGTTCAATTCTGGAAGGACCTCCCTCTTTATGTCTGTGACCTCAACCACAAACCGAACCGTTTGTCCGCCCAGCTTCTTCTCCGGATAGTCCTCCGGATACGTCACCTCGAAGGTCCGTTCCTCGCCGATATTCATTCCCGGCAAGTTTTCGCTGAAGGCTTCCAAGGTCCGTTCGTCGCCGACGCGAACCAGGACTCCTTCCTCTTGAATCGGCTGGCGCGGGGCTTTCGCGGATTCGGATTCGACGAACACGCCGGTAAAATCAATCGTGGCGATGTCGCCGCTTTCAACAGGCCGATCCTCCACCGCTACCTGTTGCTTGTTGCGCTCACGGAGCTGCTCAAGTTCGCGGTCGACGTCTTCAGGGCGAATTTCATTCGGGTCCAGGCGGATTTTGAGACCAAGATAGCCTTCGACTTCAAAGACCGGCGCCACTTCGAATTCCGCTTCGAAAACCAAGGGCTTGCCGTCTTCGCACTCCAGCTTGTCGAGACTGGGCCGTGAAATCGGGCGTAGGGACCGCTCCGTCACCGCACGGTCGTACCATTCAGGGACCAGATTCTGGATCACCTCTCCGCGAATATCGCTGCTGAACCTGCTCTTGATGAGATTCAAAGGAGCCTTGCCTCGACGGAAACCCGGCAGGCGGGCGTTGCGCCTGAAGTCTTGCGCCACCTTCTGAAATTCGGAAGTCGCGATCTCGACGGGAATCTCTACCCGCAGTCGCTTCTTAACCTGACTGATGTCCTCCAGGTCCGCTTTCAACTGCATGCAGCCATTGTAATGGATTTAGAGAAGCGTGAAACCAACGGGACCGGGCTGTCAGGGAGCGCTGCCTGCGGGCAGGCTGGCTGAAAGCATCCCATTTCTGGTTCGGATCAGTGTTGCGGCCAGTGGGAGATCTGAGTTGATGCGAAAAGAACCTTCGAAATTCTCGGCTACGCCGGCGATCTCTTCCAGGAACAATGAAACCATCCGGCCCGGGCCGAGAACGACCTGCACTTGTTCGTTCCAGTCGTCAGTTATGCTCTCGATTTCGATTTGGACGGTTGCATCCGCATCCGAGGAGGGATTCACCATCGCGATTCCGACGCTCGACGCGTCGCCGGCATTTCGGCTCACAAAGGCTGTGAAGGTTTCGGAGGGTGTGGAGGATGCGATGCCCGCTTCTCGAATGGGAGTCCCCGCCTGATCCTCCAGAGAGAACAGCACCGAACCGCTGAAGACTCCGTCGCCGATTGCCCGAACCCATCCTACATAGAGAGGTTCCGACGATCCGTCCGTCAAAAAGCTGCGTGCGGAGCGAGGAGGCAGGTCAAATGGGAAGGCTGCGGCCGTACTTCCGTCGACCGAAACCTGCGCAGGCGCCCCTTCGACGTCGAAGAATTCGATCGATCCTGAAATCGTCTGCGCGGTGTCGTTTGTGAGAATCAGGCGGCTTCGGAACCTGACAGCATCGTCCGGGCCATCGCCGGCAAATGCAAACAGCTCCTCCCATCCGAACTGAATTCGGAAGACGTCGCCGCCGGCCAGATCCAGAACGTAAAGCTCTCCTTCTTCGTCTTCTCCGAAGGATGCGATCGCCAAGCTGGTCCGCAGGAGCGTTCTTCGCACCCAGACCCCCCCAGCGCGCTCCGTCAAGGACCAGATCGTCCCGGATCGAAAGTCCCCGAAAATGTACGAACCGAAAAGGGGCGTAGGTTGAGACCCACGGTAAACGTAACCGCCGGTGATGGATTGACCCTCATCCCTTCCGTATTCCGTGATCGGCAACTCGAGTCCGGATGGATCGCACTCCGTGCCCGGAGGGAAGCAGATGCTTCCTTCCATGATGCTCCAGCCGTAGTTTCCCCCCGGTCGGACGATGTTGACTTCTTCTCGCGTGCCCTGCCCTACGTCTGCCGCGAACAGGCGCCCGCCGACTCGGTCGAAGGAAAAGCGCCAGGGATTGCGAAATCCCCAGGCGTAGGTTTCCTCACGAAATTGCCCGACCCCGATAAAGGGATTCGTCGAAGGGATCGCGTACGGATCGCCGCTGTCGACGTCGATTCTCAATATCTTCGCGTGAAGGGTAGCGGGGTTCTGGCCGTTTTGAAATGGATCCCCGCCTCCGCCGCCGTCTCCAGTTGCGATGTAGAGCAGCCCATCCGCACCAAATGCCAACATTCCGGCATTGTGATTCCGGGCCGGTTGCGTCAACTCGAACAGGATCCTTTCCGTGGGACTGGCAAGATCCGGATGGACGGCGGAAACGTTGAATTCCGATACCACCGTTCGGTCCGGTCCATTCAGGGATGTCGCGTAGTTGACGTAAAACCTTCCATTGACGGCAAATTCAGGGTGGAAAGCAAGACCGAGCAGCCCCATTTCTCCGACCGTGCTGATCTTGGATGAGATATCCAGAAATGGAGTCGACAAGATCTGGCCTTCTTTGGCAAGCAAGATCCGGCCGGGCCGCTCCACCAGAAAGATGCGCCCGGAGCCGTCCCCAGCATGGGTCAGGAAAAGAGGTTGATTCATGCCGGAAAAGACAGGCTCGAGGGAAATCGCCGGCCCCGCGAAGGCCAGAGTCGACAAAAGGATGCCTATCGAAAGGCGGGAAAGGGTTCGTTGCATGACCTCGATTATAGCAATCACCTGCTGAAGTGTTCCGATTCGCGGACGGCATCGAGGGCGATCTCGTGCAGATGGCCGTTGCTCGCGATCAAGCCTCGGTTGTTCGCCAGGGTTCGTCCGGCTGCAAAGTCCAGCGGCTTACCATCCAGGTCAGTAACCGTCCCCCCGGCCTCTTCCACAACGCGCATACCGGCAGCGTGGTCCCAGATTTTTTCGCGGTAATCGGGCGAGTGGGACCCGATCAGACGAAAGAGCACGTCCCCAACGCCGGCGGCGATCAGCCCGTATTTGGCTTGACTGTCCAAGGCGATCGGTTTCGCCTTGACTTTGATGCAAGACCTGATCTGCTCCAGTTGATCGACGTTGGTGTGCCCCTTTTCGAAGGAACGAAGAATTACTGCCTCCTCCGAGTCTTGACTGGAGGATACTTGAACCGGGCGAAAGCGATCCTCCTGCAGTTCGGTCGCCCAGCATCCTTTGCCTTGCAGCGCCAGAAAAAGCGTTCCCGAAGATCCTGCCGAGACCTTTCCCTGCTTGCGAATACGAGCCGGGCTTTCGATGTCGGAAACATCAAGGGCCGGACAAGCCAGAGCTCCCAGGGTCACAATTCCGGATTCCAGGCGAGCCAATGCGATCGCGTATTGATCGCCTCGAAGGAACCCTTTGGTGCCGTCGATAGGATCCAGAACCCATCCGTCGCAGCCGGTGGCGCCCTGACCCCGGTCGATCCATTCCATGACCAGTTCCGGATTAGCCTCGGGGAGGAATTCGGTGAGAAAATGAACTACTTTCAGCAACGATGCGCGGCCGCTCGCTTCGCGCAAGTTGCGGGAGGATTCCTCTGCTGTCAAGACGTCGCCAGGGAAATGCTTTTGCAGGAGAGCCGAGATCATAGCCTGTACTGCATAATCCGCCACTGTTACCGGAGATCGATCGTCCTTGGTCAGGGATGCCCCGACCATCTCTTTCCGGACGCGACGGGTCAGCAAACTTGCCTTTCGAACGACCTCCACGGCAAAGCTGGCTTCAGGTCCGGTTGCAAATCCTTGGTTCATCCGTTCGGCTTCCTCGGGTTTTCCGGTCCGGTTCTCACGATTGCCGCTTCCTTCAGGTTCGTTCCGGCGGATGGGGGAATTCAAAGACCCCGGGGCGATCTGGTGAGCCGCCCAGGACTCGAACCTGGAACCTAGTGATTAAGAGTCACTTGCTCTACCAGTTGAGCTAGCGGCCCACACCCGGATGGGAGTCTCATTCTAGTCGGGAGAATTAAATTTTGTCAATTCAGCTAAAGGAACGGGGAAGGGTTCTTGGTTCGTGGTTCTTGGTTCTTGGTGCAGGAG
>CAZAEY010000116.1:0-11533 GCA_964484155.1 uncultured Acidobacteriota bacterium
TCGGCTTCTGGGAAGTCGGGCTGGGCGCTGAGGGCTCGTCGGATGGAGTCGACGGCCTTGCCGTGATCGCCCTGCTTGTAATAGGCCATGCCGAGGCGGTAGTAGTGGGCAGCTGTCGGCTGGCCTTCGTTGACGGCGAACAAGAGCTGATCGACCGCCAGCCTGTAGTTGCCCATCTTGTAGTAGATCCAGCCCAGCGTGTCGGCAATTTCGGCGTTTTCTGGCTGAAGCCGTCGCGCCCTTTCCGCCAGCGTCCGCGCTTCCAGCAGGTTTTCTTCCCGCTCGCTGTAGATCCAGGCCAGGTTGTTGGCGGCGGTGGCCACGTCTGGATTGATGTCCAGAACCTTCCGGTAGTTTTCAGCGGCGCCGTCTTTGTCGTCTGAGGCTTCCAGATAAAATGCCTTCATCAGGTAGGCGGGAGCGAAGCGGTCGTCCTTGGCGATCAGTTCATCCACTTCGCGAATGGCCTGTTCCACGTCGCCCTTGGCCAGGTTGATCTGTCCCAGCAGGAGATAGGGCTGGTAGTTATCCGGGTTGACCCGCAGGGCGCTTCTTAACTCTCTTTCGGCGCGGTCGTAGTCCTTCATGCCGATGTAGAGTCTTCCTCTGAAGACGTGAAGCAGGTCCTGGCGGGAGAAGCTTCTGGCGATTTCATCCAGTTCTTTGATCGCCTCTTCGTAATCGCCGGCCCGCAGGTGAACCACCATCAGGTCGTTGACGGCTTCAAACAGGTTGGGTTCAAGCTGGAGGGCTTGCCGGAAGTACCGCAGCGCTCCTTCGCGGTCCTGCTGCAGAGCGGACAGGGTGCCGAGCCGGTGGATGAAATAGGGATTATTCGGCTGCCGCTCGTGCAGGCTCAGAAACTGGTTTCGCGACTCTTCGATCCGCCTCTGGACCATGTAGGCCTCGGCCCGCGCCGATAGCGCTTCGACATTGTCGGGAGACCGCCGCAGGACGGCTTCCGCCTGGACGAGGGCGTCCTGCGCTTCCCGGCGCAGTGCCAACACGCGGGCCAGAGCCGCGCGGGCCTCCAGATGGTTGCTGTTGATTCGAAGCGCCTCGCGCAACGGCTCCTCGGCTTCGCTGAACCTGCCTCGCTGGGTCAGGATCTGCGCCTTGTACAGGTAGGGGGGCACGAGTCGCGGTTCGAATTCAATGGCCATTTCCAACTCGGCCAGAGCCTCTTCCCGCTTTCCTTCCAGCAGCAGCAGACGCCCGTTCAGATAGCGCCCTCCCCCGCTTCTTCGGTCCTGCTTCAGGATTTCTCCGACGATCGCCTCCGCGTCCTGGATGCGGTCTTCCCTCAGGTAAATTTCCGCAAGGCGCAATCCGGGCTGCTCTTCCCGGCTTTCCTCGTACAGGTTGCGCAGCACACTCATTCCGCGTTCTTTCTGATCGCGGGAGATATAGAAATTGGCCAGGTTCAGCCGGTTGGAGAGATTTTCGGGATTCTTTTCGATGGCCTCTTCAAAGACCCTTTCCGCTTCGGCGGGCCGATCCGTGGCCATATAAAAGCGCACCAGCGCCAGCACGTTCACGTTGTCGGCGGGATCCAGCTCGAACGCCCTCCGGAAATGGGTTTCTGCCGGGCCGTACTGACTGACCATGCCGTAAAAACTGGCCAGCGAGCGGTGCGCCTGGGCCGAGTCCGGATGTTTTTCGACCGCGTCCAGAAACGTGGCTTCAGCCTGGCTCCGCTCGTTGGCGCCGAGTTGAACAGCTCCCAGGCTCAATTGAGCCGCCAGATTCGCGGGATCCTGCTCCAGGACCTGCTGCATCTCGGCAATGGAGCCGGGAAGGTCGCGCAGGCCTGCATAGGAGTTGCCGAGAACGATCCGGGCCCGCAGGTTGTCCGGATCTTCTTCGAGCAACTCCAGGGCCAGCCTCTGGGCCTCCCGGAACCACTGGGGATCCTGGGCTCCGGCTAACAGATAATAGTTAGCCAGGTGCAGCTTGATCTCCTGATTGTCCGGATTCAAGGCATTGCCTTCCCGCAGGACGTCGAACGCGCCCTGGTGATTGCCGGCTTTGGTGAACGCATCGGCCAGGGCCAGGCGCGCCGGGATGTAGCGCTCGTCGATTCTCAGCGCGTTGCGAAACTGGATGATGGCCTCTTCAAGCTGCTCATCCTCCAGGTAGGCTTTTCCGCTTTCGAAGAACTGGTCACGCGAACCGATCGGATCGCTCGATTGAACGATCGTGTAAATAGCCAGCGTGACAAGGACGATTCCAAGGGCTGCGAGGGTGATTTTTATTATTCTCATGGTGGTTTTAATGGTTCATAGTTCCGGGGTTCCGGGTTCCTAGTTTCGAGTTCAGAGTTTAAGCGTTTCCAATCGCTTCGACGGCCGGCGCCGATCACAGAAGGCTCCGTGGATTCCTGCCCGACTCCTGACTCCTGACTCCTAACTCCTGAAACTTCCTCAACTTTGAATCGTGAATCTTAAATTCTCTCCCCCCTTCACTCCGGCTGCGTCAATTGGAATTCCACGGCCACGCTCATGTAGTCGGCCACGGGTCTGCCGCGGACGAGTTTCGGTTCGAACTGCCATTGCCGGACGGACTTGATGGCAGCCTCGGCGAGGCGTTTCTCTCCGATCAGCGGGCGGACTTTCATCAATTGCCCTCTTTCGTCGATCAGCAGCAGGAGGACGACGCGGCCTTCCGTTCCTTCGCGCACGGCCATAGTCGGATATTCGAGCGGCGCCCGCGACACGATTCTAGCCTCACGGGTCGGGTACTGACTCTGCTGCTGAGCCGTCTGAGCCGCGGCTTCCTTTTCAACGTCCAGCGTTGCTCCTCTCGCTTCCGCCAGCTTTTCGAGCTGAGCCTCAATTTCCCCTGGATCGGCCCCTTCCTCGGAGGCCCGGCGAAAGAATCCTTCGGCGGCATCCAGTTGTCCTTTCTCCAGGCTGATTTTTCCCAGCCTCTGGAGAGCCGGCGGTGGCGGGTTTTCCGTGTCGGCGACCAGGTTGTAATAAACGGCTTCGGCCCGATCCTGCTTTCCTTGTCTCCAGTTGACTTCGGCCCACAGGAGGGCGATTTCGCGATCGGCGGCGCCCAAACGGGAAAATAGCCAGCGGGCGTATGGTTCGGCGGCCTCCGGATCGTCCATTTCGTCCAGTGCGAGTCGAGCCAGGGTTTGATAGAGCTGCGCGTTGCCGCCGGCCAGATCCAGAAGCCGGCGGTAGTGTCGAAAGGCGGTTTCGAAGTCCCCTTTTCTTTCGGCCAGATCCGCCTTCAATCGATGGGCCTGAGGCAGGTGGGAGTCCAGCTCGATGCTCCTGCCGACCCAGTTCAGTGCATTCTCTTCGTCTCCTCTTTCGGCGGCGGCTTCGGCTTCCAGAAGCAACCGCACGACTTCTTCTCCGGTGTTGTACCGACTCAGCAGATATTGGCGTCTTCGTTCGTAAAAGTGTTCGGGCCAGCCGGTTTCGCGGTGCACTCCTGCGGCGGCCGGTCCGGACCCGCTCCGCTCGGCGGCAAATGGCGAGACCAGCGGGTCCCCCAGCACCACCTGGCGCCAGCTCAGATAGCGGGTACTGCGGTAAAAGCTTTCGGCCAGGTTGTTTCCGGCCAGATAGGATGCGAAAAGAATCTGCGGGCGGGCGTAGCCGTCCACAGTCGGATCTCCGACGTAGGCAGCGACCCCGGAGGCGCCGCCGTGCACCAGGAGCCGGGCCGGCGAATCTTCGGACGCCAGGTTGTCCCGGTCCATCAGGAGAGCGATGGAGCCCTTCTGCAGGCGTGAGGGCTGCGAACCGAACAGCGAAAGCATCCCGGCGCCGTCCAGCGAGGCATACCCGAGAACCTCGGAAGCAAGCTGGGAGCTGTTTCCAGGGGAACGAATGCAAACCGGCTTTCCCTGCTCCTTCAGATACTGATAGGCCTCCTGAAGCCATTCCGAAGAGACGGTCCGCCGCTGGGAAGGAAGGTCGAAGCATACGGACCCGCGCGCCTCCGCCTGCATCCCCCGTTCGATCATAAAGATAACGTCCGCAAGTGAAGCTCCATCCAGACGGGTGACCAGATAAAAGTCGAAATCCCTGCGAGTGAAAGGGCGGCGCATGTTTTGAGGGAAATCGAGGGCGAAATAGGGATTGTCGATTCTTCCGTAAGCGCTGTACTCGCCGTAGACCATGAAGCGATAGAGCAGCGCCAGTTCCGAATCGACTGCCGCGAAATCGCCGACCGGTCCCGCATCGCCTTCGATCGCCAGCGGAACGCCGCGGGTGGTGACGATATACAGGATCCGATCCTGGAGCCGGTTGCGTCGAATGTGATCGGCCAAGGGATTTCGGATTTGCTCCTCGAAGGTGTTGCGGCTGACGACGCTTTCCGGCTCCAGGTTCAGGCGGCAGATGTTTTCGTCCGGCACGCCTCGCATTCGTGCGAAGTATTCCCCGACTGCCACGGAGTCGGAACTGCTTTCGTTGACCACCAGCAGCAGGTTTTCCGGGCCGGTCGCCATGCAGACAGGCGCCCACGAAATCAGAAACGTGAAAATAACTGCCAGGCGAGTCAACGGTTTCACTCCTGCAGATTCAGGGCGTCGATTTTCTTGACCTTGGAGCCGCGCTTCGAGTCCACGATCTCCGGGTACAGCGTGCCGTAGCCGTAGTAGTAAGAGCCATAGGACTGATTGTTGTCGAACCGTCCAACCTGAACGTCGTTCATGACCACTCCCAGAAGCTTTCTCTTGTCGATCGAATTCAGTACCTTTTGCAGGCTTTCGAAAGGCGTCTTCCTCTGTCGGACCACCATGATGGTTCCATCGGCCAGGTTCGACAGCACTCGCGCGTCGGCGATGGGCAGGTACGGAGGCGAGTCGAGAATGACGGTGTCGAATTCCCGCTTGACGATGTTCAACAGGTCCTTCATTCGGCTCAAAGAGAATAGTGCGATCGGATTCTCAGCCTGCTGACCGGCGGTCATAACGTACAGGTCCTGAATTTTCCGAATGTAGCACTGCGGTTCCAGGGAATGGCTGTCCAGAAGGTATTGCACCAGCCCGGGCCCCAGCTCGATTCCGAACTTGTCGTGTATCGTCGGGGCCCGCAGATCGCAGTCGATCAGCAGGGTCTTCTGGCCCGAATCCTCGGAGAAGCAGAGAGCCAGGCTGGAGGCGATCAAAGATTTCCCGTCCTCGGTAAAGGGACTGGAGACGTTGATAATCTTTAGCGGATGCTCCTGCTTCATCTCATTGAGTCGAACCTTCAGAGCTTTCAGTTGCTCGTTGACGTACGAGTGGTTGGAACGCAGGATTTCGAGTCTATCTTCAAAAATCGAAAACGAGACCTCCGGAACCACCGGAATCGGATCGTGTCGGACCAGGCTGGTGACCGGGGCCTGTCCGACCTCATGCAGATCGATCAGTTCCAGCTCGACAAAGACTCCGAGGATATCCCGAATGTCCTTTTCATTCAGACGCAGCTCCGCAACCAGCTGACTGATTCGTCTTCGCCCGTGCATGTGTCGGAGAACGGCAATTTCCCGTGGTCGCCAGCTTAGAGATTCGATCACCTTGGGATCCTTCAGCGAGACGGCGGCCTCATCCGAAATCCCCAGCGGCGCCGAATGGAGCCGCGCCAGTTCGAGCATCAGTTGGCCGACGCTCATTCGCAACGGAACCTGATAAGCCACTTCAGACGGCTGAAACGTTCCTTCCTTGAATTGCTTCTTCAAAGCGTACTGGAACACGTCGATGACCTGTCGCTGGAGGATCATCCGGAGTTCCCGGGATTCTAGTTGTTCGGATGAGACGGCCACTTCTCCGAGAGGGCGTTTTTCTTTCTGCGCCTTCTTGCGGAGTCCTTTCAGATGGGCTTTGTCGAGGCTTTCGAACTTGACCAGGAAGTGTCCCAGGCTCCTTGCCTCTTCCGACGATTTGACGCCTTCGATCAAGCCGTCGTAAAAGTAGACGAAGATTGCCTCCTGTCCGTTGTTCAGGTCCAGAATTCCGGTCACCTTCTCTTTCGAGAGGCGTTCGATCGTCTTCAGGATTGCACAGTTTCGAATCATAAAATTTACCAGTTCAGCAGCTTCGCAATCTGTTCGCTTCCGGCGGAACGGATTCCGGGGGTGGCGTACACCAGGTAGACGGTAATGACGCACGCAAAGCAGAAAGCAGCGTAGGCGACGACTTTCCAGCGCGTTTCTTTTTTCCGCAACTGGAGATCTTTTTCGCTGACGATTTCCGGAATCTCAGCGATCACGGGAACGCCGAGCAGCTGCTCCACTTCGCGATAGCTCCAGACCCTCTGGTCGATGAAGTCGACTGCAGCCACCGCCGCTCCTGCCAGGACCAGCGAACCGAGAATGCCAAGCACAAAGATCAGCGCCCGGTTGGGCTTGGTGGGTTCCATGGGAAGGCTGGCGGCGTCGATGACCTGGAACTGCTCGCCTTTCTTGCGGGTCTCCAGGCTCTCGGCAAGTTGAGCCTCCGTCAGCCGATTCCTCAAATCGTTGTGCTGCAGACTAAGGTTGTCAAACTGCCGCTGCAGTACGGAAATCTCCTGCTCCCGCTGGGGCGTGCTCTGAACGCGTGCATTGTGCTTGGAGATTTCCGTCTCCAACCACTGCCGCTCGTCTCTGAGGACCCGCAATTCGGTGTTGACCTGCGCCAACTGCGTGTTGAGCTGTTGATATGCCGGGTTGGGCTCCGTCACAGCGCTTGGCCGCTCCAGAGCGGACTCCTCGATTTCCAGAAAGTCTTCCGGGGGAATTTCGTTTTTCAGCTGTTCCAGTTCGGACGTAAGGCGAAGGACGTCCGGGTGGCGTTCCGTGTAGCGGGCTTTCAGTTGTCTCAGCTCGTCCTGCTTCCGTTCGTATTCAACCACCAGCCGGGACTTCTCTCGCTGAGCCCTGCGAGGCGCGCTGTCCCGCGCCTCCTTGACGATCACCGGAGAGACCTCAGAGAGTTGCCGTTGCAGGTCCAGCCGAATCGAGACATAACGATCGTGGGCCTCCGCATTCGTCTTGATGCTTTCCTGTAGTCGGTCCAACGTGCGCAGATTTGTGTCCAAATGAGAAGGGAGCTCGTATTGATAGCGTTCTTTCAGTCTCCTCAACGCGCTCTCCACCGTCTCCAGCTCGTTTGAGACCTTTTCGACTTCATTTCTGAGAAAGTCGACGGTGCCGAATACTCGGGTCTCGCGGGATCGGGCGTCGTGCTCGATAAAGAGGCTAGCCAAGCGGCTGGTGATTCGCTGGGCGAAGCGCGGGTCCCGATCCTGATATGAGATCCGGAAGTAGAGCACGGAGATTTCGCGGGCGCGGCGGTCGGTCGCAACCTCGATGTTGATCCGGCTTCGCAGCATCTCGACCTGCCGGTCCGAATTCATCCCCTCCAGGCCTTCAAAGCCGTCGGCGAATTCGTTGATGATGCGAAGCAGATTGGTGCGGCTTAATACGGTTTCCTGGATCGCGGCAAGCCGCTGTTGGGTATCGGCGACGATCAGATCCCGGACCATGTCTTCGGGTATGTCCCGGGGCTCGATCAAAACGAGCGTCGAGGAGACGTAGATCTTGGGCAGCAGAACCAAGGTCAATCCGGTCAAAAGCAGACCGGACATTGCGATGATCCCGAACCACCATTTCCGTCTGGCAACGATGGCCAGGACATCTCTGGGATTTTCAATGACGAATTTCTTCATGCCCTAAAATCTCCAAAAATCCGGCAACTGGAAGCGGAGAGAGATGAAGACTCGACGCCGGTCGAAATCGAGAAAGTCGTTCCCTTCCTGCGCCCGGTAGTTTCCGCCGGCGCTGATCGCCACGTTCTGGGTCAGCAGATAGCTCCATACCAGCGAAGCGTCCAAGCCTCTGGTTTCGAACGGGTTGTCGAAAATCCGCTGGGTCTCGTATAGACTCAGGCCGAATTTGAGCGTGCTGTCGCGCCCCAGCGAGTGGGTGACGCCAAATCCCAGCCGCTGGGCCTTGGAAAGGGATCCGATGCCGACGCTGGTTCCGTTTTCGCGCCGGTAGCTGAGCGTGACCACATCGTCTTCAAAGCTCTTGCTGACGCTGAAATCGGCGTGATATCCCAGGAAGCTGTCAAAGCCGTCGCCTCCCAGGGATTCGGTGTAGGAGGGTCCGGCCGATGCGTTCAGCCGCACGGTCGGCGACAGGAGGTGTCTCAATCCCACGCTCATGTCATGCGTCCGCCCGTCGGAAAACTCTCGCCTGAAGTCGTATTGAGCGGCGCGGTATCCGACGTTCCAACTGGTTTGCCGCGACATTTCGCGCCGATAATGGAAACTGCCGAGATAACGATCCTGATCGGCTAACCGCTGCTGGAAAAAAGGGTCTTCGTCAAAGCGTCCCAGCGAGTGTCCGAACCCGAATTCCAGATAGGACTTCGGTCCGGTCTGGTAATCGACGTTCACAGTTGCGGTGTTTTCGTAGCTGTCCCGGCGCAAGGCGACGGTTTCAAAATCAAAGAAAGCCCCGTCTGGCGTAAAAACGATGCCGCGGAAAAAATTGAAGGTCGTGAAATCGGGAGATTTTCTGAAGCTGTTGGCAATCGACATGTTCGCCCGGCGCCCCAGCCGCGTCTCAAAGAAGGCGGTGGCCCCGTGCGACTGCGAATTCAGATCCAACTCCGAATCGACCTGATTAAATCCGAAATCGTATTTCAACTCCAGCCTGGAGCCGCGACCCAGCGAGTTCAGCCAGATCGAAGGGTACACTCCGTAGACCAGGCGGAAGTCCCTCTCCAGTTCGGTCACGCTGCGAATGCCGCTGACCTGCGGGTTGTCATCGACCGATCCAAGGAGGGAAACGCTTGTTCCCACCGAATTTTGCCGTTGTGCGTTGACAGCGGACGAAAGCGCCAGCAAAAGAAGCAGCGCCAGAACTGCAGAATACATTCTATAGACCATCGTCCTTCGCTCCTCCTTGTGTTAGGGCACCACCACCACGTCTCCGGGGCGAAGGACGATGTTCTGCTGCGTCCTTCGGCCGCGAATGACGTCCCTGTAGTCGAACTCCAGGTACACGTGCTCGCGCCCGTACGTGCGCACCACCTGAATGCCGCCTTTGTCGGCGAAGTCCCTCAGCCCGCCCGCCATCGCCAGCGCCTGAAGCACCGTCACCGGTTGCTCCGAAGTAAAGCTGGACGGGTTGTTGACTTCTCCCGTGACGTAGAACTTGTAGTTGCGGATGGCGTCGATGATCACCGTGACATTGGGGGTTTCCAGATAATCCTTCAGCAGCTCCTCGACCTTCTCCTTCAGCTCCGGCGCGGTCAGGCCGGCCGCGTTCAGATCCTGAATCAGTGGAAAGGAGATCCGCCCGTCGGGCCTCACCAAAACCGTGCGTGAAAGTTCCGGCTCCTTCCAGACGAAGATCTCCAGCATGTCGCTGGGCTGAATCACATAAAGCGGTTGAATCGGAATCAGCGGACTATCGGATTCGGACGCGGCAGTCTGCGCCGCCGCCACTGCCCCGCTGAAGCCGATCGCCAATGCCAGAATAAGCGCTGCGGCCGATCCGGAGGATCGACTGCTTCCCGCCTTTTTGAACTTCTGTTTCATCATCCCGTCCGCCTTTCGCCGATTCAGCGTCGGCGCCGCCGGCATAGAGGCCGCAAAACTCACTGCAATCCTTAGAAAATGTACTTCTGATGAACTGTTCTTGTTCCGTTCCACTCCACCGAACCCTTTTCACGGGCCAGCTGTTTGGACACCAGTTGCTCAAAGAAGCGCGGCTGAGGTCCCGCTGCGACGATCCTCTTCGCGAAGTTTTCCAACTCTCGCACGTTGCCGGGCCACGGATACTCGATCAAGACATCCATTTGATCGCGCCCCAAGCGGGGAATCGCCTTTGCATACTCCCTGGCGTACTTGCAGGTGAAGGTCTCCAGGAGTATCGGGATGTCGTCCTGTCGCTCCCGCAAGGGCGGAATCTCCAGGCGTACGAAGTTGATCTCCTGAAACAACCTCGGATCAAATCGACCGGTCAGAACTTCTTCGCGAAGGTTTCGACGAGTCGAAGCCAGGATTCTCACATCCAGCCTGTAGCAAATGCCCCGTGGATTTTCACCGATGTATTCCTTCTGCCGGATCATCGCAGCCAAATCTCTCTGAGCGTCGGGATTCAGATCAGAGATTTCATCAAAATAGAGGGTACCGTTGCAGAAGCCGACCTCCTGCTCCACGCCCTCTTCCACGCAGGCCTCGCGGCGGTGGCAGCTGTGGGCCACAAAGCTGGAAGGGAGCGCTGAGGCCGCCACTCTGAAAAACGGCTGGCCGCTTCTGTTCGAAAGCCGATGGATTTCTCTGGCGGCAACCTCTTTTCCGACTCCGCTCTCGCCCGTTAACAAGACGTTACTGTCGAGCATCGAGACTTTCGCGACCACTTCGACTACCCTCTGCATGATCTCGCTGCGGCAATGAATCATTAGTTCCCCCAAAACCTCGAATTCTCTATCGTTTGCACTTTCGTCGATTCCCCGGAATCCACACATTCAATCGCAAGAACTCTCCTTGCAAGACGGGTGCCAATTGTCTTGATAGGAACAGCGGGGCGCGGGCCGGAGCAGGTGCTGCTTTATGTAAACCTTTGCAACATAGTATTTTAACGTATACTTTCGAGTTTTTGAAACAGATTGCCTTCCCTGGGCGCTCCCCCTCTCGGCCAGCCCCCTCGTGAATCGCCCGTGCGGCAGTGGGAAGTAGGTTACATAGTCTGGTCGCATTGTGCGACGGGCTCGGTGCTGGGTGATTGGCGCAACGGGTGTGGACCGCCCACGTCGATGAAGCTTCAGTCCGGGAACATGGGCGACAGGATTCTTGGAGTCCCGAAATTAGGGTGGAGTCAATTTGGGATGTCGTCCGGTTGACTGCGACCCCGCCGAATCGGGCTTTTTTTGACTTGAAACTGGAACGATGGCTCTCCCCTGTGAGATGGTATGAGGCGGCTATGAAGAAGTCTCAACAGGCCGGCGGTGGCGGTGAGCCTGACTCGACCTTGTCCAAGGTCATCGTTCGCACACGCGATGGAAAGGTTTACCGCGGCTTTTCCGGTCATGGCTACATCGACAGTTCCAGCGTGACTGTAATCGGCCGGGACGGCGAGAACACGAAATATGCCCATCGCGATCTGAAAGCCGTCTTTTTCGTTAAGAACTTCAAGGGCGACCCAACATACAAGACGCTGAAGTTTCTGAATAAATCCCCCGGCAAGAAGTGGGTCTGGATGAGAGTCCGCTTTTCCGACGGAGAGATCTTCGAAGGCCGCGCCAAAAACGACTCGTCGCTGTTTGACGGCCCAGGCCTCTGGCTTTGGCCATCGGACGAGGACGATAACAACGAGGCGCTTTTTGCCATCCGTAAAACGATCGAGCGGATCGAGATCCTGGAAGTGGAGTGACGCGCAATCCCGCGCCGCAGCCGGCGGATTTGAGAAGTGCAGGTCAGTGTCGGGCAACCCGCTGCGAAAGCAGCAACGAGCGGGCCCGCCTGGGCCGATCCGGTTGTTACAACGTCGCGACCCGGAGAGACCTCGCCGGCGCAAATGAACCCCTGCCGCG
>CAZAEY010000117.1:0-6735 GCA_964484155.1 uncultured Acidobacteriota bacterium
CGAACGCCTACTCCGACATTCTCCGCCGGCGCATGCCGAGGGCTGCAACGATGCTCAGGAGCATCAGCAACAGCGCCAGCAACTGCAGCGTCCATGGGGAATGGAGCATGTCCCATTTCGGCGTCCAGAAACCGCTTCCGGAGGGCTTTGCCGATTGCCGCGCAATCGATTTTGCGCCAGAAAGGGCATCCGGATCGACCGGAGGCTCCGCGCTCAAGAGCGCGGCAGCTGTTTCTGAATCCAGGCTTGAATCCGGAAGGGGCGGGGAATCGTTCGGGCCGGAAATGGGCTTGGGAACGATCGAATCCGAAGATTGAACGGGGGTTTCGAACCGGGATTGAGTTCTTTCAATTTGCGGAATTCGATCGCTTGCCGAAGGGGCAACGATTCCAGCGGGCGAAGCGACGACCGGTGAGGCGATAGCGCGGATCTCCTCAAGGCGAAGCTGCAGCGGCAGTCGCAGGATGTTTCCGTTTAGATTCGCCAGTTCCACAGCAAGCCGTGCCGCCGTCTCGTGGCGCGGATCGCTTGTCGCCTGTTCGGCAACCGTCGTCGCGACGGCGACTTCTGACTCCGCCTCGCGAGCCGTCGGGAATCCGGTTGCAACCGCTTGAGTAGAAGCGGATTCAGTCGGGGCCATGTCCAAAGTAACAACCGCCGCTATTTCGCCCGGCCCGGCAGGAGTCGAAGCAGGGGCTTCCGCCTGTGAGGCTTCGGCGACTTCGACCCGTTGTTGAAGTTCGCTCATCGAAACATTGGGCATGGGCTCCTGGAACGACGGAAGCGTTACAACGACCGGAAGGGGTTCCAGCTCTTCCAATTTCAACGAACTCTCAGTTTCTGAAAGGGATGTGGATGAGCTGTGGAAAACTCCATCGCTCAAATGCACGACGTGACTCTGGATCGGCGGGCCCAGTTCCCGAGTCATGGGAAGGTCGACGACGTGTCTGCCGCTGGAGGCGAGCGAACCCAGATCGACCCGGCTCTTCAACTGTCGTCGAATGTCGGCCGCCTGAAGCCCGCCGACGACTGTAAACCCTTCGGAATCAAATCGTTTTGGAGCCGGCAACGCAGCCATATAGGCCGTTCCTTCGCGTCCCGAAAAAGCCGGAATCTCAACGACACTGGGCGGAGGAAGCTGCGCTTCCACCCGGGAGAGCTGCATGCGAGCCTCTTCCAGGCTGGAATCCTTCTCCAGGGCTTCCTGAAAGGCCTTTCTTGCCTGGTGATAGCGACCGGCGGTCAACAGGATGGCGCCCAGCCGAACTAGCGCCATCGCATCGCCTTCGACCTGTCGCAGGTGAAGGTAGGCGTCGGCCAGCAATCCCTGTCGGGCCAGCATCGCTCCGAGTTCCTTGCGCGCGTCATCCAGTGACGGATCCAGCGTGAGCGCTTTTTCCAGGTGTTCCTGGGCGCGATCCTCCCGCCCCAGCCGTTCCCAGGCCAACCCGGCGCCTGCGGTCAGGCGGGCGTTTTCCCGGTCTCGGGATAGTCCGCGTTCAAAGGCCGCCAATGCCAACTCTGGCTGATTGCGGCCTAAATAAATCCTCCCGATCAGCTCCGAGGCTCCGGATTGATGGGCATTCAGGGCCAGCGAGTCAGATGCGGCGTCCAGCGCCTCGACCGAGTCGCCCCACGCGAACCAGATGCGCGCCATACCGTACAGGGCCGCGGCGTCTTCCGGATCGATTTTCAAGACCTCTTCATATTGCTGAAAGGCCGAACTGAGCGAGCCGGCATGCTCGAATCCTCGGGCCAGTTCAAAGCGCGCGGCCAGATCTGAAGGGTCGGCGGCGACGCGTTCGGACAGCTCAGCCAAATGAGGATTCTCTTTCAGCAAATGGACTTCCCGCTCCAGGCCATCCGGGGTCCCCTTCTGGGAGACGCGAAAAACAGTGCGGATGTATTCTGCGAAACTCTCCGGGTCTGCGCTGCCGTATGGATTCTCCGCTTTCTTGTCGGTTGGAACGCGGCCGGTCAATGAAGCCTGGCCCGCCTGTCGGCTGACGCAGGAGGAAAGAAGCAATTGGGTCGCAATAGCGGTTGCCAGAATCGCTCTCGGAACGGGTTTCCATTTCTTCATTCGCATCATCGGTCTTTTCTCCCCTTCAGGCGAATTGCAGTCGGGCGCCGGCGCCCGGGGGAATCCGCTGTGCATCGCCATCCTGCGCGAATAGCGCCTGAAACGCGAAGTTCATCACTCTCCCCCGGCCATCAGCGGCAGCAACTGCTGGGCGATCTGAATGATGGCGGGTCCCGCGACCACGACGAAAATGGCAGGAAACACGAAGATGACCAGCGGAGGAATCATCTTGACGGTGATCTTTGCGGCCCGCTCTTCGGCCCGCTGTCTCCGCTTCGTTCGAAGGTTTTCAGAGAATATCCGCAGCGACTGGGCGATGCTGGTTCCGAAACGATCCGCCTGAATCAAAACCGCCACCAGCGACTTCAGATCGTCCACGTCGGTTCGGGCCGAAAGATTCCTCAAGGCATCGGCTCGGCTCCGTCCCGCATTGATCTCCAGGCTGTATATCCGCAATTCCTCGGAAATTTCCGGGTGCGTCTCGTCAATCTCCTGACCGATGCGAAGCAGCGCCTGGTCCATGCCCAGGCCCGCTTCGACGCAGACCACAGAAAGATCCATGACGTCCGGCAGCGCCAGCTGCAGCTTTTCCTTCCGCTCGCTGATCCTGGAGGAGAGCCAGACGTCCGGGAGCGCGGCGCCCAGCAGGATCGCAAGCGGCAGACAAAGATAGGGATAAGCGTACAGATGCCCGGTAAAGGCGGTCAAAATGAGAATGCCGCCCGCCAGCGCCAGGCGCACGCCGTAAAGAATGAGGGCGCTGTCGCGCCGCCGGATTCCCGCCTGCATGAGTCGGCGCTCTTCGCGCCCCAGATCTTCAGGCGAGCGGGGTATCATCTGTCCGAGGGGCTTGAAGACTTTCTCCAGCCTCTCGTAGTAGGCGTCCCTTTCGTCCAGATCCGATCGCTCTTCGACAGGCCCCGTCGGGCGCACTCTTTCGCGAAGATTGACGCCGCGGTTCAGAAGCGCGTACAGAATGGCGAACAGACCCAGGAAAACCAGGGTCGCCAGAGCGATAAGGGCAAGAGTCATGAAGTCCATAATCAAACCTTGATCTGAATGATCTTCCGAATCACGAAGTAGCCGATCAATTGGGAAACCACTGCGCCGATCAGCATAAAGTGGCCCATTCGCTCTTCAAACAGGATCCGAAGATATTCGGGATTCGAAAGATACATCAACACGGCGGTCGCCGGCGGCATGGCCATCAACACGTACATCGAAAGGCGGCCCTGCGCGGCGTAAGTCCGAATCTGGCGATAAATCTTGAAGCGTTCCCGGACCACCGTGGAAAGGTTGTCCAGAATCTCGGCCAGATTTCCGCCCGACTCCCTCTGAATCTGCAGCGAAGTGACGAAGACGCGAACGTCGGGAAGCGGCACGCGGACCGTCAGGTTGTTGAGCGCCTCCTTCATCGGCAAGCCCAGGTTCTGCTGGTCGTATACGACCCGAAACTCGGTCGCCACCGGTTCAGGCATCTCCTTGGCGATCAGCTCGAGGCCCGAAGTGAAGGCATGCCCGGCCCGAACGGCGCGTGCCAGCAGATCCATGGCGTCCGGAAAAATCTCTTCGAACTTGTTGAACCGTCTCCTCCTCTTCATGGCGACCCAGAAGAAGGGGATCACGCCGACAAATGCGGCCATCACGAGAGCCAGCAACGTCGGCATTCCAAACAGCATTCCGAAAAGAAGTCCCCCAACGGCCAACCCGAGCGACAACAAGAGCAGGTTTACCAGGCGCATCTGAATCGCGGCCTGATCCAGCATGAGCTGCAGCTCGGCGATGCCCGGAAAGCGAACCAGCAACTGGCTCAGAAAGGGAAGATCCCGGAACAGGTCCTCCCGCATCATCAGGGTGTCGTTGTCCAGGCCTTCCATTGTCTGGGACGACGACTGCCGAACCGCCGCCAACCGGGTGCGCAGCTGCTTGCGGGAAGCCGGCGCCTCAACGAAAAAGTAGATGGCGCTGACCATCAGGCCCAGGATAACGACGAATATCAGCAGAGAAATGATCGCTAAGCTCATGGTTCGACCTGCCTAACCCGCATGAACGGCAAACGTATCGGCTGGAATCTGCAGACCCGCAGCGAACAGCCGTTCGGTGAATTTCGGACGAATTCCCGTCGCCCGGAAGCGGCCCTTCACGCGCCGGTTCTCATCAAATCCCTGTCGCTCGTACACGAAAAGATCCTGCATGGTGACGGTCGGTCCCTCCATGCCGGTGATTTCCGCGATGCTGGTGACTTTCCGCGTCCCGTCCGGCATGCGGTTGCACTGTACGACCAGGTTGATGGCCGAGGCCATCTGTTGACGGATGGCCTTGTCCGGAAGGTTCAAGTTCGACATCGAGACCATCGTCTCCAGTCGACTGAGGGCATCCCGGGGAGTGTTGGCGTGAATCGTGGTCATCGATCCTTCGTGACCGGTGTTCATCGCCTGCAGCATGTCCATGGCTTCTTCTCCGCGAACCTCGCCCACGACGATTCGGTCCGGGCGCATGCGCAGGGCATTGATGACGAGCTGCCGCTGTTTGATGGAACCCTTTCCTTCAATGTTGGGCGGTCGCGTTTCCAGACGAACCACGTGCTCCTGCTTGAGCTGCAGTTCCGCCGCGTCTTCAATGGTGACGATGCGATCCGTTTTTGGGATAAAGGCAGAGAGGATGTTCAGCAGCGTGGTCTTCCCTGCGCCGGTTCCGCCGGAAATCAGGACGTTCAACTTGCCTTGAACAGAAAGCCTCAGAAGGTCCAGCATCTGCGGGGTCATCGAGCCCTTTTCCAATAGATCGGAAGCCATCAGGGGATCGGTTCCAAAGCGACGGATCGAGACGGCGGGACCGTCCAGAGCCAGCGGAGGAATGATGGCGTTTACGCGGGATCCGTCGGGCAGGCGGGCGTCGACCATCGGCGAGGACTCGTCGACGCGTCGACCGACCCTGGAGACGATCCGCTCGATGATCCGCATCAGGTGCTGGTCGTCATTGAACTGAACGTCGGTCTTCTCCAGTCTGCCGTGGCGCTCGATGTAAACGTTTTTGCACCCGTTGACCAAAATGTCCGCGATCGTTTCGTCCGCCAGCAGCGGCTCCAGAGGGCCGAGACCGAACAGCTCGTCCACGACTTCCGCGATGATCTGATCCCGCTCTCCGGAAGTCAGCGGAGTGTTGTCCTTCTGCAGCATGTCGCGCAGGACCTTTTGCACCCTCTCCCGGGCGACCTTCTCTTCGAGGCGATTCAAGCGCTCGAGATCGACTTCCTGCAATAATTTGGTGTGCAGCGAACTTTTAACCTGCCAATATTCCTGTTTTCCAGGACTGCCGTTGATAGCCATATTCCATCCCCGATCGGGTTGTTGATAGTTAACCGAAAATGTTCAGAAACCCCTTTTTCTTTGCTTCTGCGGGAATTCCGCTCAAAGACCCCGCCAGTTCGCGGTAGCTGCGCGAAAGCTGGGAGTGATTCACCGATACGATCGGCTTTCCAGAGTTGATAGCGCTGATGGCGGCGCCGTAGTCATTCGGCAGCGACCAGTACACGGGATGCTCCAGAACCTTCTGGATTTCCTTCTCGTTGATCAGATCTCCCTTGGCGCTGCGATTGACCACCAGCCGCAGCTTGTCCATTCCGGCTGTCCGCTCCAGAAACGTCAGGAGCCGGTGAGTCCGCCACAATGCAGGCAGCTCCGGAGTCAATACGACGATCACGGCGCTGGCGGCATCGGTGACGACCCGCATGCTCTCTTCCTCCAGGCCGGAGGGGAGGTCCACGACCGAATGGGTATACGTTTGCGACGCGACTTCGATCAACTTGGCCAGCCTCTCCGGTTCCGGTTCCTGACCGGGGACGTATTCCGGAACTCCCGGCAGCACGCCGAAACCGTCCGCACGGCTCATCAGACTCTCCAGAAGCACAGGATCCAGCCGCTCCGACTGCGCCAACGCATCCTGGACGCTGTAAGTCGGCTTCAAATTCAGATAGGCGGCGGCATCTCCCATCGGCTGGTTCAGATCGATCAGGGCCACGCGCGTGTCCTGAAGCGCCGCGAGCGAAGCGACCAGGCTGATGGCGACCGAAGTGGCCCCGGAGCCCCCTTTTGCGGCTGTCACGCAGTAGATCTGCCCGCGGGTGACTTCCGTTCCCCTTCTCTTGCGTTCGCTCTGAAAGCGGGTCAGCGCTTTCGTGAGATTTCCTGCGGTCACCGGCTTGGAAATGAATTCCCGGGCGCCGGCCCGCATCGCTTCGATGATTTTCTCCGGGTCAGTGGAGTCGGAGGCCACGAACAACCAGGCCTTCGGAAGGATCGAATTCAACAGCTGCAGACTCTCGACCCCTTCGTCAAACTCCTCCAGGTCCACGATCACGATCTCCGGAGCAGCCTTGAGAATCTTGCGGGCCGATTCGTCGTTGCGGGTCTTGCAGTATTCGGCCGCCTCCACAACGACCGAGCACATCCCCGTCTCTTCGACTTCCTCGGCCAACGATTTGCAGGCTTCAAAAGATGAGGCGAGGATTCCAATCCTTAAATCTAAATTCGATGAACTACTCATTTAATAATCGATCCCTCTGCGTCAGAGGGGCAATCCCTTCACGTTGCGTAATGACAGTTTCAACTCTCGTCCGGCAGCTTCACCAGCCGCAATGGTACGGAAAACGG
>CAZAEY010000117.1:6835-11350 GCA_964484155.1 uncultured Acidobacteriota bacterium
CAACGCCGGGTCGAAAATCGAAGAAATGATCGTATTGGGAACCATCCACGGCTTGGTGCACAGCGATCCGACCGCTATGTCGGAAGCCTCCGCGGTGGCCAGAGCGCGGACGTCAGCGGAGCGAATCGTGAGCGCCCGCGCGAAAAACGTGCCGATCGGGTTCCCCCGGTTGGCGGTTCTGTGCACGGTCACTGTGACTCGCCGGTTCGCCATGTCGACATCGATATCGTCTTCCAGGACGACCACTGACTCTCCCAGTATTTCATTGGTGCTGGCTGCGGCGATGGCCTGCGCCCGAATCCGGTCTTCGTCCGCGCCCGGATTCACGATGAAAGTGAAGGCGCCCGCCAGACTTGAAGCATCGGCAGCCCTTTGAGCCGCCGTTCGAGCGCTGTACAAGACGCCCACGTCCACCGCAAGGGCGGCGAATCCCAGCAAAACCACGAGTGTGGCGGCCAGCGTAACGGCTACATAACCACTCTGACGCTTACGGTTCTTCATAACGACTTTCTCCTATCGATCCCCTCGGGCGCCTCTGCTGCCCTGCGAATCGAATTTCTGTTCCTCCAGAAACGGCTTGGGAAACTCCGGTCCGGGAGGAAGCTCGTGCGGATCGAGGGCCCGCACCAATCTCGGAGTCACCATTACAAGGAGCTCCGAGCGGCTCTGGCTGAAGGAACGGCTGCGAAACAGTTTTCCGATGAAGGGAATATCGCCCAGCCCTGGAATTTTATTGGCGATTTCCGTGAGCCGGTTGTCGATCAGACCCGCAATGGCGAAGCTCTGGCCGTCCTTCAGAATGATTTCGGTTTCGGCCCGCCTGGTTGCCAAGGCAGGAATCAGAAAGCCGGAGACCGTCAGGGCGTTGGCGAAGTCGAGCGAACTGACCTCGGGGGCCACCTTCAGGCGGATGAGTCCATCCTTGCCGATCTGGGGCGTAAAGCTGAGGCGCACGCCGAACTCCTTGAACACGACGGTGATGCCCTGGAAAGTGCCGCCGCCCTGCAGCATTGGGAACGGAAATTCGCCGCCCGCCAGAAAACTGGCTTCCTGGCCGTTCAGGGCCAGGACATTCGGCTCCGCGAGCACCTGCAGCAGACTCCGCTGCTCCATGGCGCGAATCGTCACGCCCAGATTGAGGTCCGGCCGGAAGAGAAAGATGTTCAGCAGGTCGGTTAGCCGGAAGGTGGTCTCCGTCCCTTCCAGACGGGCGCCGATGGAACTCGTAATTCCCCCCTGCTGCTGCGGCTGCGGAGGGCCGAACTGACCGGTCGAAAACTGTCCCGGAGTGTTGAAGAGGCCGGTGCTCATAATGTTGGCGCCCAGCTCGGACAAGGCGGCGCGATCCACCTCGGCGAACCGGACCTGCAGCAGGACGGCATCCGTGTTGACGTCCAGACTCATCAGGTTGATCACCGTAGCCGCCTGGGCCTGAGCCAGCGCCACGGCGCGATTCATGACCGCTTCGGAGTCGACCACGCCGGTCAGCACCAGGGATTCGCCCGACTGAGCGACCTCAATGGGCTGGTCCGGGTGCAGGTCCCGAATCATGGCTTCCACCGTGCGCAGGTCGAACATCACGCGCAGATCGAACGAGCGGACGTTGTCTTCCTGGTCCCACAGCAGCAGCGTGACCGTTCCGGCCTGCTGGCCATGGATCAACACCTGCGTTGCGGTGATGATGATGGCCGTGGCCACCTCGTCGTTGGTGACGGAGACCCGACCCAGCGGCTCCGGAGAATTCAGCACCAGCGAGCGCCCGACCAGAACTCTCAGCTCCATCGGTTCGTCCGGCATATCGATTTGCTGGGTTTGCGCCTCCAGGCGGCCGATCTCTGCAGGCACTTCGGCCGGCAGAGCCGCCGCGCCGGGCAACAGCGCCAGCAGCAAAACTGCGAAAAAGCGATTCATGGATTCCCCCTCCTAATTCGGTTTGCGCTCCTCGAACGTACTGGACTCTCGCTTGCTTCCCTGGATCAGTTCCACCGTAAATGTCACCGGCGGCGGCGGAGGCGGCGGCGCTTCCGGCGCAGCCTGCACCACGCGCACGACCCTCCTGGGAACTTCCGCCGTCGGCTCCTCGGGAACCGGCGAATAGCTGGAGCCCGAGCCGTACAGGGATTCGCGTCGGAAGGCTTGCGGATCCACATGATCCAGATCCATCGGATTGCGCATGGCCAGCTGGATGGCGCCGTCCTGCTGGGCCAGCGCCAGCTTTTGCGCGTCGTCGGGCGTCACAAGCAGCGTGATGACTTGTACGTTTTGCGGCCGTCCCTGGGCGTCCCGCTCCACATTGTGCCCCGCCGCCAGAACCTCGATGTTTTCCAGAATCACTTTCGAGGTGTCCCGCCGGCCCCGTTCCGTAGGGGAGCCGGTCAAAATGACGTCGACGCGCGTTCCGGGACCGATGAATCCGGCCACGCCGATGACGGCATTGACCGCCACCGAAACCGCCCGCATCCCTTCCGGAATGGCCGACATGAGGCCGGCGCCGGCTTCCCTGGGCGCCAGCTTCGATTCCAGTACCGGTTCGTTGGCCAGCATCGGGACGACGACGCCCCGTCCGATCACTTCGGCGGGATCTGCAAAACTTCCCTCGAGCTGCACTCCCCGAGACCAGGGAGTGGTTGTCAAGTGCATATCGGTCAACCGGGTGCCCAGCGGCAGCCGGTCGCGCGCCACTACGATCTGAACGGATTCGTCCACATCCGGGTTGAAGCGGGAATCCAGCTCCCGATAGACCAGAAAGGTGACCACGCCGCTCAACAGAAGAGCGAAAAAGGCCAGAATTAACATGCGACTTCGGTTCATGATTCCTGTCTCCCCGACCATCCCCGCGCGGGGCGGCGTCTTTTATCGTTACGTTTGGTTTCGGTCAAGTTAATCGTCCTTACAATCAATACAAATTTCGAAATGTCCCCTGCGCGGCCAGCCCGACTTCGGACGAGGGCAGCAGCCCCGCCGCGGGGATCAGCACATTTCTCGTGTATCGGATCGCTACCCGCGTTCCCGTCTCCACAGTGACTCCATTATCGACGGGAACGAACTGATCGATTGTGATGTGGGTCGCATTTATCGTGACATTTTCCAGCGCGCAGTAATCGATGGCTCTCTGGCGGATTTGCGATCGACGATCCCCCAACTCGGGGTTCTGCTCCGGCAGCGACGCATAACGCGCCGCTTCCCGCGCCGCGTTCTGGATCACCTGGTGCTCCCGGAGCACGAGTCCCAGATTGATGATGATGACGAAGATCGTCACGATCAGAGGCAGCAGAATCGCCAGTTCCACGATGACCGCGCCCCGCTCTCGACGCCGAGGGGAACTATCCGCCGGCGAAAGCTGCAGGTTGCGGCTCAGGATGCCGCTGTTCGTTCCAGTTGATTCTTTACACGGAAAACGACTTTCGGGTTTAATTGTCTCGTTCATTGTGGCGCCTCATTTCGCATGACCGCCCGCCCGCGGAGATTCACGGCCAGAGCGCTGAACATCGCAATCGTCAAAATCCGGTACTCGGTGGTGACGATGACCTCCGTACAGCCCATCGCGACGTTCTCGCAGGGAAAGTTTCTATTTATCTGGATCCCACTGTCTGGGACGCTAATGTTGGCCGAGTTTGTAAACCGGCGGACCTCTGCCGCCACCGCGGTATCATTTGGAAAAGAGCTAGACTGGCTGAAGGGGGCCACCGCCAACCGGGCGCCCTCCCGTGCCGCGTCCGTCAGCACCTGCTGCACCTGGAAGAAGCGACCCGCCTCCATGATGCCCAGCAGCAGCACGAAAAACATCAGGAGCGTGATGGCCGATTCCACGATGGCCACTCCCCGTTGGGACCGGCGATGCGGTTCCTTTCCGTGCGCCCCGTTGGAAAAGCCACTCGATTCTCCGGCCATAGCCGGTTCCCTCCGCACAGTAGTAAAACGTGACATGGATTTCATATCCGGCTCCAGTTAAAAATCACAAATACCCAGGAAGCCAGCGCCAGCGAGACTCCGAAGGGAATTCCCACTGAATGTTCGCTGTCGATTGAGAATTCGCGCACGGTTTCCCGGTCTCCGGAGAGAGTCGCGAAAACCATCGCTTTTACATTAAAAAGAACTTGAAGCAACGAGCCTCGCCAGACTGTCATCAGGGCCATTATACCCGCAATGGCCGCAGCCACCAAAAGAATTATCAGTACGTGCTTATAAGTCACCGCCGCTCCCAGCGCGGCCAGCAGCTTTACGTCGCCGGCGCCCATGGCGCGAATGGCGAACAGTGGAAACAATACCGCCAGACCCAGGCCCAGGCCGCCCAGACTCAGTCCCAGACCGCTCCAACCTCCCGTCAGAACGTGAAAAATCACCCCCGAGAGGGCGAAGCAAAGCACCAGCCAGTTGGGAATGCGGTTCGACCTGTAGTCCATCCAACCGGCGGCAGTCACTCCTGTAAGTATCAGACCGCTTAACATCGATGATGGAACCAAAAAAAAGGGGGCAACGGTTGCGCCGTTGCCCCCGCCAACCCTGGGGTTGGGA
>CAZAEY010000118.1:0-5935 GCA_964484155.1 uncultured Acidobacteriota bacterium
GGCGCTCCGTTTCACCCGTCTTTCAGGATACCCCCGCAGGCGATGGGGAGGAATCGTCGCTCGCGTTCGCAGAAGTGTTGCAGCTCCCACCAATTCCCGTCGGTCCGGATGCGCAGCGTGCCTCGTTCCGAAGTTGAGGCGTACGGGACTCCGGCTTGCCTGATTCTTTGGAGCGTCTGGCGGGAGGGATGGCCCAAGGGGCTTCGTCTACCGGCCGAGATCAGAACGGCCTTCGGGCGAAGTGCGTCCAGCATCTCGACTTCCGTGCTGGTGCTGCTTCCATGGTGCGCCGCCTTCAAGATCGTGACAGGTTTCATTCCTTGTCGGACCAGCCTTCGTTCCACCTGTGATTCGATATCGCCGGTGGCCAGGAAGGAAAATTCTCCGTACTCGATCCGCACTACGAGGGAGAGATTATTCGGCGAGAGCGCGGCCAGGTCTTCGGGGGCGGGGTGCAGGACTTCGTGGCGCACGCCTGAAAAATGAAAGGCCGAGCCGCGAACGAGACGGGTCATGGGTGGTCGATAGCTATCGTGTGGGGCCGAATAGTAGAGTTGTCCGATGGGGGTCGTCTCAACCAGCGTCCGGTAGCCTTGGATGTGGTCTGCATGGGGGTGGGTCAGCAGGACGAACTGTAAGCTCCGCACGCGCGAATATGCCAGGTAGGGGGCGAGCAACCGCTCTCCTACCACGCGATTATCCAGCGGAAAGGTCAGGCCCCCGGTATCGATCAGGCCCGAAGCCCCGCTCGGGTATCGCAGATGGATGCTTTCGCCTTGCCCCACATCCAGCAGACTTATTTCGAGCACGGAGGGATCGTGGCGCGTCGGAAGCGAGCCTTGCAGATACAGGGCAAGAGGGGCGATCAGCGCCAGCCCCTTCCAACGCCGAGGGAGGAGCGCGATCGGCGTCAACAGCAGGCCATAGTAGATTGCCAGAATCAGCGCATCCGGCGCCGGATGCGTGGTTGCGGCGGCCCATCCAGAAGAAGTTTCTATCCCGCGGTTGATGGTTCCGGCGATAAGTTCCAGCGGAACGCCGGCCCAGCCGCTCGGGACGAATGGATAGGCCAGAAAGGCTATGAGACAACAGACCAGAAGAGCGGAAAAGGCGGGAACGAAGAACAGGTTGAGCAGCCATTGGTGGGTAAGAAACAAGTGGAAGTGCCGGGCGACGACGGGAAGGACGCTCAAGCTTATCAGGATGCTGCAGACCGCCAAAGCGAGAAAATAGGAGAGGGGCCAGCAGATTCCGAGGAGAGCGATTTGCAGGCGGCGTCCTCGAAGCGGCTCCAGTTTCGCCTCCAGGCCAAATCGGATTCTTCGGGCGAAGCGGGAGGCGCTATCCCGGCGCAGTTGGAGGCGATTGCTCCAGAGGCTCGCCGTCGCGCTTCGAAGGCAGGCGAGGAAGGGGTGAACGGGTAGGAAAAGAAGGGCGATCGCCAGCACGCAGAGGAAGGAGAGTTGAAATCCGGGGTGGAAGGCCAGTGAGGGGTTCAGTGCCAGCAGCAAGAGCGCTGCGACTCCGATCGTATTCGGAAGATTGCCGCGGAGACCCCTGTTCAAGAACACAAGCGCCATCGAGTTCATGATGCCGGCTCGAACCGCTGAAACTCCCAGACCCGCGGCAGCCACGTACAGCCAGACCAGAAGCAGCAGCGCCGCCGCTGATGCCGGGCGGCGAGTTCCCATCGCCAAGCCCGCGAACAGAATCAGGAGCGTCACGTGAAATCCGGAGACCACGAACAGGTGCGCAAGCCCAAGGGCTCGGACTTTGGAACTCTTTTCCTGCCCGAGAGCCGCCTTTCTCCCGAGGAAGGCCGCCTGAACGAGCGCCGCCGATTCCGGCGACAAGGCCTCGCGACAAAAGGCCTCAAAGGCCGCAACGTAATCGAAAAACGGCTGCAGTCTGCGACCGATGTCGGTCATACCCAGACGCCGCAGCTGAAGGGGCGATTTCAGGGACGCATGATAAGGGCGCCCTTGCAGCTGAGCCTGCAGTCGCGCGTCCGAAACGCCCGGCAGCAGGTAGTGCGAAGGAGTTCGAAGCGGCGTCGTAAAGGCGATCGACTCGCCGAACCGCAATGGCGGATCGATCGGAACTTGGGTTGAATCCTGAAGGAAAATGGGAAGCGAACCGTGAACTTCAACCGGACGGTTCTCCTGCCTCGCCCTGATCCCGCAGAGATGGAAGCGAACGCTGCCGTCGGCGATTTCGGGCGGAGTACAGATCCAGCCTTCGACCTCGAGAGGGCGATCCAGGTCGAACGTCAGTTCCGCCGGCTCGATTTGCGCCCGACTCCACAGGACGAGCACGACGCCGAAGGCCGCTACGAGCGCAGGATGAAACAACGCAGCTTTCAAGGCTGCCGCACCCAAACGGCGCGGCATGCTCCCAACGGCGGGCTTCATGCTCTCTTAAACGCTCGAGGTCCGAAATGGGCGAACTATGTGTTCCCGGGAAGGGATGGAAAAGCAATGTCAGGATTTTTTTAAGGAAAGCGGTACATTTCCCGGTGATGGACTTCGGTCGCCGGAATCGTGCATTCGACGCGAATTCGTCGGAATTCAATCTCCGACTCTCCGGGAGGCGGAAAGGTCAGCAAATACTGGTTCTTCAGTTCGCGAGCAACCTGCACGTAATAGCGTCGCAGCTCATCCAGCTTTTCCGGATAAAAGACCCGGCCGCCAGTGGTTTCTGCGAGCAGATTTAAGGAAGTCTCCATCTCTCGGAAATAGACGTCCAGGAAGTCCTCTTCGTCGTTCAAGACATTCCGCATCACCCGCTGGAGAAACTCGATCCGAGCGGAATCCCCGACTTTGGCCTGGACCAGTCGGCTTCGGCTTACGATATATAGAGAAACGTCCGAAGCGACGAGTTCGTTCAGCACGTCGTCGAAGGTGTGGCGACTTTCGTTGTCGAGGCCGTCTGTCCAGAGCAATATGGCCTTCTTCCCCGGCACTGCGTCGAGCTTTTCTCGTACGGTGTGCAGCAGTGAGTCAAACAGAGAAGTTCGAAATCCGCGCTCCAATCGGTTGATCGAACGTCGCACCGCCCGTTGATCGGCGGTCCAGCTCCGTAAGACCTCGACCTGATCGGAAAAAGACAGGACGGCGATGCGGTCGTCCCGGTCGAACACCGAGGCGAAAAGAAGGCTCGCTCGCTTGATTTCGTCCAGTTCGTCCTGGACGCTGCCGCTGGTGTCGATCAGAATCACCACATTCAGGGGGCTCTGGTCGATCACGAAGTTTGAAATCGGCCGCAGTTCGCCTTCGTCGTAGAGTCGGAAATCCTCGGCGGACAGGTTTGGGACCGTTGCGCCCCTCTGGTCCAACACCGTAACGGGAACGCGGATGAAGTCTGCGTCGACTCGAAACGAAGGGGCCGCTGCAGGAGGCGCGCCGAGCCAGAAAAACGGAAACAGCAGAAGCAGCAAGTTCATGGTGAACAGCCTATTTCCCTTCTTCCTCCAGAAACTGCTGATAGTCCTCGGCCGACATCAGATCATCAAGCTCGGCACTGTCTTCGATTCGAATCTGAACCATCCAGCCTTCGCCGTAAGGATCGGAATTGACCAGCTCCGGAGTGTCTTCCAAGGCTTCGTTTACGGTGGCGACGACGCCTGAAACGGGCATATAGATCTCCGAGACGGCTTTGACTGACTCGACAGAGCCGAAAACGTCCCGCGCGCTGAAACTCTCGTCCGGCGAGGGAAGCTCCACAAAAACGACGTCTCCCAACGCATCTTGAGCGTGGTCCGTGATGCCGATCGTCGCGGATGAGCCCTCCACAAGGACCCACTCGTGATCTTTAGTGTACAGGAGGTCATCTGGAACATTCATAATCCTGAGCGTCCTTTCTGGGGAGTTGCAACGGCGTCTGGAAAGCTTTTCGCTTCCATCATCTCATCTCTTTTCATTCGATGTCAGTTCTTCCTGTAAAACGGCGTCGGCACAATTCGGGCCCGCCGGCGCTTTCCGCGAACATCGATTTCGAACTCCGTTTCTTCAGCGGCCCTATCAGCCGGAAAATACACAAGCCCGATGGATTTCTCAAGCGATGGCGAGAAGCTTCCGCTTGTCACCCTGCCGATCGCCTGTCCTTCATAGAGCGCCGGAAAGCCGTCACGGGCGATTCCGGGCTCCATCAACTCGAATCCCACAAGCAGTTCAGCCGGCCCTTCGTCCTTTTGCCTCAGGAGGGCCTCGCGACCCACGAAGGACGGTTTTTCGAACTTGACGATCCACCCCAGGCCTGCTTCCAGCGGCGTGCGCCGCTCGTCGATGTCGTTTCCATATAAGGGATAGCGCATTTCCAGGCGCAGCGTGTTGCGGGCGGCAAGGCCGGCCGGCGCCAGGCCATGAGTACGCCCCGCATCAAACATTTTCCGCCAGACGCCCTCCGCAGCATCAGCAGGCGAATAGACTTCGAAACCGTCCTCCCCTGTGTAGCCGGTGCGGGAAATGAGGCAGGACGCCCCCGCCAGTTCCGCCTGAACGAAGCGATAAAAGCGAACCGTTTTCAGGTCGGCCTCCGTCAACTGCTGAAGGATCGCTTCCGCCTTAGGCCCCTGGATCGCCAGTTGAGCGGTCGATTCGCTGCGATCGACAACCTGGACTCTGCCCTTCCTGCGGCTTTCGATCCACTCCAGATCCTTTTCGCAGGTGGCGGCGTTGACGCAGATCAAGATGCGCTCGGCCGAGATCCGATAGAGGACGATGTCGTCCAGAAAGGTGCCCTTCGGGGTCAGAAAGGAGGAGTATTGAGCCTGGCCGTCCTGCAGGCGAAGAACGTCGTTACTCGTCAGTTCCTGAGCCAGGAGGAGGGCGTCGGGGCCGCGGAACTCCAATCGACCCATGTGACTGACGTCGAAGACGCCGGCCCGGCTGCGCACGGCAAGATGCTCCTTCAACGCGCCTTCAAACTGGACTGGAAGCTCCCATCCGGCGAATTCCACCATTCGGGCGCCCATCTCGCGCTGGACGGAATTCAGAGGGGTCGTGCGCCTTTTCAAGGACTCTCCCGCCCTTCCAGCTCCTGGGTCGTCCTGAACTGAAAGCTCTCGGTCAACGGGGAATAGAATGCGACCCCAAGCAGGGTCTCGCCGTCGGGGTCGAAAATCCAGACGGCAAGGTGCCGCTCCCGGCCCAGCCGCGTTTGGATCTCGCCGGCGATGTTGTAGGCCAGGCGCCGGAGTTCGCTCTCGGCCGGGGGGGCCTCCAGGACAGCTACATCGCATCTGACTGCCAGCTCTTCTCTGGAAACCTCCAGCATCCGGAAGCGCTCCCACCGGCCCTCTAAAAGGCCGCGCTCGACCGCGTCGGATGATTCCGCCGTAGCCGCCGAATCCGCCGTTCCGCAGGCGCAGCACAGGAGCAGGAGAATCGGAATAAAAGGCTGGCGAAGCTCGTTGAACCGGCCCCTTCGGGCTATTCTTTCGCGGTCCCGGCCGACGGTCTCTGGGAGCATCGCGCATCACTATAGCACAGCGTGAAATCAGCGAAAGCCGCTACTCCAGCGCAACTCGCCACTTCAAGGAATTGTCGGATTCCGGTATCAAGATAGGAGAAAGTTTCGCCGCTCCATAGGCAGCCGGCGAATTGAAGGAATCGAAGCTCTCCCGCATCCGAAGGGTCAGGACGATGAAAGTTTTCTCGAGCCGGCGGCGGGAGTTCATCCTTTGTTGGCTCCTGCTGGCGGCTTCGCTCTCCATGTCCCCGTTGACCGCTCAATACTTCGGATAGAACAAAGTCCGCTATCGTTCCAGGGTTACGCGTGCTGCGCTCGAAGAAGGCGGGAGACATTGATGAAGACGGCGCCCACGCAGCGCCGCTTCCATCGAAACTGCACATCCTCAATACGCGACCCTAAAAATCTCCGCCCAGGCATTGACTTTTGCGAAATGTTTATTCCCTCGCAGAGTCGACCCCGGAAC